>CAJXVA010000189.1 GCA_913061055.1 uncultured Pseudomonadota bacterium
CGAGTGGGCAGCGCATGTCGCCGCCGTCGCGCAAGCGAGGGACCAACTCGGATTTCGGGCGTTTGAGACGGGGACCGGCCAGTGCCCTGTGGCGGCCAAACGCTGCATCGGCCTTGCGGTACACGTGGTCACCTCGGACGGCACGCGCGAGGGCGACCCCGTGCAGACGCCCCTGTGGCTGCACGACCAAATCGCGCATGCGAACCGATTGTTCGCCGTCATCTCGGTCGGCTTCGAGGTGTCCTCGGCCGATGCCTTGCCCGCCGAGGTTGGTGACGTCCAGACGCGGTCCGACCGAGACCAGCTCGGTAAGGACGTGTTCAACACCGGGGTCGTCCACGTCTTCGTCGTGAAACAGCTTGCCGACGTCGATGTGGCCGGGGAGGTCATTCGGGGGGTGCACTGGCGCTACCGACCCAACGTCGCCAAGCGGTGGGTGATCCTCTCCTCGATCGCCAAATTTACCGTCATGGCACACGAGCTCGGGCACTTCTTCGGTCTCCCGCACTCCACCTACGAGGTCAGCATCATGAACAAGCGTCCCCGCGACTTGCCGTGGCCCGACCGCGTGTTCGCGAACCCCGAGGTCGAGATCACGCGGAGGCGGACGTCTGAGATGCTGGCCGACGGATCGCTGAAGAATCGCAGGCGTCGCCGCAAGCGATGACCCTCGGACTCGACAACGCGCTGCGTCTGCTCCAACTCGGGGTCCCCGCGTTGCTGGGAGCCGGTTGCGGGGCGCTGCGGCTGTTCCCGGATCCGCGGGCGGCGGTCGTCGTGCTCAACCGGTACGCGCTGTACATCGGGTTTCCGGCCTTGGTCACCCGCGGATTGCTGCTGCCCTCTGCCGTCATCCCGGCCGAGCCTGCGTTCTGGCTGCTGTGGCCGGTTGCGCTCACGCTGATGCTGCTCGGCGTTCCGCGGGCCAGAGATTCTGCGCTCGGTCTTGGGATGACGTTTGGCAACGTCGCGTATCTCGGTTTGCCGTACGTGCTCGCCGTGATGGGGGAGGGCATGGCCGGCCCCGCAGCGCTGGCGGTGGCGGTTCACGTGACCGGTGCGGTGACCGTGGGGCCGGCGTTGCTGGCCAGGGCCGCCGGAGCCCCCGGCGGCGTACTCGAGGTCGTGCGTCGTGTTGCTCGGCAGCCCTTGTTCTGGGCCCCTGTGGTGGGTCTGAGCATGCGTGCGGGCTCCGCCGACCTGCGCCGGGTGACCGCAGATGGACTGCAACCGTTCGCCGACAGTGCGGCCGTCGTCGCGCTGTTCCTGCTGGGCCTTCACGTGTTCACCGAGCGGGCAAGACTTCGCAGCATCGGCGCTGCGGTGCTGAGCCTGGTCGCCGTGCGGATGCTGCTGGCCCCGGCGTTGGTGTTGGGCCTCGCCTGGGCTGCCGTGATCCTCGGGTGGCTGCCGCCCGAGTTGGCGCGGGTGCATGTGCTGCTTGCCGCGATGCCCCTGGCGATCACCACGTTCTCCATGGCCCACGATGCTGGCGTCGAAGCCGACCGCGTCGCCGGGGCGGTGGTGGTGTCTTCGATGCTGGCGGTCCTGATGCTCCCGCTGTGGGAGATCCTCGCGGCTGGGCTTGGGTGAACGGGGCCGATCAGCCGACGCCGTGGTGAGGGCCACGCTCCTGGCACACGAAGTTTGCGCGAATCCGGGCGTTCGCGAGAATGGGCATCCAACCCCGTGATACATCGCTGAACAGTGTTCTGTTCCCTTGAGCTGTGTCGGCGCATCGAGAGCGCGGTCGCGAAGGACCTTGGGCAAGCCGCGGAGAGTGTCGGCGGATTCACGCTGGAGGTCGGCGGCGGCATGGCGATCTTCGCGGGGTCGCAGTCGCCGCTGACGAAGGTTGTCGGCGTGGATCTGGACGTGCCTGCGCTGGCGGAAGTCGAGGAGCTGTTCGCGGCCTCGGGCGCGAGCGTGGTGGTCGAGCTCCCGAGCCTGGTCGAGCCCGATGTCGCGCTCGCGCTCGGTGAGCGAGGCTATCGACTCTCAGGGTTCGAGGTCGTGCTGGGCCAGTCCCTGGAGGGCGAGTCGTCGGTGATCGTTCGCGAGGACATCGAGGTCCGGCAGAGTCCGCCGGGGGAACTCGAGTCGTGGCTCGACATCATCGTGGCCGGGTTCATGGCTCCAGACGAAGAGGACGGCAGCGCGGTGGAACCGGTCTCACGCATCGAGCTTCGCAAAGCGGTGCGGTCGATGGCGGACCGGGCCGACCGCCATGTTGGGCTGCGCGGCGGGGAGCTCGTCGCCGCGGCGAGCATGTCCCTGGAAGATGGCATCGCGTTTCTCGGGGGGGCGGCGACGCTCCGCAGCCACCGTCGGCAGGGCCTTCACACTGCGATGCTCGAACACCGGCTGGCCGTCGCTCGGGATCACGGCGCCAGCTTGGCCTGTGTCACGACGACGCCCGGATCGAAGTCGAACCAAAACGTACAGCGACGTGGATTCACGCCGCTGTACACCCGGGCGTTGATGATGTTCAGCCCCCGGTCACCCACGTGACCGCAGCGCGGAACAGCGTGATGCCGTCCGCTTCCACGTCCACATTGGGTGCGCCGCTCTGGTCTGCGTCGAAGCCGAGGCCCAGACGGCGGTTGGGTGCAACGAACCCATCCAGCATGGTCGCGCCCGCTTCGTAGGCGAACTCGACGACGTCGTCGGGACTGCCTGCGACTCCGGCGATGATGGTCGCCCCGGCAGGGGCGGGAACGAAGAACAAGCCCGCACCGGGACCGCTGACCACCGTGACATCACCGGTCAGCCCATCGGCGAGTGGGTTGGCCTCGTCGAGGATCACAACGTCGTCGGTTCCGGTGGTGTCGGCCTGGGGCGCCATTCCCATTTCGTCCCAGATGAGCCCCTCGAGGCAGACCACCGGGGCGGGGGTGTCCGCCATGGTGCCTGCGATCTCGCCGGAGAGCGCCGTCTCCGAGATGACGACCACGTCCACGCCATTGCCGTCCGCCAGCACCACGTCGGTGTCTGCGAAGTTGAGGACCTCGTACCCGTCGAGCACGAGCGCTGCGATGAGGTCCTGGTCGTACGGGTTGTCGTCGGTGCCGTCCTGGGTGATCAACACGACGCAGGGGTCGACCCCGTCGTCGCTACAATCCGATCCGGCCGTGACGCCATCGTCCGGGCTGTCGTCGCCCCAGCCGTCGTCGTCCTCGTCCTGCATGCATTCGGTCATCGAGTCGAGTTCGGCCGCGCCGGGGAAGGTCGCAATGTCGTCGTCGTCGCAGTCCGTGCCCTCGGTGACGCCTTCGGGGGGGTCGTCATCACCCCAACCGTCGTCGTCGTCGTCCTGCATGCACTCGTCCAAGGAATCGTTCTCGGCCGCGCCAGGGAACGTGTTCTCGTTGGTGTCGTCACAGTCCTCGCCGTTGGGGACCGACCCGTCGGGCGGCGTCTCGCCGTCCGGGACGTCGATGCATGCGTCGGGGTCGCCGAATCCGTCTTCGTCGGTGTCGTCGCAGTACGGTGTCGAGCCGGCGGTATCGGAGTCGGAGTCGGAGTCGGAGTCGGAGTCGGAGTCGGAGTCGGAGTCGGAGTCGGAGGCCGTGCCCGAGTCAGTGTCGGAGTCCGAGTCGGAGTCCGAGTCGGTGGCTGTGCCCGAGTCGGTGTCTGAATCTGAATCCGAGTCCGAAGCCGTCGCCGAGTCGGTGTCAGAGTCGCTGTCGCTGTCGCTGTCGGAGGCCGAGTCGGAGTCGGTCTCCGAGTCGGTCCCGCTGTTCGAGTTGCTGTCGGAGTTGGCGGAATCCGATGCGCTCGCCGTTGCGCTGGCGGTTTCGCTCTCGGTCTCCGAGTCGATGCCGATGGGACCCTCGGTCTCCCCAGCGCTCCCCGCGGAGTCCGCCGCGCAGCCCTCGGCCTGATCCTGAATCAATCCATCGTCCTCACACGGGTTGGCGCACCCGGTGAGCACGGCCAGCCCCATTCCCCACATCCAAGCTCGGCTCTGCATGGTCCCAGTCTACCCTGGACCCCTAGGCACCTCACAATCTCGCGCCGCTGTCGCCGAGCGTGGCTTCCTCGTTTCGACGCAGGCGTTCAGGGAGTGCGCGATTGATCGATTCGCGGACTGGGCTCCCCGTAGGCACCGCGAACGCGTAGTCCTGCCGTCGAAATCGGAAGCCGAGCATCCGCAGGGATGCGGTGTCGGGGGATCGGAGTTCCTCCTGCAGCAACGGCGCGTCATGAACCACCGCGTCGACGTCGCCGTCTCGGAGTGCGGTGAGGGCGGAATTCAACCGATTGTGCCGAATCGCGTCGATGTCGTGCGCCTCGGCGTAGAGGTCGGAGGTGCTCCCTTCGACCACGGCAACCTTCACATTGCGCAGATCGGCTGCGCTTCGCACCCGAGAGGACAACTGCTCCACGGTGAGATTGGAGGCCACTGTGGCTGTAAACACCGACACGATCACGACACTGCAAAGCATCCACGCCTGCGCGACCACGCGCCCGGCCATGGTCCGGGGCGTCTTGTCGCCATAGCCGACGGTGGTCATGGTGACGGTCGACCACCAGAAGCCCGCGGCCAGCCCGCGCCACAGCGAATGCTGCCCAAACTGGTCCGGGTTGGCGCGCTTTTCCAGAGCCCAGACGACCGAGCCCACCGCGAGCTGGAGCGCGCCGACAAGCACGATCAGCGACAAGAAGCTGGCGGAGGCCAGCAGCCGAAGCGCCTGCAGCCAGACCGGGGTGTTCTCATCGCGCACGACGACGGCCAGTCCCGTCGTGTGAAAGGGTGCGGTGAAATCGAGCTTGGCCTCGCGCTCGGCGGTGACCGTGAGCGCAGCCGCCACCACATCGAGCGAGCCGTCCTCGAGGCCCTCGAGCAGACCCGGAAGGTCCCGCTCTTCATACTCGTACTCGACGTCGAGGTCGCCGGCGAGGTCCTCCCACAGCGCGATACTGATCCCGTGCCACTGGCCATCGGCCCCAAGCTCGGCGAAGGGAGGCGCGTGTTTCGTGCCCACGCGCAGCGGTGCCGCGCCGACGTTCGCGCTGTAGATCAGCGTGAACAACACAACGATCAAGGGCACGACAAGACGGTTCACGGAGCGCCTTTTCCTCCGCGGGTCCACGCCGGATCCACGGTCAGGGGCTTCTCCCCTCGCGAGCGGGCATCGGCATCACACAGCGCCATCCACAGGCGGTCTCGGAGTCCGCTCATTTGCGTGCGGGCCTTGCGTTGGCCGAGCTGCGATGCGCCGAACAGCGCAGCGCCCAGTGACAACGCGCCAGCCAATGCGCACAGCGGACCGACCAGGCTCGCGCCCATGATCCACGACGCGCAGATCCAGGTGATGGCGAGGCATCCACTCACGCTCAGTCCGGCCGTGAGTGCCATGTAGAACGTCCAGACGGCGGCCTCCGGCTGGAAGCGACACTGCAGTCGAAGCTCGTCCTCCCCCGACTCGGGATCCTTCACACAAACGGCCAGTCGAGGCGACCACGCGTGCCGTTCGTCCTGCGGCACCCCGAACTCGGCGTACGGCAGCCGGGCCCAGCTGGACACGTCGTCCTCGACCGCGGCCTGCAGAGACGCTTCGAGGGTCTGCGGCGCGACGGCAAGCCGCAGCTCGAACCGCGGCCTGACTTCGAACTTCTGCACCGAGTCCGATGTTGGCCTGCGGCGCAAATCGAGCGACGGCAAATGCTGCGCAGCGTCAGCCCGGATCCTTGAAGCCGAGGCGTCGCAGGTGGCGATTGAGGTTCTTACGCAGCCCCGCCTCGCTCATGCCGAGCTTCTTCGCCGCAGAGCCGATGCTGTAGCGAATGGAACCCACGCGGAGCTTGGCGTCGGTGCCCAGCTGCAGCACCCCATCTTTGCGGACCGGCCGGGTCTCCACGCCCACGTAGACGTTCTTCTTGCGCAGGGGCGGGAAGGCGTCGAGCGCCCCCTCGTACAATCCGCGGTCAGAGTCGGACATCTTTGCGTCTTGGATGCGCGCGAGGTCTAACACCACGCCGGCCTCCAGCCGGCCGTTCTCGAGCACCGCCTTCGAAGCTCGGACCGCGTCCTTGCCCGCGCCCTTGCCCCGGCGATGGAAGCCCTTGAGCACGTATCGCTTGGCCTTCTTCTTGGACCGAGTCGCCTTCGGCTTACCGGCCGATGGGCTCGTGCGGACCTCCGGGTTCGGCGAGAGCGGGAGCGGATCCGGAGGGAGGGCGGCTTCGAGCTCGGGGGCCAGCACCGGCTCGCCCTCGGACTCCGCCTCCCAGACCACGGGCGCATCCGGATCGAGGTCCGCTTGTTCGGCGACCTCGGCTTCCGCCCAGTCCGGGAGCGCGGTGGCCTGCCGATACAGCACGAACAGTGCGATGCCGCCCAGGAGCGTGAGCACGCCGAGTGCGATGGCGATCTTCTTCAGCATCCGGCCCGCTCGCAGGGTAGCGCACTCCCTGCCGTGGCGCGTAACGGCGAGGTCCGCGGTGCCGTACAGACCGCGATGTCGCTCCATACCGCGTCCGTGTTCCAGTGGTCCAAGATGCTTCGCAACCTCGACGGATGGTTGTCCAAGGCGGTGAGCCACGCGGAGTCTCGGTCGTTCGACCCCAACAACTTCGTCGGCATCCGGCTGGCACCGGACCAGTTCTCCTTCGGCCGACAGGTGCAGGCGGCGTGCGATTCGGCGAAGGCCGGCGCCGCCCGGCTCGCCGGTGTCGAGGTCCCCTCCCATCCCGACACCGAGACCACGATCGAGGAGTTGCGAGCTCGGATCACCAAGACGTTGGCGTTCCTCGAGACGATCTCTCCCGACGCGCTTCAAGGCCGGGAGGAGGCCGAAGTTGTGTTGCCGTTCCTCGACGGCAAGAAGATCAAAGGCGACGACTACCTGTATGAGTTCGCCCAGCCGAACTTCTACTTCCACGTGACGACGACGTACACCATCCTGCGCAATGCTGGAGTGGAGCTTGGGAAGCGGGACTTCATCGGCTCGATGAAGCTGTACTCGTAACTCACGCCCGGAGTCCGTGCCGGGTTTCTGCGCGACCCCTCCAGGGTGAGGGTCGCTCCGAAACCCTCGGTTCGGGAGGCCTGCGTTCCGTACCCTCTATCTTTGCCGCTGCGCATCCCTTCGGGACGCTTCGCTCTCTTGCTGCGAACCTCTCTGCGAAACCCGTAACGGACTTCAGAACTGCGGTACGAGGCACTCGGTGACCGCCGCAACCGGAGGTCAGCCCCCGCAAAGTAATTTTGACCCACGTTGGGTCAGGGGTCCCACCTCCACCACATGAAGCTTCGCGCCGTACTGGTCGGAACCTGCGTGGTGATGGGGTGCTCGGACGCGCCGCGGGACACCGACCCCTTTGGCTCCGGAGACGCCGGCGGTGCCACGGCTCCGACGGGCGCGAGCGCGACGGGCAGCGAAGGGGACGGCAGCGGCCCGGGCTCCGCGTCGGCGACTTCAGGGGCCGACGGTGGCGAGACCGGTGGCGAGCCGATCTTCGACGTCGGCAACGACACCGACACCCCCGGTACAGACTGTGGCCCCGATGACATGGACTGCGGCTGCAATGCCGTCGACATCTTGTTCGTCGTCGACAACTCCGGTTCGATGGAAACCCACCGAGCGCCCGTCATCGCGGCGTTCCCCCAGTTCGTCGACGAGATGGTGAATGCGCTGCCGATGGGCACCGACCTGCACGTCGGTCTGACCCGGGCGACCGGGTTCTACGATCCGGGGAACTCTGGAGGGTGGGGCGGTCCGAGCTGCGAGGCTTCGGTCACCGACGGCGTGTTCTATCCGCCGCAGGACGGAAACAACGGCGAGAACGGCCAACAGGGCCGGCTGTATGAGCACGATGCGCAGCGCTACTACGCCGTGAGCACGGGGAGCGACACCGCGGGCCTCACGACCTGGTTCGGCGGGGCGATGACCGGGGTGATCGATGGCGCGGCGCCGCACTCCAACACCGAGACCGTCGTGGCCGGCGCCGCGTATCCGTTCCATCCGGCCAACGCGGCGTTCAACGAAGGCTTCATGCGGACGAACGCCGTGCTCGTCTTGTTCCTGCTCTCCGATTCGCCCGACCTCAGCCCGCCGGGTGTCCCGACGAGCGACTTCGTCGACATCGTCAGCGACGCCAAGGCCGGGTGCGGCGACATGTGCATCGTGACCTCCGGGGCGATCGCGGGCGCTTGTTACAACAACGCTGCGAACACGAACACGCGGCTGACCGAGTTCATGGATGGGTTCGGCGGGCCGCCGGTGTCTTGGGTCGACCTGTCGGCGGGCGGGACTCCGGATTTTACCGGGGTGTTGGGGACGGCGTTGGCGGAGGTTGTGGCGGCAACGTGCGAGCAGATTCCGCCCGAGGGGTGAGGCGGGATATGTATCCATCGCCAATGGTGCGCAGCCGGTATACTGGGGCGAAATGGATGAAGTCTCGCGCTTCGCCGAGGTTGCCCGTGCGTTCTGCGTGTTTGTCCGCGAGGCGCACGAGCTCGCTCTTCCGGAACGACTTCACCTGGCCCGAAGGGCAGCTGCGGACCTCTTCGCCGCAGGATGCGCGTTGCCGCAGGGAGATGGCAGGGCGCCGGACGTGGAGGACGAAATCGAGGTCCCCGCCAGCTGGCCCGGCTTCGGCGAATTCGACCACTACAGAGAGGTCTTCGATCCCTACGACTGGACCGATGACGAACCGGGCGTGGGTTCGCTGACGGACGACTTCCTCGACATCTATCGTGACGTGAACCGCGGATTGCTCCCCTACGACCGCGGCGAGCACGGCTCAGCAGTGTGGGAGTGGCGGTTTCACTTCGACATCCACTGGGGCGACCACGCTGTCGACGCTCTGCGGGCTCTCAAGCGAGCGTGCTATCGGGCGGGCGACCCCGACACGGCTGATGACGCCTCGTTGCCCACGGTGTGACGCGCCCGACCGAACCACAACAAAGGCGAGGGCGCCATTCGCTACACGCCGCGACGTGATTCGCTCGGGGACGTTTTGGGGCATGGGCCCGGCGCCCGCGAATGGCGAGGGCGCCATTCGCTACACGCCGCTACGTGATTCGCGACGGGGGTCGCGAATCACTTGGTCAGCTTCCGGTACTTAATCCGCTTCGGTACCAACGCATCATCCCCAAGCCGCCGCTTCCGGTCGGCCTCGTAGTCCGCGAAGTTGCCCTGGAACCAGGTGACCTTGGAGTCGCCTTCGAACGCCAGAATATGCGTCGCGATCCGGTCGAGGAACCAGCGATCGTGACTGATCACCACCGCACAACCGGGGAAGTCCAACAAGGCATCCTCGAGGTGACGCAACGTTTCGATGTCGAGGTCGTTGGTAGGCTCGTCGAGAAGCAGCAGGTTGCCGCCGCGTTTGATGAGCTTGGCCAGGTGCACCCGGTTGCGCTCTCCGCCGGAGAGGACGCCGACCTTTTGCTGCTGGTCGGTGCCGTTGAAGTTGAACCGGCTGACGTAGGCGCGGGCGTTGAGCTCGACGCCGGCCATGTCGATGGTCTCGGCACCTTCGGAGATCTCCTCGTACACCGTGTTCTTGGCGTCGAGTGCGTCGCGGCTCTGGTCGACGTACGCCAAATCGACGGTGTCGCCCATGACCACCTGACCCTCGTCGGGCTTCTCCTCACCGACCAGCAGCCGGAACATGGTGGACTTGCCGGCGCCGTTGGGGCCGATGACGCCCACGATGCCGCCGGGCGGCAGCGTGAACTCGAGGTTCTCGAACAACAGCTTGTCGCCGTAGGACTTCTTGACGCCCTTGAACTCGACGACCTTGCCGCCCAGCCTGCGGGTGAAGGGAATCTTGAGGTTGGTCTTGTCGACCCGGGTCTCTTGCGCCTGCTGTAGGAGATCGTTGTAGGCGGTGATCCGTGCCTTGCTCTTGGCTTGCCGCGCCTTGGGCGACATGTTGATCCACTCGAGCTCGCGCTGAAGTGTTCGTTGGCGCTTGCTCTCGGTCTTCTCCTCCTGGGACAGCCGCTTCTGTTTTTGGTCCAGCCAGGAGGAGTAGTTGCCTTCCCACGGAATGCCGGCGCCGCGGTCGAGCTCGAGGATCCACCCGGCGACGTTGTCGAGGAAGTACCGGTCGTGGGTGATGGCGACGATGGTGCCGGGATAGTCGTGAAGGTGTTTCTCCAGCCACGCGACGCTCTCGGCATCGAGGTGGTTGGTCGGCTCGTCGAGCAGCAGCAGGTCGGGCTTCTCGAGCAGCAGCCGCGTCAGCGCGACCCGGCGCTTCTCACCACCGGAGAGGTGCGTCACCGGTGAGTCTCCCGGTGGGGTCCGCAGGGCGTCCATTGCCAGCTCGAGCGTGTGGTCGAGCTCCCAGCCGCCGCCGGCCTCGATGATGTCCTGCAGCTTGCCCTGCTCTTCGAGCAACGCGTTCATCTCGTCGTCGGTCATGGGCTCGCCCATCTTCATGGACACCTCGTTGAACTTCTCGAGCGTGCCCTTCATCTCGGAGACGGCCTCCTCGATGTTCTCCTTGACCGTCTTGGTCTCGTCGAGCTGCGGCTCTTGGGGCAGGTAGCCCACCCGCACGCCCTCGGCAGGTCCGGCCTCGCCGAGGAACTCCTTGTCCACGCCGGCCATGATCTTGAGCAGGGTCGACTTGCCCGCTCCGTTGTGGCCGAGGATGCCGATCTTGGCTCCCGGGAAGAACTGGAGGTTGATGCCCTTGAGGACCTCTTTGCCATTGCCGAAGACCTTCTTCAGCTGGCGCATCGTGAAGATGTACTGGTACGACGCCATCGGTGTTTGCTCCCCCGCGAGGGGACGGCACGATACACCGCGCTCTCGGCACCGGGGCAACGTGTTTTGTCGCTTGCCCCACGGGCCACTGGGGCGGTACGGAGGGGCATCATGGACACCCCGCAGGGCAACTTCGTGATGGAGAACTCGCTGCGGCGCTACGGCGTCGAGCGCTGGGGCGAGGAGTTCGTCGGGGTGACCGAGCAGGGGCATCTCACGTTCCGCGCACCCGGCTTGCCTCCGGTCGACCTGCACGAGGTCGCGACGTTCCTCGAAGCGCAGGGCGTTCACCCCCCGTTTGTCGTCCGTTTCCCGTCGATGATCGGGGCGCGTCTGGATCGCCTCAGCCGTGCCTTCTCCAAGGCCATCGAGGAAAACGAGCTCGCCATCTCATACACCGGCGTGTTGCCGGTCAAGGTCAACCAGCGCCGGTCGGTGATCGAGGCGGTCGTGGACGGGGCATCGGTACCGGTCGGCCTCGAGGCGGGCAGCAAGCCCGAACTCCTGCTCGCGATGTCACGGCCACCGACCGAGGGCGCGCCGCTGCTGGTCAACGGCTTCAAGGACCGCGAGTTCATGCGCATGGCCTTTCATGCCGCCGAGATTGGGCATCGCGTCATCATCATTCTGGAGTCGGTTCGAGAGGTCATCCGCTATGTCGACACCGCTGCCGCCCAACCGTGGGCCGTGGTCCCCGATGTTGGCGTCCGGGCCAAGCTCTACGCCAAGGGCAGCGGCCGGTGGCAAAGCTCCGGTGGCGAGACGTCGAAGTTTGGCCTGACGACCAGTGAGATCCTCGCTGTGGTGCGGCGCCTCGAGGAGCACGACCTCGTCGACAAGCTGATCCTGCTGCACTTTCATATCGGATCCCAGATCACGCGCATCAAACAGATCAAACAGGCGGTTCGCGAGGGGGCCCGCCTGTATGCCGAGCTGCAGTCCGGCTACGCGCCCAACATGCAGTTCCTCGACATGGGCGGGGGACTTGGGGTCGACTACGACGGCTCCCGTTCGTCGTACCCCTCGTCGGCCAACTACTCCGTCGAGGAGTACGCATCACAGACCGTGTTCGAGGTCGCCGAGGCCGTCCGGCTCAACGAGGCCAAGCCGCCGCACATCATCACCGAGAGCGGGCGTGCGGTGGTGGCCACCCACGCGGTCACGATCACCGACCTCCGTGAGGTGCAGGGCGACCTGTTGCCGTTGCCCGAGCCCACCGACGATGAGAACCGCCTCATCTCAACCCTGCGCGAGACGCTGGAGCTGGTCTCGGTCAAGAACTACGAGGAGTACTTTCACGACGCGATCGATCTCCGCGACGAGGTGCTCTCGCTGTTTTCGAAGGGCTACCTCACCATCGAAGACCGCGCCAACGCCGAGGGGTTGTTCCAGCGGGTTCGTCTGAAGATCGCCCGCATCGTCGCCACGCTCAAGCGCCCCTCCGAGGAGATCGTCGAGTACCTCGGGTCCGCCCACCGGAAGTACCTGGCCAACTTCTCCATCTTCCAGTCGTTGCCGGACACGTGGGCCATCGACCAGGTCTTCCCTGCCGCGCCACTGAGTCGCCATGGAGAGCGTCCCAGCGTCACCGCGGAGATCATCGACATCACCTGCGACAGCGACGGGTGCCTCAAGAGCTTCGCCCACCCCGAGGAGAACCTGCGCTTCCTGCCACTTCACGAGCGCCGCAAAACCAAGGAGCCGTACTATCTGGGCTTCTTCATGACCGGCGCGTACCAGGACTCGCTGGCGAACGACCACAACCTCCTCACGCGCACGCACGACGTCGTCGTTCAGGCGCCGGACACCACCGGCACGCCGGGCGCGGGGGTCGAACGTCTCCCATTCGCCGAGGGCGTGGTGCTCGACGTCAAGAGAGGTTTCACCAACGAAGACGCACTGGGGCAGATGGACTTCGATGCCCAGAGTCTGCGCCGCGACCTGCATCAGCGACACCTCGGACAAGAGACCACGCTCGGCGAGGCGTGGGCGGTTGGCATGCTGCAGAACTACCCCTACCTGACCCGTGAATAGCCCCCGTCGGTGATGCCTGAAGTCCGGTCCGATGATGCGCTACGCGGCTTGATCGCGACCCACTCGGACGGCATCGCGGCGTGCCGGGTGCTCTGCATCGTTCCGGTCGCCTACGTGCACATCTCCATGGGGGAGGGCGACACCCTCGTGGGCGCGGCGATGCAAGGAGTGTTGCGAGACCTGCTGGGTCGCTCGAGTGTGCTGTTGCTCTCCGTGGTGTCCGGGCTGCTCATGGTGCGCGTGTTTTCGTCGCGGTCCTGGGGCGCCGCCGCGTGGGGTCGGGTTCAGGGCCTGCTCGTCCCCATGGTTGTGTGGAACGGGTTCGCGCTGGCCACGATGTACGCGCTGCGCCGGCCGATGCCGCAGGACCTCGTGAACGCCGTGTTTGCGGTCACCAACCACGGGGTCACGCGGCCGCTGACCTTCCTGCGCGACCTCTTCCTGATCTCGTTGGCGACGCCGTTGCTTGTCCTGGCGATTCGTCGGCTCCGGCTGTGGGTCCTGCTGCCGCTGGTCTTGATGGGGGGCTTCGTGAGCACGAAACCTTGGCTCGCCCACTCCCAGATCCTCTCGTACTTCTCGCTGGGGGTTGGTTTTGGCGTTTTGCAGCTGGAGCGGCTGCGGTTGGTGGGCTTCGTTGGCCGCCTCGCGCCGTGGTTGCTCGCAGGGTTGGTGCTCGTGTCTGCCGCGCGTCCGCTGACCGGCGACGCGCTGGCGCTGATCGACACCAACGCCTTCGATGCGCTGGTTCGCCGGCCGGTGTGCGCGAGTTCGTTTTGGGTGCTGGCGATGCGGGTGTCCGAGCACGAGCCCTCGCGCCGGTTCATCAGGACTTGGCTCGAGCCGGCGATCTTCGCGATGTTCCTCAGTCACGCGCTCGTGCTCCGCGGACTCCGAGGTCTGACGTTGTCGATGGGCATCGACGCGCCGGCGGCACGTCTGGCGGTGTGGATCGTGCTCCCGTTTGTTTCCCTGGCCGCGGCGGTGTTGTTGCAGCAACTACTCCGCCGCGGGCCCGACATCTTGTATCGGCTGTTGCTGGGCAAGGCGCGCCCGTGAGGCGCATCGCCGAGGGCCGCTAGGGTCCCGACGTGGCCGTCTGGACGAATCCTGGCAGGGAGCTGCGCGTGCCCTGGACGGCCTCCATCGCTTCGATCGCAAAGACCACCTTGTCGTAGATCTCGTGCCAGGGAAGTTCGCCGGGCGCGTGTTGTTCGAGGGCGCGGGCCAACGCAACGTTGAAGGCGCCGCCGAAGTACGTGCGGGCCCCCCCGGAGCCACACCCGAAGCTCGGACGTTCGGCCGCGGTGGCGGTCATCGCGGTTAGGTTGGGGACGCTGAGCAAGGCGTCGGCCCCGTCCGAGGGACCTGCATCCTCGGTCGCGTGGTGGTTGATGAACCCGCCGGAGAAGCAGGCCTGCAGTACGACGATCTTTCGGACACTTGCAGGAAACGCGGCCAGCAAGGGCCCCAGCGTCCGCGGCGTGAAGACGAGTGAGTCGGGCTCGGAGCCGCGGCGCAAGTCGGCCACGATGGCGCGGGGCTCCCCGATCTCGGGGCCATCACCGGCCTGAAGCCCGATCGCAGCTGGCCCCAGAACGTCACGCTCTGCGTCGGTCAACGAGGCCACGAGGCGGGCGGTCCGGCGGTTCTTCGAGGACTCCAACGGGCCCAGTTGGGAAGCGAGGCCGTGCGAGGTCACATAGACGAACACAAACCCATCCGCGTGTTCGGCCGCCACCCGGAGGTCGGCGGCGACACGCTGGGGGCTTGCCATGTGGCAGGACCTCAGGGCGACGGAAAGCGCTTCGAACTGGGCTTGGTCCTTCGCGAAGTCTTCGGCGGAGGGGCTCGCCCAGTAACATGCGATCTGGTCCTCTCGGAGCCCTGCCCGGCGCCACAGCGTCCGCTGCTCGAGGACTTCCGCCGCGAAGTTCGCGACGTCGTCACCGCCTGCGATGAGGAACACTTTGGTCGTGGGTGCTGTGGGACCGGTCGCATACCAGGGCGTGCTCGGGACCGCCGACGGGGCAGAGGGCGGCGTCGTCACTCGGCATCCGACCAGGAACAGCGCCGCGATCAAGAGTCGGGTCATGAGGCTGCCCCGCGGATTCGGGCGAGGTATTTCGTATACCCGGACACCAGGGAACTCATGTGGTCGCCCTCGACAAAGGCGGCCTCGAACGGAGCGCCGCTTGCGGAGGCCGCGTCCTTCATTTGCTCGACGTTGGGGTGGAACCAGGGGTCGTCGTGGCCGACGTAGGCGATGTGCGGCCGCAGCAGGTCTGGCACGTTTCCCTGGAGGGTTCGCAAGCGGCCCTCGTTCGGGTCGTTGGCATCGAAGCGAACCAGGGGGCCGTTGTGCTCGGTCTTCGCCCATCGTGCGAAGGTTTGCGGAACATAGATCCCGCCGACGCTGGCGGTCTCCCGCAGCGGGAGGTCGGGGATCAGCGCGAGCAGAGCCGACAGAGCGCCGCCGGCCGAGTGACCCAGGGCGAACATCCGGGACGCATCGACCTCGGCGCGCTGGGAGAACCAGCGCACCGCGGCGACCGCATCGTCCAACTCGCCTGCGAGCAACTCCCGCTCCCCCGGGTTGCCGTTTTCGCCGCGCCACGTCGGGATGAACACCGCGAAGTCAGGGGGCGGAAACGCTGCGCCCAGGGGCTCGAACTGTTCCCAGGACGCTGCGAACGCTCCGTGCAGCCAGACCAGGCCGGGGAACGGGCCGTCGCCCTCGGGGAGCGCGAGCCATCCGCGCATCGGACCGAGCGGGCCCGACCACTGCACAGCCGACAGACGAGCATCCAACGCCGCGTTGTCGAACCGAGCCGGGCCAGGCGCGGGTTCGAGCAGTGCCGAGGGGTGGGCCGCACGAAACGCGGGGTAGGACTCCCGGCCGGGCTCTCGTGTTCGGGCTCCTGCGGCGCGGCATCCGACGATAGAGCTCGCACCTACGAGCCCGAGCCAGTGGCGCCGGAGGAACAGGTGCATCGACGCTCAGGGTACAGGAACGCGGCCCCAACCGTGTACGCTGGGTGCTCTGTCCGAGACCTCTCCCCAGATCGATGGCGACCAGACTCTCGGGGCTGACGATGCTCCGAAGCTGGAGTATGCCTCGTCCGAGCTGGTGCGCGGCGACATCGTGGGTCGGTACCTCGTGTTGCGTACGCTCGGGCGCGGCGGGATGGGGACGGTCTACGCGGCGCACGACCCCGAGCTCGACCGAACCGTTGCGCTGAAGATCGTCCGCCGCCGCGGCTCGGGCGGTACGCGGCTTCGCGAAGAGGCGCAGACGCTGGCTCGCCTCTCCCACCCCAACGTCGTCACCGTGCACGACGTCGGGGACCTGCCCAACGGTGTCTTCATCGCGATGGCGTACGTCGAGGGCAAGACCCTGCGGACCTGGAGCGAAGACAATCGGGGGAACATGTCGGCGCTCGGCGCGGTGATGCGCGAGGCGGGCCTCGGTCTCGCCGCCGCGCATGCGCAGAGCCTCGTCCATCTCGACTTCAAGCCCGACAACGTCATGATCGCGGACGATGGGCGGGTCCTGGTGCTGGACTTCGGGCTGGCGCAGCTTCAGGACCGAACCGGTGGGGGCACCGAGGTCTCGCCCCTGGGGACGCCGGCGTACATGCCTCCCGAGCAGCATCGGCGGGAGGCTCTGGATGCGCGTGCCGACCAGTTCGCGTTCTGTGCAACCTGGTTGGAGTGCGCGCTCGGACGCCGGGCGTTTCCCGGCAAGTCGCCCTCGTCGATCACGCGCGCGATTCTCGAGGGCGAAACGCAGCTTCCGGCCCGGCCGGCGTCCGTTTCGCGCGCGGTGTGGCACGCGTTGTTGCGCGGCATCTCGACGGATCCCGCGGACCGGTGGCCGGACATGGCGACGCTGCTCGCACAGACCGCTCCGCCGCGGCGCGCTCGTTGGCAAACGGGGGCGGCGGTCGTCGTCGCGGGCACACTCGGGGCGGGCGCGATGTGGGTCGTGTCGACCGGTGCCGAGACGCAGTGCCGCGCGGCAGCCTCGAAGGTCGTCGGCGCGTGGTCCCCCGCCGACGAGGACACCCTCCTCAGGCTGTCTCTTATACACATCTCCGAGCCCACGAGACCTCTCTACATCTCGT
>CAJXVA010000190.1 GCA_913061055.1 uncultured Pseudomonadota bacterium
GCAGCGTCAGATGTGTATAAGAGACAGACCGCCCCCGCCTCCGCCCCCGCGGACGGGATGGACGTATCCCAGTTCGAGGAAGAGCCGGTCCAGGTGGAGAGGCTCGAGCCCCAGTGGCCGCCCTCCGCAGAGGGCTGGGGCGATGCGACCTACCTTTCCAACGACGACTCCATGAGCATGTCGTCACCGCAGCGGGTCCGGTTTGCGATCGACAACGACCTCCCGCTACCGCTGGCGCACATCCGAAAGCACGAGCTGCTCAACGCGGCGTCGTTTGAACTGGCCGAGGTCGAGCACGGTCACGATTTCTCGGTCAACGCCCAGATGGCGCCGTCCAACCGTCAGGACGGCCTGTACACCCTTGCTCTGGGTATCAACGGGCGACCGATCGGCCGTGAGGGCCGACGCAACGCCGCCATCACCCTGGTCGTCGACCGGTCCGGATCGATGAAGGCCGAGGGGCGCATGGAGTTCGTGAAGCGGGGACTTCTGCGGATGGTCCGCGAGCTCAAGACCGGTGACATCGTCAACGTCGTGACGTTCGACCATCGAGTCTGTACCCGGCTGCAGAACTTCGTGGTTGGCCGCGACAAGACGGCGGTCCTCAGCAAAGCGATCACGGGGATCAAGCCCTCCGGCAGCACCAACCTGCACGCCGGACTCACCCAGGGCTACCGGCTCGCCGACGCGGCGTACCAGCCCAAGTACACAAACCGGGTCGTGATCATCACCGACGCTCTGGCCAACCGCGGCGTCACCGACCCCAAGACGCTCTCGATGGTGTCGGACTTCTACGACGCGCGTCGCATCCGACTCTCGGGCGTGGGCGTTGGCAAGACGTTCGACGACGACTTGCTCGACGCACTGACCGAGAAAGGCAGAGGCGCCTACGTCTTCTTGGGCTCGCAAGACCAGGTCGAACACGTCTTTGGGGCGGGCTTCACCTCGCTCGTCGAGACCACCGCCAACGACGTGCACTACCGGCTCCACCTCCCGGTCACGATGCGTATGCAGCAGTTCTACGGCGAGGAATCCTCGGCCTCGAAAGCCGAGGTGCAAGCGGTCCACTTTTTTGCGGACACGTCGCAAGTCCTGCTCTCGGACATCGAGGCGTGGCAGGGACAACTTCGTCCGCAGGACGGAATCATGCTCGAGGTCGAGTACCAGCATCCCGAGTCCGGCGAGACCATGACCGAGGAGTACGCGTTCTCGGTGGCGGCGATGACCGAGCGCAGCACCAACGTTCGCAAGGCAGAGGTCCTGATGCACTTCGCCGAGAACCTCGAGAACATGGTCCGGCAGTTCGGTGGGGACACCGTCACCCCGACGTTTCAGGGGCAGTCCCGCCACGACCTTGGGCCCTCGCGTACCTGTCAGGACACCGCCGCCAAGCTGAGCGAGCTCGCTGACGGTGTCGGCGATGCGGAAGTCGCGGAGGTGCAGCGGCTGTGGTCGAAGTTCTGCGCCCGCTATGGCGCTGCGCCGACGGGCCGCCCCACGCGGAAGCGGTAGCCAGGGGCGGGCGGCCTCAGCCCGGCGGCGGCATCCTCCACGGGGGCGCCGCCGCACTGCTCGACGACGTTCGGGGAATGCGGCACGTCGTTCCCGGCACCCGGCGCGAGCTCGCACTTCGCAACCGCAGCGGTGATAGTCTCGCAGCCGTGGTGCGGTGGACTCTGGCGGTGGTGGGCTTGTGCGCGGTGGCGTGCGGCTCGGATGGCGACAACAACCCCCCGTTCGGGGTTCCTACGGGCGCCAGCGCGTCCGGGTCCGCGTCTGCGTCCGCAAGCGCTGGCAGTACGGGAGAGGGCTCCAGCGGGACGTCCACGACTGGCGACGAGACCGGTGTCGCCAGCACCAGCTCCGGCGGTACGACCGGCCAAGCGACGACAGCTCCAGGTTCCACCTCGATCGGCAGCACCAGCGGGGACGAAACCGCCGCCGTCGACCCAGGAACACAGCCCGCCGACGGCCTCTACTCCACATGCTTGGTCGCGGAGGAGTGCGACCCGATTCCCGCGTTGTGCATCACAATCAACGACGCAGACGGCAACCCGATGGACGGTTTCTGCTCTCAGACCGGGTGCACCAACGCTGCGGTCGACTGCGTTCCCACCCCGGGCGGAACCGCCGTGCCCGCGTGCATGCCGGTGACGGTCAACGACGTGGAGGACTCGGCCTGTGCGCTGGACTGCTCGGGCGGCGCCACCTGCCCCTCCCCGATGACATGTTACTCGCTGAGCTTCGGGATGATCTGCGGCTGAACGGCATCCGGACCCTCCGCTAGGGAGAGGTCCAGACCTGTCCGGGGCTGCCCTCGGAGATGTAGCCGAGGTTGGTCACGGCGTTGTCGCGCTCGCCAGCGTTGATCGTGTAGAAGTGCCGCCCGGCGGGGCTACGCAGCCGGTACAGCGGTGTCGAACCGCAGCTGGCCCCCGGGGACAGATAGCCGAGCGTCGCCGCGATCGATCCGGCCCCCTCACACGTATTGCTGGTGGTGAGGAACGTGTTGCCCCCGCCGATGTCGCAGCGATAGAGCGCCGAGAGGCCGTCCGTTTCGGCAGCGTACATCCACCAGTAGTCTTGGGACTCGAGCGTGCGCCCGGCCTGAGATGTCTCCGCCAAGACGTTCGTGTAGTAGTGCCCGTTGGGCCCCACGGACCGGTGCACGCCCTGTCGGCACCCAGCCATCGCCCCCTCGTCACACGAGCCGTTGCAGTCGTCGTCGATGGCGTTGCAGGTCTCCGCGGGGAGCTCACAAACCACGTCGCAGCCATTGCACGCGGTCACGCCCGTGCTTCCGCACTCGGTCGTGCACGACTCGCCTCCGGAGCATCCGGCTTGGGCTTCGCAGCCATTGACCGCCGAACCGTCGCAGTCGAACCACCCGACGTCGCAGTCCCCGACGTCACAGTTCCCCGCAATACAGGACGACTGGGAGTTGGGGACCACGCACGTGATCCCGCAGTCGCCACAGTTGTCAGGATCGGTCTGGTGGTCGACGCACAGAACACCGCACGCGTTCAGACCGGGGCCACAGTCCACCCCCGGCCCGCTGCTGGATCCCGGGTCGGTGGTGAAGCTCGTGCTCTCTTCACCCACGCCGGTGGTCGGACCCGTCGGCGTCGTTGTCGGCGAGCCCGAGGAGGGATCGTCGCTGTCCGACGCCGTCGTCGTCGCGCCGGTCGAGGACATGGCGCCCACGGTGTTCCCCGAGGCGAACGCCGAGTCCCCGCCTTGGCCGTCGGCACACGCCGCGGCCAGCAGCAAGCTGGAGAGGAAGCCGAACCGCCGCATCAGACCAGGATGCCTGAGATTGCTTCGGAGGTTTCACCGCCGTTCCAGCCGAAGCTGGGCGTCGGCAGCCCAAGCGCGCGAAGCAGGGTGACGTGAGCGGTCGAGTAGTTGCCGCCGGGGTCCCGCACGTGCACGCCGCGATTGAGGGCACCACAAGCACCCCCGGCAAGGATGACCGGCATCTCGGAGACGCTGTGCTGCCAGCCTTCGCCGTACTCAGAGGTGCCGAGAATCGCGGCCCGATCCATCAGCGAGACGCCGGCGGGATCGACCACCGCTTGCAGCTGATCCATGAAGACCGAGAAACACTGCATCTGGTAGGTCGTGATCGCGTTGACACGGTCCCAGTACCCGTCGTGACAGGTCTTGTGCATGCCATCGGGCACGCCCAGGTTGGAGAAGATGTGCGTGGTCGCCGGGGAGGTCAGCATGAAGCTGAACGCCCGCGTGATCCCGCAACCGAGCGCCATCGCGAGCAGCTCGCCCATGACCTGGGTCTTCTCCATGAGGTCGGTGGGCTCGGCCGGCTGGGCGCCGGGCTCACACGACACGCCGCTGAGCTCGAGTCGACGCTGCACCTCGTTGATGTGCTCGAGGTGATCGTCGAGGCGGATCTGGTCGCGGGGACCCAGCTTGGCGCGAAGCGAGTTGGCGTCTTCGAGCACCGCATCGAGGACGTTGGCGCGGCGTTCCAGGGCTTCGAAGTCGTCCGGGATGTCGAAGAGCAGACTCCACAGCTGGTTGGGGCTGCTGATCGGCAGGTTGAGCGAGTCGGGCCCGTTGTAGCTGATCGCGTTCCAGTGACCGTAGTCGTGAAAACGTGCCTCGCTGACACCCAGCACGAGCGAGCGATACGGAGGTGGTGTCCGCCCGTAGAAGTTCGGGTGCTTGGCCACGACCTGGTCCAACGAAGGACGCAGCGCGGTGAGGGTGTGCGAGGGGTGGTCGAAGCCGTCGGGCCTAATCCGGTCGCCCGTCAGCGCGACCATGAAGCCACGCATGTGTCCGTCGGACTGCCCCGGAGGTGCGGCGGGTACTTCGGTGTGGGGCGTGAGACCCGTGACGACGCTCGGCTGGTGCGTGGCGATGTGCTCGAGGAGCGGCGAAGGCGTGTACCCAGCGCCCACATCCGCGGGCGTCCACACGTCGCTTCCGGTGGCCTGCATGCCACCGTGTCCCCCGTGCCAGGGCGTGCCGTTGGCCCAGAAGAACACTCCGGAGATCGGCCCCTCTTCCGAGCCGTCCGCGAGCGCACCATGGGTGCCCATCATGGCCTCCAGCGGTGGCAATGCGAGCGAGACAACGCCGCCTCCGACAGCGCCCTTGAGAACGGTTCGACGAGACAGGTACTTGCGGGGCTTCATGAGCCTTCCTCCGTCTGCAGAGTCACGTAGCGGAAGCTCTCGTGCCGGACGAGCTCCACGAGCAGCTCCGAGAAGCGGTGCCCTCGGTCCGAGAAACGATCCGAGAGGTCGTCGAGCGCCGGTTGCTCGCCGTCGGTCTCGAGCCGGCCGTTGGTGTGGCGGAACAGCTGCTTGACCACGCAGGGGCCCACGAATGGGTTCTCCGCGAGGATGTCGGCGAGTTCGCTCGCGTTGGCGAGTGGGACGCCGTCGAGCTCGCCCGTCGTGTCGACGGGGTGTCCGTTGTCCGTGGTGCGAAACACCCCCGCGCTGTCGAAGTTTTCGAACAGGAAGCCCGGGGGGTCGATGAACGCGTGGCACGCAGCGCAGGCCGGGTCGGACCGGTGCTGCTCGAGGCGCTCTCGAAGCGTGCCGCCTTCGACGGGGTCCGGCACGTTGGTGTCGGTGTCGTCGGGAGGCGCAGGAACTTCCATGCACAACACGCGCTCGCGCAGATACTTGCCCCGCAGCGTGGGCGAGGTCTCGGTCTCGTGCGCGTTCATCGAAAGGAACGCGCCCAGGGTGAGCATGCCGGCACGAGGCCCACCGGCGGGCAGGTCGGCGGGGGCGAAGGAGATTTCCGACGCGCCATCGGGCGGGGCAATGCCGTACAGCTCGGCGAGCTCGGCGTTCACGAAGGTCCGCCGGGTGCTGAAGAGCTGACGGATGTCCGCGTCCTGGCGGTAGATGAGGTCCTCCACCAACAGCTCGACCTCGGTCCGCATGGACTTCGCCATCGTGGGGCTGAAGTCGGGATACAGCTCCGGGTCCCGACTCACCCCATCGAGCCGCGCCAGGTCGAAGTACTGCCCGAAGAACGCCTGGACGGAGAGCCGGGTGCGTGGGTCGGCCATCATGCGGCGGGCCTGCTGCTCGAGTCCGTCGGCGTCCAACAGCGCGCCGTCTTCGGCGGCCGCCATGAGTTCGTCGTCGGGGATGGACTCCCACAGCAAGAACGAGAGCCTCGAGGCCAGCTCGTATCCGGTGAACCGCAGCCGGGAAGGATCCTCGGGATCCTCCTCGCCCAGCTCGACCCGGTACAAGAAGTACGGCGACTGCAGCATGCCGGCGACGGCGAGCCGCAGCCCGCGGTGCGCGTCGGCGAGCTCCGGTCCCGAACCGCCGCTGGAAAGCTCGACCGCGACGGCCGTCCAGCGCGCGAGTTCGTCCGCGGTGAGCGGACGGCGAAACGCTCGGCGCCCAAAGTCTGCCAAGAACCCTTGGCCGCATGCGTCGTCGGCGGTGGCCGGCGTGCAACCGAGCAGCGCGTCACGCCGCGCGGCGTCATCCCACACCGTAGAGGTGAGGAGGTCGGCGGCTTCTTCGTACTGCTGCGTGCCCAACTCGGAGAGCGAGGTGGACGTCGCGCCGATCGACATGAACAGGTACGGGTTGGTGTCGGGCTCGAGCTCGACCTCGGGAAGCGGCACGCCGAGGAGATCACCGACCGCGTTGCGGTACTGACGCTGGGTCAACCTCGGCAACACCTGCTCGCCGGGCACGAACGGCTCACTCGGCTCGCCGGTGTCCTCCGTATCGCCCGAATCAGTCCCACCCGATTCGGCGCCCCCCTCCGTTTCCGAAGAGCCAGCGGATGTCCCGCTGGACGTCGCCGTCATGTCCTGGCCGGCGGACGCACCTGAATCCGTCCCGCACGCGACCAGTGCTAGTACGCTCACCCAACCGGCTGTACGCAACATCACCCTACCCCCACGGCGACAGTTTACACCCGCTCCCACCGCTCCTGTGGGGTGCAAGACCGCACGCATTTGCCGCGGGTGTGGTCTGCGCTACTTTTCTCGTATAGAAGGCTCGTAGATGCGCGTTCGAACGACTTCCGCCCGACTCCGTTGGATCTCCCCCCTGCTCCTTGGTGCTGCCCTGCTCGGCCCCGCGACGGCTTGGGCCGGCGAGGTCAGGTTCGGCGCGGACACGCTCGCCGTCGACGACAAAGGCGACATCACCGCGGAGGGCAAGTCCGCCGCGGTCGACACGCTCAAGAGCGAGCCCGGTGAGGAGCTGTGGAACCTCAACCTGTGGGCCAAGATCGACAAGGGTGGCCCCGGCCCGCTGTACGTCGAGTTCCTCGGCAAACTCCCCAGCGGCAAGGACTACGTCACCTACCGCTACGAGCACTCGGGCTATGAGGGCGAGAAATTCGTCTCGCTGGACATCGAGCTCGAAGGCAACCTCGGCTTCAACAAGGGCAAGACCTACAAGGTCAAAGTTCTGCAGGGCAACACCAAGGCGGGGCGCCCCGACATCATCTTGGCCACCGGCAAGCTGACGCTCGAGTACACCGAGCCCCCGGCCGCCGAAGAGGGTGACGACAGCGGGGACGAAGGTGACACCGCCGCGCAAGACGAACTCGACACCCTCGCCGGGCCCGACGACGGCTCCGGCGACGAGGTCGCGCCCGAAGGACCACCGCCGGTCGCCCCGGAAGCCAAGAAGGGCTGCACCATCGGCAGCACCGACCTCGGCCTTCCCGCTGTCGCGGCCCTCTTCGCCCTCGGCTTCGTCCGCCGCCGCAACGACTGATGCGGTTCCACGAGCGCACCCACGGCATCTACTTCGACGACCTCGATGCCTTCGGCATCCTCCACAACGCCCGCTACCTGCTGCTGTTCGAACACGCGATCGGGTCGTTTTGGAGCCACCTCGGCTGGGGCGGGCCGCTAAACTTCAACAGCGACCCCGACCAGTATCACCTGGTGCGAACCAACCATCTCGAGTACGAGCGGCCCATCGAAGGCACCGGTGAAGTTCGTATTCGCGTGTGGGTTGCCAAGTTGGGCAACTCGAGTCTGCGGTTTGGGTTCCGCGTGATGCCGCTGGACCAAGATGTCGACTACGCCAACGGCGAGCGAGTGATCGTGCGCATCGATCCGGACAACAAGCGGCCGGTGCCGTGGACGGATGATTTCCGCGAGAAGGTCGGGCCGTACCGGGCTGATCTGAATCCCGTGCCGGAGTAGGTCGGACGCTGCCGCTCGGCCGCGAACGACTGGCGACCGCTGGGCGTCCCCTGGCGACCGGTCGGTCGTCTCGGAGCGGCCGCGGTCCGGTGATGCGTCTAGGTTGAGACTATGACGCTGTTTGGTCGTATGCATCGCCACCCTCCGGCCCAAGCGGTCCTCACTCCCAGCACATGGATCGCCGCGGGGCTGGGGCTGACGAGCTTGCTGCTCGCTCAGCTTGCGCTTCGGATCGCGCCTGTGCGGGATGCCGGGCTCTGACGGGTGCGAGAGTACGGCTCAACCGTCAGACGCATCCGTCGTGGTCAGGCCTGACAACGCTTCGACGACCTCGGTGCCCGTTCCCTCTCGGGCAACCTGGCAGACATCACCGAAATCGAACGACGCAAAGCCGCCGCGCACTGAGAGTACTGTCGCCCGCTGCTCAACCTTGCGCGAAGTCTCCCAATCGATCGGTTCTTCGCCCCACCCCCACACGCAGACTGCACCAACGTGGCCGCGAACCCCCTGTTCTTGGGACACAACCAATGACTCAGGATCGCTTCCGCAAATGCAGGCACCCCGCCCGAAACCGACCCGTTCGTGGCGAGTTGGGACCCAAAAGTCCACTCGCTCTTCGATGCTTCCGCCCTGGATGCACTCGAACCGAGAGAACGCTTGGTCGCGATGCGTCTCGACGCAGAGTCCATCATCCCAGGAAACAAAGGCGCGATCGCGCAACCTCTCAACCGGACCCGACTGAAAACGAGTCCAGAAGAACACGTTGCGACAGTCCAGCCCCCGCGCATCAGAAACGGTGCAGACGTACCGTCCCGCCTGCACAACGCCGTGTTGGCGCAGGCCCGCCGGCCCGCCGCGAAGCGACGTCTTGATGGACCCCCCCACGACGAGGCCTTTGCGCCGGCACTCAACCCGAGTCCTCCCGGCCACGGCACACGACAGTTCTTCCTTCGCCTGAAGGTCCTCCGTCACACGAACCCGTACGCACCCGGACAACGACCCAAGAGCGCAGAACAAGGGAAACACAAGGGCCACCGCAAAGTGCAGCGACCTCTGACGAGCGTCAGCGCCCTGGAGGATCGACTGCACAGTCCTCCGCGTCGCTTCCCTCCGGGCACACACCACCCGCCGACTCCTCTTCGCACACACCGTCCTGCACCGGACAGCAGTCGAACACATCGCTGCCATCGGGACAGCTCTCGCCGCCAGAAGCCTCCTCGCAGACTCCGTTTTCTACGGTCGGGCAGCAGTCGAACACATCGCTGCCGTCCGGACACTCGCCACCGGCGGCCTCTTCTTCGCACACACCGTCCTCTCGCGTCGGACAGCAGTCGAACACGTCGCTGCCCTTGAAGCAGGCGCCGCCGCCTTCGTTGCACACGCCATTCTCCGTGAACGGGCACGGCGGTGGCGGGGCGCAGAGCTCGCCCACACACAGGAGGTTCTCGTCGCAGGTGCCGTCTTCGCCCTCGACGTCGGGCGGAATGCAGTGACACGTGGCGGATCCGGCGGGACACACGATGCAGGTGTCGAGCTCGCAGCGCAGGTCGGTGCCGCAGGTGAACCCCTCGTCGCAGCCGCAGCCTTCGGTGCCGAGCTCGCAAGCCACGGTGGTTTCGCTGGAAGAGGAAGCGTCCGTGGTGCTGCCGGCGGGGACACCTGTCGAGGTCTCATCCCCTGTAGTCGTGGGCCCTGAGGACGACGAGGACGTGGAGGTCGAGGTGCTCTCGATGCTGGTCGTCGATGATGTGCTCGAGGACGTGCCACCGCTCGAATCGCCCGCCTCCGATGGAGCGTCGTCGCTGCAACCGGTCGCCGCCAGTGTTGCGCCCAGCGCCAACGTAGCTCGCCGCCGACGCGCGACCCCGAGGACCAACAGCCAAAGCCACGCCGCGGATCCGCCCTGAGAGCTCGCCTTGCAGCCGCAGCCCGAGTCTTCCGCGACCCCCGATGCGTCGGCACTCGAGGACGAGCCGCTGGAGCTCGTCACGGGGTCTGGCTCAGGCTCGGGTTCAGGCTGTGGCTCGGGACCCGACGAGGTCGAGTCGTCGCCCGCCGACCCGCTCGACTCCCCGGCTGTCCCGCTCCCAAGACCAGTCGAGCCCTCTGGCTCCGGTTCGGGCATCGGGGGTGGGGTCTCGTCGACGCCGATCATCACCACCGGAGCCTCGGACGTGTTCCCGGCCCAATCCGTCGCGACCGCGCTGATCTCCCAAACTCCGGGCGGAAAGGTGACCGAGCCCCAGGCCCACGGAGGCTCGAGATCCGGGTCGTCGGAGAACACCTCGCCGTTGATGCTCAGCGCGACCGAGCGGACCCCGCTGGGCAAGTCGCTGGCCTCCACCACGATCTCCACCCGCGCAAAGCCGGAGTCCTCGTCGCTCGCAAACTCGTCGCCCCACACGGGGGTGACGACGGCGGTCTGTGGACCGGCCAAGTCCTCGGCGCCATCGTACGCATCGCCGCACGTGGACACCGTCTGCAGCACCGGTCCGCCGCCACATCCGGCCTGCCACGACGTCCCCGCCCCGTTCCAGGGCTCGGTCGGCACACCTCCACATTCAGGCGACGGATTCCACCCGCCGCCTGCGTAGTGACAGGGCGTGATGTCGATGCCAAGCGTCGCCTCGATCGTGGGGACCGCGGTGTGAACCGTCGCGTACCACGCCGGAAACCCGCAGGCCTGGCCGCCGGACACGATGCCGAACACCCGCCAGCTTCCATCGGGGAGCTGCAGATAGATCGGGCCCCCCGAGTCGCCGAAGCAGCTCCCGACCTCGCCGTTTCCGGCCAACACCGCCCCGTCTTCGGTGATCCACTGCAGCTCGGTCTCGCCCTGTCGCTTGATGCCGCTGTTGTCGTTCTCGTCGAGACCGAAGCCCACGACCGTGACCGGTCGACCGGGCGTGAGCAGCGTGGTCTCGCACCCCATCAGCGGCGGCACGATCGGCACGTCGGTGACCGGTTCGGCCAGCCGACAAAACGCCCAGTCCTCATGACGCTCGCCGTTGCTATCGAGGTAGCCCGGGTTCACATGACACTGCGACGTCGCAACCTGTCGCCCCTCTCCAGAGAACGCCTGCTCCCCAAACCAGACCGAGGGGATCTCCGGCCCGCAGTGTGCCGCGTAGACCACAACCTCGGGGTGGACGAGCGTACCGGTGCAACCACCGAGCGACACCGTGGTTGGCCACGCGCAGCTTGGCGACGGCTCGCCTCCGATCACCGACTGGGGATCCGCGGGCGAGACGAGCGATCCGGCGGACAGAAGCAGAGCGAGGAATGCGGAGGCACCGGTCATGGCGAGCAACGTGGCGTAGCGCGGGACGTGTCACGTCCTGGAGCCACGAGTGTTCCGACAGTACGACGCGAATCCGCCGTGCGCCGCGCGGGAAGGGATGGATGGCGCAGGCCCTTCTCCGGGTCGAGCTACCCGGGGCTGAGCGTCACCGGAACTGACACCACCGAGCGGCGCTGCACGTCCGTCGCCGGGAACGACCACGTGCGGGCAGCCCGAGCCATGCAGTCGGTCACCGTGGGATCCGCGAACCGACCACGCGCGACGCTCGCTCGCGCGACGTCTCCAGCAGCGTCGATCTGCAACTCCAGCGTGATACGACCGCGAAGTCCGGCATCCTCGTCGACGCCCGTGCCGTAGCAGCGCCTCAACCCGCGAACGTGCTTGACGACCACGCTCCGGACATCGGCTGCGGTTCGAGGCCCGCGCTCGGTCGCCCGCCCGACACGAACCACCAGCGAACGCGTCTCACGCTCTTCGGACTCCGCCTGAGGCTTGGAACCGACCATGCCCTTGGTCGATCCGGGTCCGCCACCTCGCCCCTTGCCGATCAATCCGAGCCCCGCGACGGGCGTTGCCATCGGGTCTTTGTCCTTCATCGCTTGCCACATCGCCTTGTCATCGGCGTCCGGGGAGAACGCGCCCGCGTATTCGTTGTCCAAGACGCTGGTGTCGACGTAGGCGAGGATCCCGGCCTTCGCCGCCCGCTCGGTCGGTCCGGTGCCGCGGCCCATCAACGCGGCGGCCGCTGAGACCGAGCGGTCACCGAGGATGCTCGGGCTCTTCCCTCGCGATCGCGAGACCCCACGCCGAGGCTGCGCCACCGAGTCAGCGGGAAGGCTCGGGACCGCCGCCGCATCCGGCTCGGAGCTGGGTGCGGGGCGAGAGACCGGCTGAGGCTTCGGACGGGTCTGCGCCACGCGCTGCGGCTCGGGCACCCGCGGGATCGTCGACGGCATGCGGAAGACCGAGGGCTGCTGCACGTAGCCGACGAATCGCCGCCCTCGGGCGTGGTCCTCGAGGTCGAGGTGGGCAGATGCTGGCGCCGCCATCTGGGCCAAGACCAGCAGCGACCCAAGCCCCACGAACGTGGCCGCGCTGATCGCCAAGAACGGCACGTCCACCTCCGAGCGCCCGACCGAGGAGACGGCCGCCTGGACCACCGCGATATGGAACACGAGATTCCCGTGCTGGAGTCGACAGCGGGCTCCGGCCGGCAACGTGGTCCCAAAGACGCCGTGCTCGGCGATCGCCCTGCCCTCGCGGACCCATTCCTGCAGGGTGTAGCTCCGGCCCTCCATCGAGATTTCACCGGTCATCGTCGGGGTGAACCGAAGGCCCGCCGCTCCCACCCGGCCGAGCCGGGCCAACTCGAACGCGTCGGGCGAGATCAGGTCGACTGGTGGGGTCGCGAACACCGCGTCCGGTCCTTCCCCGATCGTGTACGAGCCGGGGTCGGAGTCGGATGCCTTCACGAAGGCGATCGCGAGCGAGATGATCCCGATCAAACCCAGGCCGAGCCCGACTCCGGGCTGCCCCGACAGCAACAGCCCACCCCCCACAACGAAGAACACGCCGCCGAGGATCCCGAGGATCTGACCGGCGGCGCGGGGTTGTTGGGGTCGGAGGTGGCGAACATCGAGCACCGTCCCCTCAAAGACAGCGACGATTTCCAGCGATGTTCTCGAGCGCGGACGAAACATGCGAACAGCCCAGGCCCGTACGGTCGACCTCCAACTGGACGTCGACTCCCGGGGCCCTCCTATTCGCTTAGTGCATCGCGCCGCTCGAAAGGTTCTCAGCGGCGCCCCCCTCAGCCGGGGTTGAGCACGAACGGATACGTCACCATCACGTTGCCACCACCGTCTGGGCGGGGGAATTTCCAACGTCGGACCGCTTTGGCGATGCAGTTGCCCACGGCCTTATCTTTGAGTGTCGTCTGGGAAACGACCGCGAGTGGGACCTTTCCGGTCTGTCCGATCGTGAACTGAATGGCGACCTTTCCGCGCGCGGTGGGGTCGCGGACCAGGCCTTGGTTGTAGCAATGCCGGACCTGGTTGATGTGCGCCCGTACCACGCGGCGAACGATGTCCTTGTCGAGCGCCCCGCGGATGGTCGACTTCGCAACTCGGACCCCAGGCTTGCCCCGCTTACGGGTCTTGAAGCCAGCTCCGCCACCATGGGTGTAGCCAACGCCGTCCCCACCGGTACCTCGCGTGCCCATCAGGCCCACGTTGCCCAGACCGAGCAGCCCATCCGCGTTGCCACCACCGCCGCGGCCGGAACCTGCGAGCCCAAGACCACCCATGCCGACAGACTCACCGAGCTCGGTCCCGGTCATGTTGCCCCACAGATCGTCGTCGTCGTTTCCGACCGAGAAGTTGCCCCCGTTGGGACTGGCAAGGAAGTGACCACTGTCGCTTTGGATCATGCCTAGGATCCCCGCCTGGCGCGCCTCGATGTCCGGCGAGAACGTGCGCGACATCTGACGCACTGCGTCCTTCGGACCGCGCTGCGCGAACTTCTTCGGCGCGGAAACCTTGGAGTCAGGCTTGCCCATCTTGCCTTCGGTCCCGGGGGCTCGCTTGCCGGGGTCGCCCGGGTCGCTCTTGGCCTTGCCGTCGTCGAGCGGCTCCTCGTCAGGCTCGTCCGCGTCCTCTTCCACGTCGGGCTGCTGGATGTAGCCCACGAAACGGTTGCTCGACTGCGCGTCCTCGAGGGAGAAGTCGCTCTGGTCGGGCATCGCCAGCTGAGCCAGGCCCAGCAGGGTTCCGATGCCGATCAGCGAAGCTGCGTTGTAGAACCAGAAGTTCTTGTCGGCGCTGCCCCGACCCGCAACAACCCGACCTGGCTTCACGCCATTGACGTGGAACGTGACGTCCTCGTGTTGAATCCGGCAGCGAGCTCGGGTGGGCAGAGGGAAGGCGAACGCCGCACCTTGCACGGTCGCTTGTCCTGAGGAGACAAGTTCCTGCAGGGTGTAACGCTGGCCTTCGACCGTGACGTGGCCCTCCATCCCTGGCGTGAACTGGACGCACGTTTCTCCGCCTTCGTTCGCCGCAACGAGCGGGAAGTCAGCCGGCGTGGGAAGCGAATCCGTCGCGGTTGCGAACGACGTCTGGTCCCCTTCTCCGATGGTGTAGCGGGACCGGTCGCGGTCGCCGAGTCGAACCAGACCGAAGCCCAGCGGCACCAAGCCGGCGAGGCCCAGCACGACGCCCAATCCACTCCACGAAGACCCCGGAGCCTGGGGCGCAGGTCGACCTGCAACTGCAGCTTCGGCCCGCTGCACCTCGTAGGTCTGCCACGCCTCGGCCCGCAGCACCGTCTGAGATGCGACGTATCCCGCACCGCCGAGCAACAACGCACCACCCAACGCCAAGCTTGCATAGGCGAACTTGCGGTCGGTGCGGTGACCGACGTGTTGCACGTCGAGCACGGTGTCGCCGTAGACCGCCATGACCTCGGCGACATCGGCCGCATCGACCTGCTCGACGGACGCCGCACTGGGAAGCGCGGCGGGCCGCTGGACAGCGTGGGTCGGAGCCGCCAAACGCACGCTGTAAGGACCGATCGAGATCGCATCACCGATCTGCACGGCAGCACTCTTCTCCACCCGCTCGCCGTTGACCGTCGTGCCGACCGAGCTCCCCAAGTCGACGAGACGCAATCGATCTCCTTGAACCTCCAACACAGCGTGCATCCGGGCGATCGACTCGTCGTCGATACGAAGATGCGAGGAGGGCAAGCGACCAATCTTGATCACGTTTTGGGACAGGGTCGTGACGTCGACGAGCTGATCGTCACGCCACACTTCGAAACGGAGGGCTCGGGACATTGGTTTCCTTGGGCCGCCTTGACCCAGCCCCCCGGTGTGCCGCCCCCTCGATGGACCTCACATCATGTGAAGCCGAGGGTGCCGTCACGCCGAGCAGGCGGTGTCTTGCGGTCTCGTAGGGGATTGACAGCGGCCCCTTGCGAAGGTTCCCGGCCCGGCGATTTCTTTCCGAGCAATCCGCCCTCTATACTCCGGGCGTTTTGGCGGAACCTCGATTCTCATCCCGATGGGGAATGATCCTCAGCGTGCTCGGCATCGCGGTCGGCACCGGGAACATCTGGAGGTTTCCTCGAATCGCGGCCCAAAACGGCGGAGACGAGGGCGCCGGCGCGTTCCTGGTCGCGTGGCTCGTCTTCCTCTTTGTCTGGAGCGTGCCGCTGATCATCGCCGAGTACGCGCTGGGCCGATCGGCCCGCAGAGGCGTCGTGGGGACCTTCGTGCACCACGGGGGCGCCAAGCGAGCCTGGATGGGCGGTTTCGTGGCGCTGACCGCCACCGCGATCATGTTCTATTACTCGGTCGTCGCCGGTTGGTGTGTCCACTACCTCGGCGCGTCGATCCTGCAGGACCTGCCGGTGACAACCCAAGCCTCCACCGCGGTCTGGGAAGGGTTCCAGGACAGCGGGCTGCCGGTTTTGTTTCACGGAATCGCGATGTTTGTTGCGGTGGTCGTGGTCCGGCGCGGCGTGACGTCGATCGAACGCCTCAACCGGATTCTGGTCCCAACCCTTCTGGTCGTCGTGGTGATCAGCATGATCCGGACGCTCCTGCTCCCGGGCTCCTTCGAGGGGATCGCCTACCTCTTCACCCCGCAGTGGAGCCAGCTGAGCAACGCCAATGTCTGGCTCGAGGCGCTGACGCAGAACGCCTGGGACACCGGAGCAGGATGGGGCCTGATCCTCAGCTACGCCGCCTACATGAGCGCGCGACACAGCGTCGTGAAGAGCGCACTCATCACCGGCGTCACGAACAACGTCGTCTCGCTCATCGCCGCGGTCACGATCTTCGGCACCGTGTTCTCGGTTCTCGGCGCCGAGATGAGCCGCCCGGAGATCCTCGCGGTCATGAAGGAGAGCGGACCTGCGTCCACTGGGCTCACCTTCATCTGGATGCCCCAACTCTTCGCGAAGATGGCACTGGGCAAGCCGCTGTCGATCCTGTTCTTCCTGGGCCTGACCTTCGCCGCGCTGTCCTCGCTGCTGTCCATGGTGGAGCTGGCCGCTCGCACCTTGGTCGACCACGGCGTCGAGCGTGGGCGGGCCGTGGTCATCACCGGGCTGGTGGGCTTCGGCCTGGGCATTCCCTCCGCGATCAATCTCGACGTGCTGGGCAACCAGGACTTCGTCTGGGGTGTGGCCCTGATGATCTCAGGGTTGTTCGTGGCCATGTTGGCCCGAGATGCCGGCTTGGCGAAGATGCGCGAGAGGATGCGGGCGCAAGAGGGAGAGTGGGATCCGAGCGTCGCCTGGGTTGTCATCCTGCGCTTCGTCGTCCCGACGCTCGCGGTCGTGTTGTTGCTGTGGTGGCTGTATCTCTCCGCCACCGCATACGCCCCAGACACCTGGTGGAATCCCGCCGACACCTACTCCGTCGCGACCTGTGCGTTGCAGTGGAGTGTCGCGATCATCCTCCTGGTCGCGCTGGGTCGCCGGCTCGCCGCTCCGTTTGAAAGCGGTGGTGAAGATCCATGATCTCCGGAGCGCTGCTCGCTGCGATGCTCCTGGCGGAGCCTGAGGCGTTCACGTTGCAGTGGTCCGCCCCCGAGGGATGTCCGACCCAGGAGGAAGCCCATCAGCGACTCGCCACCGCGCTGGGGGACGCCAGCGGTCCCCCGCTCGACGCAGGTGCCGTCATCACCGAAACCGACGATGCACGCTTCCTGCTCACGCTGACGCTGAGCCGCGACGGCGTGACCGAGGGGACACGAACGTTGGAGGGCGAGAGCTGCGTCGAGCTCAGCGACGCCGCGATCCTGATCGTCGCGATCGCGGTCGACCCG
>CAJXVA010000191.1 GCA_913061055.1 uncultured Pseudomonadota bacterium
ACGAGATGTAGAGAGGTCTCGTGGGCTCGGAGATGTGTATAAGAGACAGGCTGTGAGCCCCGCAGCGCCCGGCGCAATGGCCGAATCAGAGCGTTTAGGGTGGGGCCCGGAACCTCGAGACAGTAGCATGTCCAGTGTGGATTTGGCCGCATTGGCGCAACGCGCGCGGGGCCTCGGCGTGCCCGGGCGCACTTTTTCCGAGCCCGGCCAACCCATGGGGCAGGCTTGCGGGTAGGGGACCTCGGTGACGGGAATGAGCAGCGCGCGCGACAGCCAGCCGGCGCCCAATGGGTGGCCCTGGAGCCTGCTCGACGGCTTCCGCGCCGGCGAGACGACCGCCCTGAGGGACGTCTACCGGCTGTACGCGGAGGAGGTCTCGAAGCAGCTTCGGTTTGGCTTCAGTTTCGACTCTCGCGGCCGCGCTCACCGATTCGTCGGGTACAGCTCCGCATTCGACCTTCAGGATGCGCTGCATGAGACCTTCCGACGGGCGTTCGAGCCGCGGGCGCGCCAGGGGTACGACGGCCTGCGTCCGTATGGCCCGTACCTGAGAACCATCGCGCGCAACGTCGTGCTGCGAACGTTCCGCAAGCGCGAGATCTCATTCCCGCCGGTGGCCGACGACGATGACGACCGGCCCGCGGTGACCGCCTGGGGCGATGATGGCCCGACGCCCGAACAGTCGGTCGGCTCGGCGCAGGTCCAGAAGCTGGTTCGCGCCTTTCTCGAGACCCTGGACACGGAATCGCGGCGCCTGCTCGAGATCCGTTTCATCGAGGGGAAGTCCCAACGCGATGCGGCGGAAGCCTTGGGCATCGGCCGTCAGCAAGTGCGGTCTCGAGAGGTCAAGCTGCGTACGGCGTTGGTCAAATACCTCAAGGCCCAGGGCGAGTCGGGGCTGCTGTCGCACACGGCACTGCTCGCACTGTTGGCCCTGACTCAGCTCGTGCAAGAGGGGATGGCAGCCGGATGAGTTGGACGCGACCCAAAGTGTGGAGACGGATCGAGGACGCCGTATCCGGGCGCTTGAGTGCGCCCGACCGCGCAGCGCTGTTTGAGGAACTCCGAGAGAACGAGGCGGCCCGCGCCGACTACGATCTGACGTTTGAGGCGATGCGGGAGCTGGAACAGGCCCCGGTCGCCCAGGCGGAGCTCGATGTGGTGGAGGCGTGGCTTGTCAGTGACCTGGAGTCGCAGGCCGTGGCCGACATCGCGTGGTGGAGGCGTCCGTGGCTACCCGCGGTACTCGCCGTTGCGGCGGCTGCGGTTGTGGTGGTCGTGGTGGCCCCCTCGAATGGGGATCCCGACGACGACGGCTTTCAAGCGCGAGGCGCCGGAGACTTTCGCGGGCTGGCGATCGACGCGCTATGCCCCCAAGGGGCAGGTGCGATGGATCACCAAGGGCTCAAGCCGGCGGCGGAACACGGCTGTGCACTCAACCAGACGCTCTCGTTTGCGTATCGCGTCGACCCTGCGGCCCGGGGAGGGGTCTTGAGCCTCTTTGGTGTCGATGACGCCGGAGATGTCCTGTACTACGCGCCAACGCCCGCGGATGCGGCAGGGCTCGATGCTCAGCCCGGAACGTGGACTCCGCTTCCGATGGTCGTGCAACTCGGCGTGAATCATGAGGCCGGTGCCGTCGTCGTGTATGGCCTCGTGTCCTCGCAGGCGCCCACCGTGGCGCAAGTCGACGCGATGGCGGCCTCCTTGGCCGACGCGGGCCCCGCCACCATCGGCGACGCCGCGTGGCATCGCCGACTCTCGGACGACCCTGCCGTGGGCGCCCTGTGCCCCGAACCGACTTCCTGCGAGAGCGCCGAGCTGTCCTTCACGATCTACGAGGCAAACCGATGAATCGCTTCACTGCAATGCTGGCCCCCGCGCTCCTCGCTCTTGGAATCACCGGCGGTTTCGCAACCGAGGCGCACGCAGGCAGGGGGTCGAGCGTCCTGCCGCTTTCGATGCGGATGCCGACGCATCAGTTCGCGCTGATCATCGGGAGCAACGCGACGTTGGACGCCTCGACGGACCCGCTTCGGTTTGCCGATGATGACGCGGCGGCCATGGCCGAGCTGCTGACCGAGGTCGGCTATGACGTCGCGCTGGTGACGACCCTCGACGTGGAAAGTCAGGCGCTGCACCCCGATCTGGTTCGCACCGCGTTCGATCCCTCGCCGGAGGGCCTGGACGCTGCCTGGACCCAGCTGCGCAAGCGCATGGACGCAGTCGACGGCGAGGTCGAGTTGCTGATCTACTACTCGGGACACGGTGACGTGGGGCCCGACGGACAGGGCTATCTGACGCTGACCGGCGGAAAGCTGACCCGCAACCGGCTGTTCTCCGAGATCCTCGAAGGCTCTCCCGCAGACCACAACCACGTCTTGATCGATGCCTGCCGGAGTGAGCAGTTCGTGCTCACGCGTGGGAAGAAGACGTGGAAAGACGACCGCTCCGGTGAGGATGGTCGCGAAGATGTCGGGCGATACCTCGGCAAGAACCACTTGGGCGGGCATCCGGATACCGGAGTGATCGTCGCCCACTCGGCCGACCAGCAGACTCATGAGTGGGAGCGCTATCGCGGCGGTATTTTCACGCACCAGCTCCTGTCGGGGTTGCGTGGCGGCGCCGACCTCAACGGTGATGGGGCGGTCGAGTACTCCGAGATCGGGGCGTTCGTCGCCGCAGCCAACAGTGGGGTCAAGGACCCGCGGGCGCGGCTTTCGGTCACCGTTCGGCCACCCGCCGAGGACCAGCGGCAGCCCGTGTTGCGGCATGAGGACGTCTCATCGCAGCGCGTGCTGTACTTCCCCGAAGGCGAGGACCAGCGCCTGTACACGGTGGAGGACTCCCGCGGAGTTCGGCTGGCGGATCTTCGCCGGGCGGGGGATCGACCCGGCTACCTGCGCCTGCCGGATGGGGACATGTTCGTTTCGCGCCGGAGCGCGGATGGGGCCGGGGACGCGCAGGAGGCGACGATCCCCGCAGACGTCGGCGGACGCACGGAAGTGCTCGAACTCTCCTTCACGCGAACCAAGCGTGCGGCCCGTGGCGCGCTGGACCAGGCGTTTCGCGCCGGGCTGTTCGCGACCCCCTACGGCCCTGGCTACTACACCGGCTACACCGACACCCGGGGCCTGCTCGGCGTCGAAGACCCGAAGTGGCGGGTCGAAGTGTGGGAGGTCGACGAGGACGGGAACGAGACTAAAGTCTCCGAAACCGAGGTCGAGGCCCCAACCGCCGACGAGGCCCTCGAGACCGAGATCGTGGTCACCGAAGGAAAGCAGGAGAGTCGCGGCGAGAAGACGTGGGGCGGGTTGTTCTTCGGCACGGTTCTCACCCCGCAAAACCCCGGCGGACGTCTCGACGCCGATGCGGGGCGGGTGACCTCGACCGACTACCGTGGATGCATCTCCCCCGACGATCCCAACGCGTGTTCGGTCGTCCGCGGCTTTGACCTGCGCTGGCAGGTGTTCCGCACCTCGTCCAAGAAGAAGTACCCGGGTTGGTTGGGGTACGTCCGGACCGGCTACACGGCGGGCCACGCCGTGTTTCCCCCCGAGGTCGAGATGGGAGTTCCCGTGCTGGAGCCCGGTGCCGCCGTGACCGGATCGTATGTGGCGGTCCCGGTGTTTCTGGGGGGCAACGTCTACGTGTTCGACAACTTCCCGCTGCGGCCCTATGCCGGCATGGGCTTCGGATTCGATGTCATCCGTATGCGGTATGAGCGAGTCGAGGCCGCAACCCGCACGGTGACCAAAGCGCGCATTGGCTTCGAGCTGCACGCAGGTCTCGAGGCCCGGATCACCAACCACGTCGCGCTCAGTGCCGAGGTCATGCAGCTGTGGGGCGCCCGAAAGCGATTCGATGGCGTTCCAGACTTTGCGAACCGGGGGTTCTCGATGGTGTTCGGTGTTGCGGTTGGGTTCGGCCTGCACGATTCGAAACAGGCGCGTCGGGTGACGACCGAGGTTCGCCGCACCAAGGTTCCTCGCAAAGAGTCGAAGTCTCGCAACCCGATGGCCGAGCAGGCGCAACCCGCGGAGCCGCCCGCACCCCCACCGTCTGAGGTGGCAGCCCCCGCGACTCCTGAGCCGCCACAGGCACCTGCGGAGCCCGCATCGCCACCGAGCGCGCCGCCACCGAGTCCTGCACCCCAGGACTAAGCGCTAGCGGGGCGGCCCGAGAATCGGGCGCGCTCGCGGTGTGATCAGACCGCCGAGGAAGTCCAGTACGGCCCGGATTCGGGCCGAATGCCGGAGGTCTCGATGAACGGCCTGCCATGCGGAGCGTGGGGCAGGGGCCCCATCGAACGGGACGCGCACGAGCTTGTTGTCGTGTTCGGCGACCTCGCACGGGAGCAGGGCGACGCCCAGTCCCCCGACCGCGGCGGAGTAGATCGACGAGACGCTGTCCGATCGCATCACGCACGCCGAGTCCCGCAGATGGTCCTCCATCCACGCGTTCTCGCGCCGGAAAGGACGTCCCTCAGCGAACATGATGACCCGGTGTCCCGCCCATGCACCGCTCTGCGGCGGCATGCCAAACTGCTCGACGTATTCGGGTTGCGCGTAGAAACCGAGTTCGATCGTGAAGAGCTTCTTGACCACCAGGTCTTCGTGGTCGGGCCGGGCGAGTCGCAGTGCGATGTCAGCCTCACGGCGGGCGAGGTTGATGTCGCGGTTCGTGCAGACCAGCTCGACGCAGATGTCGGGGAAGAGCTCGTAGAACGATGAGAGCCGGGGCGCGATGAAGCGCGTGGTGAGCATCTCGGTTGCGGACAGCCGCACGCGCCCTTGGAGTCGCTGGTCTGTACCGGCGACGTCTCGCTCGACGGCAAGCGCCTCTTCCTCGATGCGTTCGGCCCGAGGCAGCAGGCGGGTCCCGGCGGCGGTGAGCCGGTAGCCGTGCGACGTGCGGTCGAACAGGCGCGCACCGAGGCGGGTCTCGAGGGACGAGATCCGACGGCCGACCGTGGTCGGATCGAGTTTGAGCGACGCACCCGCGCGAGCGAGGTTGCCCTCGCGATGCACGGTGAGGAAGAACCGAACGTCGTCCCAGTTGAACACGGCAGCCTGCATTATTGCAGGATTGGCGGCCCCGTGCTCACGCGGTGAGCTGGATGTCGCGCCACCGTCCCGTGCGGAAGCGCCACCCCATCACGGCCGAGAGCACGGCGAGGTAGGCCACGACCGCCAGGATCGCGGCGTTCGGCCCTCCTCCGTAGACCGTGATCGCGAAGTAGCTGCCCGGGACGAACAGTAGCCATGCGACGGCGAGGCGGGCGTAGAGGCTGAACGCTGTGTCTCCTGCGGCCCGCAGCGCCTCGGAGACGCTCATGGTGATGGCGTCGAAGAGCTGCCACGCGGCGCTCAGCGCCAGCGCGGATGCCCCGACGACCACGATTTCGGCCGTGTCGCCGGCACCCTCGGGCGCGAAGAGCTTCATGATCGGTCCGGGGAACAAGATGTACAGAACGCCGACGGAGAGCTGCCAGGTGCAGGTGGTGCTCAGGGTCCGGCGGAGGATCGACGGCACCTCGCTGTGCTGCTCCGCTCCGATCGCTTGGCCGACGAGGATGGCTCCGGCCGAGCTCAGTCCGAACGCCGGCATGAACGACACGGAGTTGACCTGAACGGTGGCCAGCAGAGCCGCCGTGGCGACCGTGCCGAGGTCGGCCACGACGACGTTGACGAAGAACATGAACGCCGCGAACTCGAGGAACCAGTTCAGTCCGTTGGGGATGCCGAACCGGAGCATCTTCCCGAACTCGCGGACCACCGAGTCTGGAGGTGTCGAGGGGGCCGGTTTTTCAGGTTGAGGGATGCCGGCCCGGGCGAGGAAGAGGACCAGGAGGATGACGAAACCCACCACGCTGGCGAGCACGGAGGCCCACGCAGCTCCGGCGACCCCCAGCGCGGGCGCACCGGCGTGTCCGCCGATGAGCAGCCAGTTCAGTCCCACGTTGCACACCATGGTGAGCAGGGCCGCGATCATCCCGTAGCGGGTGTTGCCCAGTCCGGCGTACCAGTTGCCGATCGCCTCGATGCCAACGATGGCCACCACCGAAAGCAGCCGGATCGAGAGGTAGTCGGACATCGCCGCGCGGACGGAGGGCGAGTAGTGGAGATGGGAGAGCGCGCCGGGGACAAGCGGAACGATGCCCGCGAACAGGAGCCCCGCGAGGACCGCCAGCACGAGTCCGTACCAGCCGTATCGCCGCGCCCCCACCACGTCGCCCTTGCCCGAGAGCTGGCTGGCGAAGCTCTGCACGATGTACGCGGTGCCGATCGGCAGGATCGCCAGGCTCATCACGTTCATCGAGCCCGCGGTCGTGGCCGCAAGCGCGTCCTCGCCGAGCGAGGCGGTCATGAGTGCATCGCTGAACCCGATCACCGCTTGGGCGGAACGAGACAGGACCACAGGCCATGCCAGGCGCCCGAGCGCACCGTAGCCATATCGCGACCTGGACATCAGGGGGGTGTGTACCGGAAACGCCGGACAAAAAAAGAACCCCCGGGCGGCCTAGGACCGTCCGGGGGTTCGTGTTGTAGCGGGGACAGGATTTGAACCTGTGACCTCCGGGTTATGAGCCCGGCGAGCTACCTGACTGCTCCACCCCGCACCAGGTGTTGGGAGAGGGCTTATAGGCGAGGGCGCTGCGGAGGTCAAGGGTGAAGGGAAACAAAAAATGAACCTACCGGCCGGGCCGATTATTCGGGCGGCCCTTGGCATTGCCCGCGTGAAAAACCGAATCGCGGCTTGACCACGTTGTCCCTGCTTCATAGCTTTCGCGGTCTATGGACGCTCAAGCCGTCTCGGCCGCGCTCACGCCGGCCGCCCTTGCACCGGCGATTGCCAAGCGACTCGGCCTGCCACCGGCTGAGGTCGAGACCGCGCTCGGTCTGCTCGCCCAAGGGGCGCAACCCGCCTTCATCGCGCGATACCGGGGCGACCGGGTGAAGGAGCTGCGCATCGATGACCTCGAGCAGATCCAAACCGCGGCGGCCCAAGCCGTGGGCTTCGAACTGCGTCGTCAGCAGGTGGCGGGAGAGCTCGCCGCCCGAGGGACCGTCGGTCCGATGATCGACCGCGAGTTGCTCGCCGCCTCGCACCCTCTCGACCTCGATGACGTTCGAAGCGTTGCGACACGAAAGAAGCGCCCTGCCGTCGTCCGAGCCCGGATCGGCGGGCTCACCCCGCTTGCGCTCGCGCTGTGGAAGCACGGCAGCACCGGCGACTTTGCGGACGGCGATTCGATTCCGGCCGAGCTCCTCGCCGTCCCCAGCCGACAGGTGTTGGGGAAGAAGCGGAAGCGGAAGCGAAACCGCAAGAAGCCCGCGCCCGTCGAGGCCACCGCGGACGCAGCCGTCGAGGGCACGACCGAGGCGAGTGGGGAGCCAGATTCTCAGGACGCAGGCGTGGCCGAACCAGAGGCCGCAACTCCAGCCGCGGCTGACGCTGCCGATTCGGCGCCCGAAGCAGCGGCCCCTGCACAAGACACCGAGGCTGCGGAATCTGCGGTCCAGGTGGCTGCGGACGGCGTAGAGGACTCAGCGTCGTCCCCGGTCGTTCCGGATGCGGCGGAGCCAAGCGAGCGCGCCGACGCGGCGGCGGTCGTCTCGGCGGAACCGCAACCGCCGGAGATCCCGATGTTTGACGGCGAGGCCTTGGCCGCCGCCGTCACGGCCGACAGCCTCCCTGAGGACAACGATGCCCTCACGGGTGCCAAGTCCATTTGTGCCGACTTGCTGGTCGAGCATCCTGGCGTGCGGCGCTTGTTGCGTCGTCTGACGATGGCGCGCGGCAAGCTGACGACCGCGGTCGTGGAGGCCAAAAAGGACCGCGCAGCTCGGTACAGCAAGTTCTTTGAACGCGCCGAGGTGTGCAGCTCGATGGCACCGAACAACGTGCTTGCGGTGCAGCGCGCGGAGCGTGACGGGCTCCTCTCGGTCTCGATCGAGGTGGACCCCGAGATGATCTGCAAGGAGGTCGCGAGCCTCCTCAAGGTCGCCGAAGAAGGGCCCGCCGCGGACGTGTTGCGCAGTGCGATCGAAGAGGCGTGGACCCATGGGGGTCTCAGCAAGGCCATCTCCGGCTGCGTTCGGCGCCAGATGAAGGAACGCGCGGACCGGGCGATCATCCCGAACCTGTGCGAGTCCCTCCGCCCTCAGCTCCTCGCGCCCGCGTTCGGGCGGCGACCGCTGTTGTGCATCGATCCGGGGACGCAGCACGGATGCCGCCTCATCGTGCTGTCCGCCGACGGCGCGGTCGTGGCTGAAGACACGGTCTTCCCTCTGCAGCCGAAACTGCAAGCCCCGCAGGCCAAGGCGCGGATCGCCGAACTCTGCACCGAGAACAAGGTCGAGCTCATCGTCGTTGTTGGCGGCGGCGGAGCCCGTGATGTCGAGAAGATCGCGCGGGCTGCTCTCGCGGAGGCCGAGGGCGCACCGGAGATCGCGGTGCACACGGTCGACAGCGATGCCGTGGGAAGTCTCGCGGGCGGCAAAACCCTCAAAGCCGAGCTCCCCAAAGCGGACGCGGCGACACGCCGGGCCGTCGCCGCCGGACGCCGCGTGCAAGACCCGCTCACCACGCTCGGCAAGGCCGACCTTCGCAAGCTGTCGCTGGGCCAACACCAGTTCGACGTCGATCCCGAAGCCCTGCGCCAAGCGCTGGAGCAGGTTGTGGGCACCTCGATCGCCAAGGTCGCCGTCGACCTCAACACCGTCGACTTGGACACGCTCGGTCGCGTGCCGGGCATGTCGCAGGCGTTGGCCAAGGCGGTCATCGCCCACCGCGACGGCAAAGAGGGCGGCTTTCGCAGCCGGAACGAGCTGCTCGAAGTCCCCGGATTCGTCGGCAAGGCGTTCGAGCAGGCCTCTGGATTCTTGCGGGTGCCCGGTGGCGAGCAGCCGCTGGACGCCACGCCGATCCACCCCGAGCGTTATGCCCAGGTCGCCCAAATGGCCCGGGCTCTCGACACGACGGTGCCCGAGCTCCTCGGAGACGCCGCCAAAGTCGATGCGCTCGACCCCGAGCCGTTCTTGGGGCAACCGGGGGTGTCTGGAGAGCCACTTGGACCGCGTGGCCTCAGTCAGATCCAGGCCGCGCTTCGGCACCCGTCCCGGGATCCACGGCCGCCGTTCGAGGTCGCTGCGTTTCATCCCGACCTGGGCAGCTTCACGGACCTCAAGGTCGACATGGAGCTCGAGGGCGTCATCACGCACCTCGCTGGCTTCGGCGCGTTTGTCGATGTTGGCATCGCCCAAGAGGGACTCATCCACCTCAGCGAGCTGAGCCACGACTACGTCTCGGCCGCGGGCGACGTCGTACACGTTGGTCAGCGGGTCAAAGGCAAGGTCATCGAGATCACGGCTGACAAGAAGCGCTTCGCGCTCTCGCTCAAGGCTCTCACCGAGGCTCCGCAGCGACCCGCTCGAGACCGTAGCGACAGAGGGGACCGCCCCCGTCGTGGTGGCGACCGTGGTCGGGATGGTGGCCGGGATGGTCGATCCAAAGGCGGCAAGGGCAAGGGCGGGCGTCCAGGCTCCAAGGACGGCGGCCGTAAAGAGAAACGCGAAGACAAGGTCCTCGGGTTCCGCATGGACCTGTCCGACCTTGCGTCCCGACTCGGCAAGGGCTGAGCCGCAGGTGGGCGTGACAGGGCAGGGGGCGGAGAGTCCGATCCCCTGCTCGGGCATGCCCTCGTTGGGGTCCCGGGCGCCGCTCAGAGTTCGGCGGCGAGGGCCCGCAGCGCAACGCGATTCCCGACGCCATCCCACAGCGTCGCCATCACCGACAAGGGCTGATTGATGGCGTCCAGCCGGAGCACGTTGGCCTTGGCGGGGGGCGCGTCGGTGAAGTTGAGCGAGCAGTGCTCGACCCGGCCGTCCTCGAGCAGGACCCCCGAGCCGTGGGAGCGGCAGATCAGAGGCCGCTGTTCGTAGACCGCACAGAGTCCATCGAGCAGCATCGAGCAGCGCTGGGTCTGCTTGGCTTGTGCGCGCACCCGAGCCCGCGTCGCTGCAGGCAGGGCAGCAAGAGCGTCCCGTACCGGCGCGGCTTCGACCTCGAACACGCTCAGGTCGACGTGACAGCACTGGTCGCACGTTTGAGCGCACCGCATCTGCTCACCGGCTGCTCGAGCGGCCTCGTCGAAGTGGGCGTCGACGCGGCTGCGAAGTGTCACCAACGCGCCGCGGGCCGTCTGCGCGTTGGACTCGCTCATGGCCTCCGACGCAGCGTCTCGGCGGTCTTGCCCATCGCAGCGAGGGCTGCATCCGCGGCATCGGCATCAAAACTCGCGCCGCCGACGTACGGGTGACCGCCGCCACCGAGTCGCTCACACAGCGCAGCGATATCGTGGGTCCGGTCTCCGGCCGGCAGCCAGGGGTTGTAGCCGACCGAGAGCTTGTGACTCCCATCCGGCCCACGGCTGACCCCGACGAGATAGTGGATCTCGGGGTACAGCGAATAGGCGATGAACTTGTTGTAGGCGCGCGGGGGCTGGTCGCTCAGGTCGTACGTTGCGACGTCTCCGTCGACCTGCACGCGGCTGCGCATCAGCTCGATGTCGCGGCGGTGGATCTCGAGCGCGGGGTCGACCACGGTCCGCACGTAGTCCGCCTGGGCGAGTTTTTCGAACGGGGTGTCGAGCAGGTCGGTGATGAACCGGCTGATCCGATCCGCGTCTCGGTTTTGCTCTACGAACGTCATCAGCTGCAGCGCCGGCTCGTCGAGTTCGACCGGCATCGCAGGGTTGGGAAACGACGCGGTATCGATCAGTTCAGCCCAGCGCAGCAACTCTGCGTGCTTCGAGGGATCCCAGCCAAACCGCGTCTTCCCGATGTCCGCGATGTAGCTGGTGCAACTGGGCGCGACGGGATCATGAAAGCGACGCCCGGTCTGGTGAGCGTCGAAGTGCTCGCGCTGGCCGTCGAGCTGAAACGCCGACACGTGATGGTCGAAGAACCAACCAAGTCGGGTGTTCGTGCTGTAGCGGAAGTCGACGATCGCCGAGTCGTCGGCATCGAAGTCGGCATCGGTGAACGGGTCACCTTGCTGGTGCGCCTTCGCGATGTAGATGAACTCTGCATCCGCCCGGACGCACGCTCGGTAGAACGCGGTGAAGACCGCAGCGCTGGCGGCTCCATCGAAGCACGCAGCGTGATGGAGGACGTGGACCCGCATCTCGGAGCGCGGAAGGTACCAGAAGCGTTCGCGCGGTGGGACGGCCGCCGCAGGGCGCTAAAGGCGTGAAACGACGCCTGGTTCGGCGGCGTGAATGGTGAAGATCCCCTCGGCGATTCGCTCGGCATCACGGGGCGGCTGTGGCGGAGCGTCGGGGTTCCAGATCCACAAAGAGGCGGCAAGATGCCCGGGATTGGAGGCCATGAGACCGCCGGGGGGCTGCAGAGCAGCGGGCGGGTGGGAGGACAGCAAGCAGCCCTGGTTCAGCAGGACGGCCAGAGTCCGGCCATCGCTGACAAACAGGGCATGAGGCGCCTCGTCGCCGCGCGATTCGGTGTACTTGGCGAGGGCCTCAGCGAGCGCGCCCGGCTCTGCGTAAGCGTTTTGAAAACCCGTCGCTTTGTAGAGCTGATCCAGGAGGGCCAGCAGCTGGATCTGTGCGTCGGGTTCGCGGGCGGCGTCTCGGGCCAAAAATGATGGGAGAGCGCCAAGCAGGTCTGCGCGAGTCCGCTCCCTCAGTGGCGGTCCGGCGAGCACCGCCATCCAGCGGCGGAACCGGGCGGTTCGGGGCGCCTGGCCCGAGAGTCCGCTGCGGGACGCGGGGTGATAGAGCCCGAGCGAGCATCGCGCGCCCGAACGGAGCAGATCTCCGACCGGGTCGTCCGTCTCTCGCGCAACCGGGCGCGACTGCACCAGCGTCTCCGCGCCCATGCATCCACCGACGCTCCAACCAGAGAGGTTGTGCCCGGTGAGTCCCGGCCCTGCATCGGTGTCTTGGCGGCCTTGGACATGGGCGCTGAACGCCGATTCGACCCAGGTCCGGCCCCAAAACGGCCGATCGGGGCGCGCTTCCACCATCGCGACGAGAGTTGGGGAAGTCACAAGATGATCATACCAGGGCTGCGAGGTGGGGCCACTGCAGACCCGGGACACGACCCACAGCGGGCACGGTGCTGACTCCCCTCGGCCCGAGCCCGAACTGCGGCTCTCGCGGCCGGGTTTTCGCGGATTTTTCGCGGCTCCGATCGCGGATCGCTAGGGTCGGGCGATGGTGTTCTCGCGTGGAGTGTCCCTGGTGCGACTCGTCGCCCGCTTTGCCGTTGTGACAGCGGCGGCCGTGGTCGCGTCCGCCTGCGCGAGCAGCCCCGAGACCAAGTCCCGGAAGAAGACAGACGTCGAAAAAACCAGTCGGGCCGACAAACACTACGACGTCGCGGTCGGCTCGTTCCACAACGGCATGTTCTCGGACGCGCGGATCCAGATCGATCGCGCGCTGACCGAAGATCCCGAGCACGCCGACTCGCACTACCTTCAAGGGGTCCTGCTCCTCAACGAGGGCAAGTCGATCGTCGACGCGATCGAGATTCAACAGTGCCTGCAAGACGACGCCGCTGCCCAACAACGGGTGCGGGCCGAATCGCTCCACCGCGAGGCCGCAGATGCATTCGAGCGGGCAGCGACAGCCTATCCAGAAGGTGCGTCCGGGCGCGGACGGGCGCTGAACTCGATGTCGGTCGTCTCCTTGTTCTTCCACGACACCGATGACGCGACGACGTCCGCTGAGCTGGCGCTCGCCGAACAGTTCTATACGGCCCGGTACTCGGCACTCTCCAACCTGGGGTGGGCGCAGTACTTGGGTGGCGACACCGTCAGCGCGACCGCGTCGCTGCGCCAAGCCGTCTTGATCAACCCTGCGTTCTGCGTGGGCCACTACCGACTGGCGCAGATCTATCTCGACTCTGGCCTCGACGAGCACGCGTACGAACACGCCAAGCAGGTGACCGAGAACGGTCAGTGCCCGATTCAAGACGCCTGGCGAATCGCTGGCGTCGCGCAAATGCGGCTCGGGCAGGAGCCGGGGGCGGTCGAAGCGCTCCAAAAGTGTGTAGATCTCGCTCCTCGAAGTTGCCAGGCCGAGGATTGCCGTCGTCTGCTGGGGCCCACAAATACAGAGGAATCTGAGATGGCATTGCAAAGCACGCGCTAGGCGGCAGCCTCGCAGCCGTGTTTTGCATGCGTACCGCTTGCGGGGCGGGCGTTCAGCGGGCAACACTTCGCCGCGATGCAGCACGCAGAAACGAGCCGGTTGCGCGTGGTCGCCGCGGCGGCAACGGATGCCCGTCGTGACGACGGTGCCGAAGAGTTGCCGAGCTCTGCCGGAATCGACGGGGTTCCGTCTCCGGGTCGCTACATCAAGGAGCAACGAAAGCGGCAGGGGATGAGCATCGACCAGCTCGCCGCCGCCACCAAGATCCCGCGCTCGAGTCTCGAGCTTCTCGAGTCGGACCATCACGAGTCGTTGCCGGGCCCGGTGTTCGTCAAAGGCTTCCTTCGTTGCTGCTCGCGGGCCTTGGGCCTCGAGGCGGAGGTGGTGATGGAGTTGGTGTACGAACGGGAGCGCGAGCTGCTCCTGGCGCGACGCCGTGAACGACCCGCCGCACCCCCGACGTCCGCGGCGCCTGCAACGTCCGCTGCACCCACGACCCCTGTCGCTCCCCCTGAGCTCCCCGAGACGGCCGAGGCTGACGCACCGGTGTCCGACGCTGGGCCCACGTCCCCGGCTGAAGCTGCGGGCAAGACCGCCGGCATGGACCTCTTCTCGGGTCTGCGCCGGTTCGCGGGTCGAGGTGGTGTTTCGATGATGCTCTGGGTCGCCGTCGCGCTGTTTGTCGCGATGGTGATGATGGCGGCGTTCAACATGCTTGGCGTCAGCCCCATCGGCCCGACCTAGGCGGCTGATGCCGCGTCCCGCGGGTCCCCTGGGACGTCCACGCCAGACCCAGGGCGGTTGAACTCGACCCCTGGCTAGGCTGGCGGCACCAGTGCGGATATCATCCGCGCGGTCGCCATGCCGACGATGCGCACCCGCAAGATCCGGATCCTGCACGCACTGCTGCGTGCCGGGGACAAGCGTCGGCTGCGTCGTGCGCTGGAGCGGCTCGATGACGTCGAGATCGCCCAGCAACTCGACAACCTCGAGACCGACGATCAGCTCGCAGCGCTCCGGCTGGTCCCTGCGTCTCGACGTGCCGAGATCATCGGAGCGATGCGCTACGAGAGCGCCGCGGGCCTCGTCGCGGCGCTGGCCCCCGAGGAGGCCGCGAGTGTCGTCGACGACCTCGATGCCGACGATGCGGTCGACATCCTCGGCTATCTGCCCGAGGGGGCGCTGAGCGCCATCCTCAAACAACTCGATCGGGAAGACGCCGACGAGATCGAAGACCTGCTCGCGTACGACGAGGAGACCGCCGGCGGCCGCATGTCGCCGCAGTTCTTCTCGTGCTTTCCCGAGGCCACGGTCCGGGATGCGCTCGAGGTCATTCAGGCCTCCGAAGAAACGCCCGAGAACGCGTTCTACGTCTACGTCTGCGATGAAGACGATCGCCTCGTGGGGGTGTGCTCGCTGCGAATGCTGGTCATCTCCCGACCCGAGCAACCGCTGCGCGACATCATGCTGACCGAGGTGACCGCGGTCGCGGCGGACACCGACCAGGAGGACGTCGCGGAGATGGTGAGTCGCTACGACCTCGTCGCCGTCCCGGTCGTGGACGATCAGCGACGTCTGATCGGGGTCATCGACGTCGACGATGTGGTCGACGTCATCCGGGAGGAGGCCACCGAGGACATCCTCAAGATGGCCGGTGCCGGGGAGGACTTGGCCGACGCACGCTCGTTCACGGGCGCGCTGAGGGTCCGTTGGCGCTGGTTGATGGCTGCGGCGGTGGGCGGCACGTTGGCTGCGCTGAGCCTCAGCGGCTTCGACGGCATCCTGGCGACCGCCCCCGAACTCGCGTTCTTCATGCCGGTCGTCGCCGCGATGGGCGGCAACATCGGAATCCAGTCCTCGACGATCGTCGTTCGCGGTCTGGCGGTCGGATACATCGAAGCGGATCGGGTGCGACGTTTGGTCGTACGCGAGGTGAGCCTCGGTGTGGTGATGGGGCTGCTGTTCGGCACGCTGATCGGCCTGGTGTCGATGGGCGTTGCAGAGCCATCGACCGATCCGCTGCGGTTGGGCGTCGTCGTGGCGCTGGGGACCGCCGGGTCGATGACCATCGCGGCCGCCGTCGGGACGAGCACACCCCTGATCTTGGATCGTCTCGACATCGATCCCGCGGTGGCGACGGGCCCGTTTGTCACGACCTCGGTCGACATCGCTGGCCTGCTCTTCTACTTCTGGCTCGCCTCTCGTCTGTTGGGGCTCGCGTGAGCCAGATTCAGACCCCCGCGGTGGTCCTGGGCACGCAAGCCTTGGGAGAAGCGGACCTGATGGTCGTGCTGCTGACGGCGGACCTGGGCAAGGTTCGGACGGCCGCCAAGAATGCTCGGAACTCCAAGCGGCGGTTTGCGGGTGGGTTGCCGGCGGGCGCCCTGGGGCAGGCCACGGTCTCGCGTCGGCGAGAGGGGGCGATGTGGCGGCTGGACGGGTTTGCGTCCATTGCCGAGGTCAGCGGGTTGGGCCGGGATCTCACCCGTTTCGCCTACGTCAACTACCTGTGTGAACTCACCGATGTGCTGGTCGTGGAGCCGGAACCCGATCCGCGCAGCTTCGCCGCGTTGGCGGAGGCCGTCGGAGAGACGCTGCGCAGCGCGCCGCGACCGGCCGTGATGCGGCGTTATGAGCTCCGGCTTCTGGACAGTCTCGGGCTTCTCCCCCGGCTCGACGCTTGCTGCGTGTGCGGGGCGGCGACGGGAATCGGCTCCGAACTCGCGTTCGCCGCGGGGCGGGGCGGGGCCCTGTGTGTCGTGCACGGAGTGGGGGCGCCGCGGGTGCCGGCCGCCACCTTGGCCCTGGCCATCGCGCTGCATCAGGACCCTGAGCCCGAGGCGGCGTGGGAGGCGGCCACGAGTGCCCCCAAAGAGGTGCGTCGGGCGCTTCGGGATCTGGTGCAGTCGGTGCTGCGTCCCCACCTGCGTCGCCCGCTGCGCTCGCTGGAATTCTTGGCGGCTTTGACCCCGAGCGCCCCGGTTGCCATCGACCGATAGGGCGGCGGACGACGCCGGGTGATCGGGGTCTCTACGCGCTTGCAATGGGTCCCAAACCCCGCTTTGCGGGTTGGATCGTTGTGGTAGGTTTCCCGGCCGTGTCGCACCGCAACACCTCTGGGCGCAGCCGCCCTCTGCCGCGTTTCCTCGCGGTATCCCTACTCGCGGGCGCGCTCATCGGCTGCTCCGATCCGAACATCGGAATCGACGCTCCGGTGGACAACCTGTTCTTCCCCGAGGGGCTCTCCCTCGACCCCCGCACCCCGGAGGGCGAGGCGTCGCGGTACCTGTTTGTCTCCAACGGCAACAACGACCTGAACTTCAACGGCGGGGCGGTCAGCGTCATCGACCTCGAGGCGTTCTTCGAGGCGTGGTCCGAGGTGGAGTCCGACGCGGACGGCGAGGCGAACTTCTCGTACACGCCCTACGCGTTCTGCGAAGGCCCGGGCCGGCGCTGCGTCCTCGACG
>CAJXVA010000192.1 GCA_913061055.1 uncultured Pseudomonadota bacterium
AGCCCCCACCGTCGACCTCAGCACCCGCACCGCGGGCCAGGGAGGACGTGGCCCTCGACCGCCTGGCCGCCGTCCTCTCCCTGGTTCCGGTCCTTCGCTGGGCGGCCGATCCCGCCGCGGTGGCCTGGGCACTCGCGACCGGGCGAGCCGTCGCCGCCACCGATCTCGGTGGTCTCGGACCCAAGCCGGCCAAAAAAAGAAGCCCCCGCGGGTCAGCGGAGGCTTCGGGAACCTAGAGGCGGTTAGCGCGGTATGCGTTTGCCTCTCAAGTGCGTTCTGAGAGCCGTTAAGCGGAGTTGAACCGCTGACCTGCTGATTACGAATCAGCTGCTCTACCAACTGAGCTACAACGGCGTGGGCGCAGGTTCTACGACCCCGCTGTGGGGGCGTCAAGGGCAAACTCGCGGTCGGGGCTGCCCCGGCGCACAAACGGGCGGTCTAGGGCTTCCAGAGCACGCCGCGGGCGCTGGGATCCAGATCTGGGGTGGCGGCGGGATCTCCGGTGAGTCGCAGCATGACGCGTCCGCGCACCGCGTCCTCGGGGAGCCAGCCCAGGGCACGGGAGTCACAGCACGCGCCGCCGTCGCGGTTGTCGGCCACGACCAGGAAACCGGGAGCCTGCATCTGGACGGGCCCGAAATCGGGGGGAGGCAGCTCGAGGCCGGGCCACAGGACGGGCGTCTGCTCGGCCCGGACGAGCACGGGATACCGCCGCGCGTCGGTGGTCTCGTACGCCAGGGTTCGAAGGGAGTGGCCGCCCTCCTGCAGGCGGATCCGGATGGGATCAGCGAGCTTGGAGGGGACGGGCTCGCCGTTGATCGACAACCCGAGGGCGCCCGCGGGGCCGTGAAACTCGACGGTGTCGCCCGGCACGGCCAGGACACGACCCAGGCGGAGCGGTCCGCGGTCGACCTTGACGATGCCGTCGCTGCGGGATTGGACCTGCTTCCAGTTGGCGTCGAGTTCGTCGCGGTCGACGACAGAAGTCGCGATTCCGGTGTTCTTCAGGACACCCTGCGGGTCTTGCCGGACGTCGGGACGACCCGACTCGGCGGGCACGCCGTTGGGATGCTCGAGCTCGGTCTCTTCCCAGGTGCCCGGCCGCGCCGCTCCGGGGTCGTACAGGACGATGTCGCCCCGCTCCAGACTCCAGGGATCGCGGGTGATGACGACGTGGTCGCTGTCGACGAGGGTGGGGGCCATGCCGTCGCCGTGAACCTGGACGACGGTGGCAAAGCTCATGCGCACCACGACCAGCGCCGCACCGCCGACCAAGGTCAGCCAGGCGATGCGAGACGACCAGCCCCGCCCAGGCGGGCGAGGAGGCGGCTCATCCTCTCGGTCTCGGCGGAACATCGGGTGCGGACGTCAGCGCACCGGCCAACGCTCGCAGAGTGTCGGCGACGGTGTCCGCCGGACCCAAGAAAGTGGAGATCCCGGCCAGCCCATAGGCTCCCGCGGTCACGCATGCGCCCGCGGTTTGCGGCGTGACCCCGCCGAGGGCAAACACCCGCGGATGATGCGCAGACCAGGCTGCAAGCGGGTCCACGCCAACCGGGCGCTTGGCGACGCCTGCCGGCGTCCCAGGCACAAAGACGGGGGCGAACACGACGTAGTCCGCGGAGGTCGCTCGGGGCTGGCCATGAACGGAGGCGCCGAGGGTCGCCTCTGGCCAAGCTGCGCGGGCGCGCAGGAGTTCGTCGTCGTTCGGATCGCCGCGCAGCTGCAGCCCGCACAGACCCGCATCCCGGGCGAGGGGGGCGAACCTCAGGACGTCGGGGGCCGCGCAAGAGCCCAGCACCGGGACGGAAGCCGTACGCGCCGCCCGTAGTAGATCTGCGAGGCGGTGTTCGGGCTGGAGCATCGCGGCAGGGTCTTCGCCAGGAGCCCGCAGCAGGACGGCCAACTCGATGCCCAGCTCCGCCGCGACCTCGACACTCGTCGGAACCGCCGGCCCCTCCGGGGGCGCGATGGCCAACAGATGCGGGATCACTCGATGAGTCCAGCAGCCGGGCTCGAAGCGTGGGCGTGGGCGCGCATGGGCATCCGGCCGGCGAGGAACGCCTTTCGGCCGGCATCGATGCCCAGCCGCATGGCCTCGGCCATCTGAACGGGGTCCTTCGCGGCCGCGATCGCGGTGTTCATCAGGACGCCCTGGCAGCCGAGTTCCATGGCCACTGCCGCATCACTGGCCGTGCCCACGCCAGCGTCGACGATCACCGGGATGCTCGACTGCTCGAGGATGAGCCGCAGGTTGTGCGGGTTGCGGATACCCATTCCGCTTCCGATCGGCGCGGCTAAGGGCATGACCGCAGCGCAGCCCATGTCTTCGAGCTTCCGGCAGACGATCGGGTCGTCCGAGACGTAGGGCAGAACGGTGAAGCCGTCGTCGATCAGCTGCTGGGCTGCGCGGAGCGTCTGTTCGTTGTCCGGCAGCAGGGTCTTCGGGTCGCCGATGACCTCGAGCTTCACAAGGTCCGCGATTCCAAGCTCCCGGGCGAGCCGAAGGGTTCGGACCGCCTCATCGGCGCTGTAGCAGCCCGCCGTGTTGGGCAGCAGCGTGTACTTGTCGCGGTCGATCCAGCTCAGGAGGTTGTCCTTCGCCTTGAGGTCGACGCGTCGCAAGGCGACGGTGACGATCTCGGCGCCCGAGGCTTCCAGCGCGGCGGTCGTCTCTTGGGCGTCTTTGTACTTGCCGGTCCCGACCAAGAGGCGGGAGCGAAGCGTGCGACCGGCGAGGGTCCAGGTGTCTTCCGAAGTTTCGGTTGTGGTTGCGTGGGTCACGGTCAGCCTCCTCCGACGAATGTGACGATCTCGAGCCGGTCCCCAGCGGTCAGGGGGGTGACGGCGTGCGCGTCGCGAGGAACGATCTCTCGATTGCGTTCCACCGCGACGTGGCGCGACTCCAGTCCGAGGCTGCGAAGCAGGCAGGCGACGGTGCTTCCTTCCTCGACTGGGCGAGTCTCGCCGTTGACGTACACGTCTTGCACCATCGCGGGATACCAATGCGACGCTCCGACGTCACGCGCGCGAGCGGCGGCCGAGTGCGGCGCCCGCGGGACGTCGAGGCTTCTTGCCACGCCGAAGCGTGGTGGCTTTCCACCACTGTATGATTTCTGCAACAGCTCTCCGGACTGGTGCAAATTGGAGCAATGCTAAAAAGTTCAGTAATTACAGAGAACTAAAAAGTGGGTGCGGGCTGTGCGGTCTGGCACGGTCCTCGCTTATGGGAATGGACATGCGCTCCCTCGCTGACTCCCGCCGCCCCGCCATTCCCCTCGAGCGACTTCCCGTTCCCGAGGTGATCGCGGTCGTCGAGCCGTTCACGGCGGCGCGGCCCGAGGAGGTCGAGGCGCTTGCGTCGGCGTCCGTTCGGATCCGAAAGACCTCGGGCACGGTCCTGCTCGAAGAGGGCGCCGCGGCCGAGGGGATCTACATCGTGTTGCGTGGCCGGGTGAACCTGGTTCGCGAGGGTGCCGGTCGTGACCTCATCCTGAGCTCGCTCGGTCCCGGTGATGTCATCGGAGAAGGCTGTGCGTTCGACGATACGCCCATGTCGACCTCGGCGGTGACCGCCACCCCCAGCGAGCTGCTGCACATCCCTGCCGATGTCGTCGCCGCCCACGTCCGCCGCCACCCTGAGACGCTCGTCCGGCTCATGCGTCTGATGTCCACCAAGATCCGCGACATCGAGAACGTCGCCAGCAGCCTCGCGCTGCACGACGTCGAGGAGCGGCTGCGTCGCACCCTCGTCCGTCTCGCCCAGCGACAAGGCCGTCGCTCCCCGCAGAGCAGCGGCTGGATCCTCGCTCCGGTGCCGACCCAGTCGGAGCTGGCCCGCATGGTCGGTTCGTGCCGCGAGACGGTCTCGCGTACCCTGAGCGCGATGGCCCGCAACGGTCTGGTGAGCTCCAGCGGTCGCCGCATGATCCTCGACGAGCGGATGGTCAGCGGTGGCGCCGAGGCCTCGGCCGCCTGATCCGTCGGCTATCCCACCGCCACTGGCGGATCGCGCAAAACGAAGGTCTCCTCGGAAGTTCGAGGGGGCCTTCATGCGTTTGTCAGCCCCAGATGGCGAGGCGTATAAGAAAAGCGATGGGCCGTCCGGCACCCAAACACCTCGGCACGACACCGGCGACCGCTGGGGTCGAGGTGCGCCCAACATTTGCCCAGATCGATCTCGCCGCCTTGGAGCACAATTTGGCGGCCGTGCAGTCCCACGTCGGGAGCGCTCGGGTTCTGGCGGTCGTCAAGGCCGATGCCTACGGCCATGGTGCCGCGAGGGCCTCGGCGGCCTTCGTCGAGGCCGGCGCCTGGGGGTTGGCGGTGAGCCTCGTCGAGGAAGGGGTGCAGCTTCGTGAAGCGGGCGTGCTCGCGCCGATCGTCGTCCTGGGCGGCGTGGCACCGGCGTCCGCCGACGTGCTCGTGCATCGGCGCCTGACCCCGGTGGTCTGGTCGGTGCCCCAGCTCGAGCGACTGAGCGAAGCGGTCCGGCGAACCGGCGCGCGCCAAGCCCGGGTGCACGTGAAGATCGACACCGGGATGACCCGGCTTGGGGTACTGCCCGGAGACCTCGCGCCCCTGTTGGACTGGTTCGCTCGGGACCAGGGGCGGACGGTCACGTTCGAGGGGGTCATGACGCACCTGGCCTGCGCCGATGACTGCACCGATGAGCTCTCGTCCAAGCGACAGCTCACCGTCTTCGAGGACTGCCTGTCCACGATCTCCGCGGCCGGCTTCTCGCCTCCGCTGCGCCATGCCTGCAACTCCGCCGGGTTGGTGCGCTTTCCCGGTGCGCACTTCGACATGGTCCGTCCGGGCATCGCCCTGTACGGCTCGGCCTCGGCTCAGGATGTTCAGCTCGCCGGACTCCGCGAGTCGATGAGCATGCGGAGCTCGGTGCTGGCCGTCCGGGAGGTCCCCGCGGGCGTGCGGGTCTCGTATGGCGGCCGGGTCCAGCTGGAGAGGTCCTCCCGTCTGGCCATCGTGCCGGTCGGATACGCCGACGGATACCCGCGGAACATGAGCGGGTCGGCCCAGATGCTCGTCCGTGGCCACCGATGCGACGTCGTCGGGAGCATCACCATGGACGTCTCCATGCTCGACGTGACTGACCTGCCCGGGGTGCGGGCCGGTGAAGCCGTGACGATGCTCGGAACCCAGGGCCTGGGCCAGATCGACCTGCACGAGATGGCCGACTGGTCTGGAACGATCAGCTACGAGGTCACCTGCGGCGTCTCCAAACGGGTTCCGCGGCACTACGTGTGAGCCAGCGCGACACCTGAGCCGCCGCCGTCCTGGAACAATTCCGCGCTCCGCCCGGTCGAGGGTCCGTGCAATCGCGAAAGCTTGCCCTTGGCGCCTTGGCGGTGCTCCTACTCGGTGTCCTCGCGTGGTGGATGACGCGTTCGGACCCGCCGGCGGCCGTGGACGCGCCCGCCCAGGACAAGCCCGCCCAGGTCGAATCGGGCGATCGAGCGGCCCGCAAGATGGCGTTGCGGGCCGATGCGGACAGCGTCGATCCGGTCGCCCTCGTTGGCGTCGTCCGAGACCAGGACGCACGCCCCGTCGCTGGAGCCGTTGTCCTGCTCACCCCCAAGAGTTTTGAGCAGAGCATGGGGCGCAGGGGAGAGCGGCCCCAGCCTGTGCACGTTCGAAGTGATGCCGGTGGCGGGTTCTCGATCGAGGACGTCCCGGTCGGCCGATACACGATCTCTGCCAGCGCGAAGGGATACCTCAGCGGCAGTCACCTCCGAGTCCGCGTGGTCCCGGGCCGCGATCCGGCCCCGGTCGAACTCCAGCTCACCGCCGGCGGCCACGTCTTGAGCGGACGCGTCGAAGACGTCTCGGGCGGTCCGGTCGACAGTGCGTTGGTCACGGTCATCCGCCACGACGGCCAAAACCTTCTTCGTCAGACCTTCGCCCCCACGGCGGCGCTCAGCGACGACGAGGGGGCGTTCGCGATGACGCTCCCCACCGGCACCTACAGCGCCACGGTGACCCACTCCGACTACGTCCAGGTCCGGCGCACGTTCGAGATCGCGGACGGGCCACGCACACTCGAGGTCCGCATGACGCCCGGCGCGGTCATCGAGGGCATTGTGAAGGTCCGCGGATCCGAAAATGCCGTCGCGGACGCCATCGTGATCGCTCAACCCCCCAGCGCGTCGGCCCAAGCCGGGATGTTCACGATCCGTGGGTTCGGGGAGCACCGCGTCGTGTCGGACGACACCGGCCGCTTCCGCCTCTCGGGCCTTCCCTCCGGCGTGTTGCAGGTCAACGCCGTCGCCACCGGGCAAGCCTCGGCCGAGGTCACGGAAGTCTCGGTTGGCATTGCCGAGACCGTGAGCGACGTCGTGGTCTGGGTGGAGCCCGCCTTTGCGATCAGCGGGTTCGTGGTGCCGCGCGGCAGTGAGGAGGACGATGGCATCGAAGGCGTTTGGGTCGGCGCGCTCTCGATCCAGCCTCCGGGGCTGTACGTTGCCCGCACGCCGAGCGAAGCCGACGGATTCTTCGAGATCCCAGGGGTGCAGCCTGGGAACTACCTCGTCTCTGCCCTGGGCGAAGACCATTTGCCCAACCTCACCGGCACCTCGGCGCAGGTCGCAGGCGAGGATGTGACCGGAGTCTTGGTCGAGCTCGACGAGGGCGTCACGATCACCGGTCGCATCGAGCCCCCGGGCCTCGCCACCGTTTCGCTACGAGTCTCGACCGAGGGGATGGGCATCAGCGGCATGCTCTCCAGCGTGGGCAACGCCTTCGTTCGGACGCGTACCGACGCGCAGGGCAACTTCGAGCTGCGTCCCGTGTCCCCGGGGTCGCTCGAGATCATCGCCAACGGTGACGACGGGTCTCACGGTTCAGTGGAGATCGAGGTCGGAGAGGACGGGGCGCAAGACGTCGTCGTGGACCTCGAGCCCCGGGTCTCGCTCAAAGGCACCGTCGTCACGGCCGACGGCATCCCCGTACCAGATGCGAAGGTGAAGGCGACCCGAACGGATGTCCCCGCCGAGCCGATGTCATTCTCGTTTTCGGTCAACGACAGCCCACTGTTCGGTGGGGGCGCGCCGACGGGCGAGGACGGGTCGTTCACCGTGCGAGGCTTGGAGCCTGGGGACTACGAAGTCTCGGTCAGCCCCAGCAAGGGTCCCTCGCTGAAATTCGCAGACGGTGGCGCCGCTGGTGAGCCCCGGTCGTTCATCGTCCCCGACGAGGGGCTCAGCGATGTGCGCCTCGTTGTCGAGGGCCGCTCCGGGGAGATCACGGGCGTGGTGGTCGATGAGGATGGAGCTCCGATTGCAGACGCCTGGGTCTCCGCGTCCATGGAGGGGGCGGGACAGGCCTGGATTGACGAGATGGTCAGGGCTCGTCGGGGCGGGAAAACACGGGAGGTCGAGGCGAAAACACAGGACGAGGAACGCAAGACCTCGGGGGGAAGCGGCCCGCTGTCGGCGATGGCGTCCGAGCCTCCGGTGCTCACCGATGCCTCCGGGCGGTTCAGCATTCGTGAACTCCGCGAGGGCAACTACCGAGTGACGGCAGAGGCCTCCGGCGGCGGCCTGCGGGTCTCCGAAGACGGCGTGGCCTTGGGCGCAGACGTGACGCTGGCACTCGAGGCGCTGGCCGGCGTTCGTGGGCAGCTTCGCGACGGCACGAAGCCCGTCGCCGGGTACACGTTGAGCCTCAAGGGCCCGACCTCTCGTTCGAAGCGCATCCAAAACGACAAGGGGGAGTTCTCCTTGCAGGGCCTCGATCCGGGGACGTACACGGTCGAGGCCCAGGCCGAATCGGGCACGGCCCAAGCCGAGGTCGAGGTCGAGCAGGGGGGAACGACCGACGTCGACCTCGAACTCGACGCGTTCGCGACCCTGACCGGAACCGTCGTGAGCGCCACGGGAGAACCGCTCAGTGGTCTGTTCGTCATGGCACAGCCCAAGGACGGCATCCCCGATGTGGGGTCGGGGCTGCAGATGCTGATGGGTGGTGGCCCGCGCACGGATCGACGCGGGAAGTTCGAGCTCTCCGCAGTGGCGGCGGGAGCGGGCCGGCTGATGGTCGTCGACCCGGACGGGGGCGAAGGCGGTGGCGCGACGGCGACCTACGACGTCGACCCTGGGGACTCGCAAGACCTCGGCACGATCACGTCCATCGCGGCGGGGGAGGTCCCCGTGGCGGAGCGCGGCACGCTGGGCTTCCGCACGACCGTGCGGGACTGGACCCATCGGCCCTTGGCACCGGACGCGGAACCCGACGATGCCGATGCTCCCGACGACGTCGAGCTCGAGCGGTTGTGGGTGCGCGCGGTGACCGAAGAAGGGCCCGGAGACGCCGCAGGCCTGCAGCCCGGTGACGAGATCATCGGGGTTCGCGATCAGGACGTCGCGAGTCTGGGCGCCTCGAGTGCTGCGTCGATGCTGGGCCCCAGCCACTTTCGAGTCGGGGATGCGGTCGCGCTGCGAATCCTCCGGGACGGGTCCGAGGAGCGGGTCACGGTTACGGCAGTCAAGCGCGACCTCAGTGCGCTGGTGCCCGGTGGGTGAGTAGCCTCAACGAAGGCCGGCGCGACGCAGAAGGGCGCCGGCGACACGCCTCGCCGCGGCCTCGGCTCGTTCGCGGCGGCGGGGTCGGGCGTCCGGGTCGAGCGCCAGTCCGGCAAAGGTCCAGGTGATGCTGTTCTGCTCGTCGGGCGTGAGCTCGAGGGAGGTGGCGCGCACGATGGAGGGTGCCTGGGCGGGTTGGCTGACTCCGACAACGATCGCGTCGACACCGGGTTGGTGCAGGAGCCAGGCCAGGACCACCTCGGCGACGCTGTGGCCACCTCGAGCGGCGATCGGCGAAACGCTGGCCTGCAGCGCGCGGTCGATGCGGACGGCGTTGGCGTGCACAAAGGGGAGCCGTCGCCGCCGCGGGTCGTGGCCGTGCAGACGTCGCCGCTGGGCCGCACCACCGACCAGCGCGCCCCGGTGCAGCGGCGAGTAGATGAGGGTCCCGATGCCCCGTTGCACCGCCGCGTCGACCGCGAGGCGGCCTTGGGGGGCGAGCAGGCTGTACTCGAGTTGGTGACTGGCCAGCGGCACATCTCCCAACGCTCGCTGAGCCTCGTCCAGTTGCTCGGGCGAGAAGTTGCTGACTCCGATCTCCCCGATCTTGCCCTCGGACCGCAGTTCGAGGAGCTCGCCCATGGTGTCGGCGATCGGCGTGTGGATGTCGGGGTGATGGACCTGGCACAGATCGAGCCGAGGTCGTCCCAAGCGCTGAAGACTCTCTTCGACGTCGCGGCGAACCGAGGCGGGGCGGCTGTCTTTTCGGGCGACGACCTCTCGCCCGCCGATCTGCGTTCGCAGCATCACCTCGCCGTGGGCGTCGTCGTCCCAGCGGATGCCGACCTTGCCCAGCAGCTGCACGTCCCGGCCCGCGATCGCCTCGCCCACAAACGCTTCGGTGCGGCCGAAGTGGTACAGCGGCGCCGTATCGATCGTGGCGAGCCCCGCATCGATGGCGGCACGCACGGTCGCCATCTGCTGCGTGCCCTCGCGGTGCGTCCCGTAGGCCATCGTGCCCAGCACGAGGCGGGGGATGGCCAGGGAGCCGAGCGTCCGCGTCTGCATGCCGACTCTGGACTTAGGGCTGCGGCGCCGGGGTCTTCACGCAGGGCGTGGTCCCCACGTAGTCGGCATCACAGGGATCGTCGATGTCCTGGACATCGGTGGTGCCTTGATCGCCGGAGTCGGTGCGGTTCCAAGACCCGTGAATCTCCTGCACCGCGGTCCCGCGCAGAGGGTCGAAGTCACGCAGCTCGGTGCGGATGTGCAGCGGGACGCCCTTGTCGCTGAGTCCAACGGCGGTCTCGCCTTCCACCTGGCGTCGGCGTGGGCCGCTCGGGGTGGCGACCTCGATCGCCGACACGAACCGCACCGCGAGGTTGGCCGTGACCGTGCCGGACTTGCCTCGGCGAGAGAGCCCGTCGAACCGTGCGTCGTTGCGATGGGTGCCGGGTGCGGTCGCGTTGTCGAGCCAGGTCTGGTCTCTCTCGACCGGCCCCGCGGGGAGCTCGATGAACGCGAGGGCTGCGGCGCGACCCAGCGTGTCGAGGAGGCCTTCGAGCTCTGGGGGGCGACGTTGCGCGCCCACCGGGACCGAGAGGACCTTCCCTCGTGCCGAGACCGTGAAGCGCATCTCAGTCTCCTTGAGGGTGGTCGCTGCCAGCTTGGCGAACGCTTCGGTGGAGAGACCGGTCTCCGGCGGGACGCTCCAGTCCAGGTCCACGCTGCGGAAGGTCGCTCGGATGGTTCGCGACCCATCCGCCTCGGCTTTGACCACGAACAGCCGCGCGTCGCACTCGACGCTCTGGGTGAGTGGGTCGGAGATGCCCTCGACCTTGCGCGTCGTGCCGATCCGAAGGTGACCGTCGAGACTGGTCCCCACGTCGAGCGCGTAGTGGAGCTTTGCGCCGCCCTTGGGGGGGCGCACACGGTGTTCTCGATCCGCGCCGCAGCCGGCGGTCACGCACAGGGCCAGGCACCCGAGCGCGCCCGCAAGGGCCAGCCGTCGAAGGGGGGGTCGCATGTCCGCGGAGCGTACGCGCGCGATCGTGGCGGCTGCAAGCGCCGCGTCATGGAACGAGGCCACAGAGCACGCAACCGATCCCTACAGGGGCGCAGGCTTGGATTCGATGCGCGTCGCGGTTCCGCCGGCGGGCGGTAGAAACTCTCCCGCCCCGAGGTCGGGGCCCGCGGCGGCTGTGGCGGTCTCTCGGCGGCGCTGTGCCGCGTCGCTCTTCTTCTTCTCGGCGGTGCGGTCCGGGGGACCCCAGGGGCGTTGCTGCGTGAACTGCAGCCCCGGCTCCTTGTGGGTGTCGCGCACGTGCACGATCGGGCTCTTGTGGAGATCGTCGGGGAGGAACCCGGTCCAGCCGACGGGGAGGGTGGGGCCGATCCACTCGAACACCCAGCGAGCGTCCAGCGGGGCCAGGTTCACGCAGCCGTGGCTCTTGCGGTTGCCAAAACGGTCGTGCCAGTAGGCGCCGTGCAGCGCGATGTGCCCCTGGAACAGCACCACCCAGGGCACCCCCTGCACGAGGTAGGGGTTGTCCTCGTAGTCCTGGTTGGCCATGTCCATGGACGCGACCTTGGCCCAAACCGGGTAGTTGCCCAGCGGCGTCGGGCTCCCGCGACCGCTGCTGACCAGCGTGGCGAACTGGGGCTCGGTCCCGCGGTAGGTGACCAGAACCTGCTCGCCGACGTCGACGTCGACCCACTGGTCGTTGCCGGTCTCGCCGCGCCGGAAGTCGGTGACCACGCCTTCGGGCGGCGAGACGATTGTGACTTCGTTGAGGTCGCCCTCATCCACCCACTGGTCGACGCCGATGCGGCGGTACTCGCCTTGGGACTCCAGGATGGGGACCCGGTCGCGCAGCACCAGCGTGGCGACGGCTGGATTCTCCGAAGCGGGCGCGTCCCAGACCTTGGCCTTCTTCTTGCGAACCCAGCCCAGCAGAGGCCCAGGCTCGGCGTTGTGCAGCCGCACGCCTTGCCATTGGGATCCTTGGCCCATCCAACCCACGTCGGACTTGGTGACGATGAGCCCGTTCTTGGTGGTGACGTAGCGGACGCCGTCGATCTCGGTGGCGCCGGTGACGACCAACGACATCCCCTTGGTGAGCGACCGTTTCTCCACGCCCAGGCGCACATCGTCCTCGGACGCATAGGCTGGCGTGCCGTCGCTGCGGACCAGCGCGTACGCGTGCGGCAGCCGCTTGCCCGGTCCCAGCGGCAGTGCTGCTCCGACCTCGGGCGGCTCTTTGGCCTTGGTGAAGTGAGTGCTGCAGACGAACCCCAGCGGCCAGACGGCGTACCAGGTCTTGCCCTTGCACCCCTCCTTGTCCCGGCTCTCGACCTCGCCACGGACCACCAGCCGGGTGCCCTTGCCGATCGTCGCCAGACGCTTGTTTGGGACCCAGGGACGCCCGCGAATCACAGAGTCCTGGTACCGCGCCGAGATGTACGCCACCTCGGAGGGCAGGATCTCGATCGCGGCGACTTCGGTCGCTGTGGCCTCGTCCAGCTGGGAGGGATCCAGCGTGGGGTCGAGGGCGCTCAAGGCTGTTGCGCACTTGAGCATCATGAGGGGGGCCAGCACGCTCACCATCGTCACGCTACCATCGGGTCCTTGGTTCCGCCCAACCATACGCACGGACGCGGTGCGGTGTTCCGGCGGCATCTCATTCGGCTTCTGGTGTTGCTGGCGGTCTGTGCGCCTTGGTTCAACATCGTGCGCGACAACGCGGACTCGGCCGGGATGCTGGCGCATCTGCACGGCATGTTCGTCGACGCGGACTTGCTCTACGACAACGAGGTGAACGCGCTGCGGCTCACGCCCACGTTTGCGTTCGTCACCTCGGAGGGCGTTGTCTCCAACCATTGGCCGGCGGGAGCCACCTGGCTTCAGGCACCGGGGTACGGGCTGGGTCTGCTGGCCGCGCGCGCCTTGGAGCCGACCGGGCTGCGATTCAACCCCTACGGCGCCGTTCCCCTGCTCGCCGTGCGGACGCTCGCCATGCTGCTTCTGTTCGGCCTGGCGCGGATGCTGGGCCGGGTCTACACGGAGGCAGCTGGCACCGCCCGGGCTGGGGTCGTCGCTCAGCTCGCATGGATCGCCGGGACCCCGCTGCTTTACTACGCCAGCGAAGCGCCACTGCGACCCCACGTCTGGGGTTTTGGCGCGATGTTGGTGTTCGTGCTGGCCTGGCGGCGCCGAGACTGGGGGACCCCCATGTCTCGGGCGATCGTCCTCGGGGCGCTCGTGGGGCTCGCGTCCGGCATTCGGCCTCAGCTGGCGCCGATCTGGCTTCTGGTTGCCGAGGATGCGTGGCCAGGAGGCTCGTCTCGGGATCGAATGCGGCGTCTGGGGGCGGCCGCAGTGGCAGCCTCGGCATGGCCGTTGCTCCACCTTCGTCTCCAGCTGTGGATGTATGGCATGGACCTCGGAGGCTATGCATCGCAGACCACCCACCACCTGCGCGCGTTCCTGATCTCGCCGTATCACGGGGTCCTGACGTGGTCCCCGGTGGTGCTGCTTGGCATGCTGGCGCTGGGACGGGCGGCGGCGCGGCGGGAGCGTGCCGCGTGGCTCCTGCTCGGGTTGTTTGCGCACCAGATCTGGCTCGACTGCGGGATGCGGGACATCAGCGCCTACGCCGTCCTGGGGACGCGAACGTGGTCCGGCGGGACGAGTTTCGGTGCCCGCAAGCTCCTGGACGCCCTGCCGTTGCTGCTCCCGAGTACGCTCGGTGTGGTGTCATGGGCCCGCGAGCGAGGACGCTTGCGCTTGCTCGCCGCGGTCACGCTCGCGCTCGTGGTGCCCGCGGTGGCCTTGCTCGCGGCGAGCTTCGTCGATCCGAACGCGACCGGGGCGCTGCTCGACTGGACAGGCTACGCGGTGGTCCTCGAGCGGCCGCTCTCGGCCTCTGCGTGGGGCGATGCTGCGGCCGCCCGTGCGGTTCCGCTGAAGGTCTGGGCGGTGCTCGTCCTCATCGTGGCACTGCCCTTGGGTCTCGCCGCAACGCGGACCGCCGATGGCATCGCTTCGATGAGCGCGCCGGGTCGCGTCGGCCTGGCCGGCGTGTTGCTGCTCGGCGGTGCGGTGCTGGCCCACCTGGGACTCACCGCGCTCATGGTCCGCAGCGACCTAAGACTCGCCGACGACCCGCAGCGCATGGCGGTCGCGCGGGCCCGAATGCACGATGCACACGAGGCCGCGGTGGCCCGAATCCCCGCCCGGCACGCCACGCTCCGGGCGCTGCTGGGCGACCACGCGGCGCCGTAGGATCGCTGACGGACTACGGCAGGACCCGCAGGCGGGCTTTCTCTTCCCGCTCGCTGGCCCGGCGAGCCCGGCGAGCCTTGAGCGCCTCGTCGCCAAACACCAACGGGCGGGGCAGGGGCTCGAGTCGCTCGAACGCCTTGATCCACGCACGATAGCCGCCGCCGCCGTAGACCGCTTGGACCGCTGCGTGTCCGCTCTCCGCTCCGCGCTGCGCGACGAGATACTCGATGTGCGCCCAACGAGGCGACTGCGGCCGAATCTGCACCCGCTTGCCCAGCGCCTTGCGAATCTTCTTGAGCCGAGCCTCAGCCTCCTTCACACCAATGAACGGCTGCCCGTCCAACGGGGTGTTCTGCTTGGCGACGAAGGTCGAGAACGTGAGCGTCAGCCGGACCTTGTCGGCGATTTCCTGGTTGAACGCGATCAGCTCGTCGACGTCGTCCTCGGTCTCGGAAGGCACGCCGATCATGTTGTAGACCTTCATGCCGCGGACGTTGGGGTCGGCACGCACGAGGTCGGCAGCGCGGAGGATCGACTCCCCCTTGATGCGTCGTTGGAGCTGGTCTCGCAGGCGCTGACTGATGCCGTCCGAGGCGACCGTGATCTGCTTGTAGCCGCCGCGGGTCAGGTTCGCGACCAACTCGGGGGTAAGTCGGTCCGCCCGCAGGCTGCTCACTCCGACGCCGCGACCGGTCTGCACGATGCTGTCGACGAGCTCCTCGAGTTTGGGGTGGTCGGTCACCGCCGCACCCACCAGGCCAACCCGCTTGGCGGTCTCGGGGATGAGGCCGAGCGGCTCCTTCATGTCGAGCAGGCGCATGCCCCCGGTGCTGGGACCCCGCATGACGCAGAAGGTGCACTGCCGAGAACATCCCCGCTCCGGCTCGACCAGGAACATGTCCGCCAGCTCGGTGTTTGGGGTGGTGATCGCCGAGTAGGCGGGGAGGACCGACTTATCGACCTTCGCCTGGGTGGGAAAGGGCTCGAAGTGCCCCGGCTCCAGCTCCCCCCGGATGGCGTGGGGCATCGAGGCCACCGCTTCGATCGCGGTGCTCCGCTGCTTGTTGCTGAGGATCTTGTCGACGGCCAGCGGGAGCTGCTCCTCGCCCTCGCCAAACATCAAGATGTCGACGAACGGGAGCAGGACGCTGGGGTTGGTCGTCGTCAGCGGACCGCCAGCGATGAGAATCGGATCGCGGGGCCCCCTGTCCTTGGCGTACAGGGGGATGCCGGCGCCCTCGAGCAGCCGAATGACCCCGGTGATCTCGAGCTCGTACGACATCGACATCGCGAGGATCCGGTAGTCCGAGATCGGCCGCCGCTGCTCGTAGCTGAGCATCGGGTCCTTGGGCGCGGGCCACTTGAGGGAGGCCGGCTCCCAGTCGTCGGGGAGGAACGCCCGGTGTGCACCGGGGCCCTCGTCGTTGAGCATTCGGTATAGGGTCTGAAAGCCGAGCGCCGACATGCCGACCCGATACGGACTCGGGTAGATCATGCACACCGGCGCGGGACGTTCGAGCCCCATCGTCCCGTGCTCCGCGGCCAGGCGCTCTTCGATGAGAAGACGCGCTCGATCGCGGGGGCTAGGCACGGACGACGTCCTTCAGGCCCGGGGCCAAGCCATGGACGGGACCGCAGGAGGCCCGAAGCACGGTCGAACTAGAACCGGACAGAGGCCGACGCACCGCCGCCGCGCGGCAGCAACGACGGACCGAATCCGGCGAGGTGCGGGCGGGTGGGAGCCGAAGCGTTCTTGTCGCCAACCTTGGCGCGCTTGGCTTTCTGGCGCTTGAGGCCGACGACCAGCAAGCCGACACCGACGCCGGTCACTACGACGCCGCCCACGAGCAGAGCGATGGTCGCGGTGTTGTTGCCGGGCAGGCGGGTCTGATCGAGGTTGAACACCTCATCGTCGCTGTAGTTGCCGTCGGGGAACCCGGTCGATCCCGGGGACGCCAGGTCGGCGAGGCGATTCGCCTTGGAGCGGGCCAGACCCACCGACACGCCGCTGCCGATGAGCGTTGCGCCGCCAACCGCGGTTAGAATGATGCCCGTCAGCAGCAGAGGGTCGGTCTTCTTGGCGTCCTTCTCGTCGCGCTCGCGCTCGGAGGCCTCTTCGCGCTCGTCCTTCTTCGAGGTGAGCAGCGGGGAGTCCTCGTCGTCTTCGGTCGCTGGGGCCAGCGTTGTCGTGGTCACCGGCGGCGCCGTCGTGGGGGCGGCCGCTTGGGCACAACCGGAGCGCTCGATCTCGATGAGCTTCTCTTGCGCCGAACCACGCTCGGGGTGGTCTGGCACCAGATCGAGGAACCGCTGGAAGGCGGTCTTGGCCTTCGCGCAGTCACCGAGCTCGTACGCAGCCGCGCCGATGTTGTAGTTGAACAGGTGCAGCTGCGGCGCGTAGTAGTTGTAGGCTTCCTCGAACTTGGCCAGCGCGTTGGCGAAGTCGCCAGCGACGAAGGCCGCATCGGCCTCGCCGTACAGGCCCTTGGCCCGCTCCATCTTCTGCTCCTCGGACATCGAGGCAGGGTCTGGGGAGCCCGCGGGCTGCGCCGCGAGTGCGGCGGAGGGAAGCGAGAGCGCCGTGGCGAGCGCGACGGCGATGGGGGCGTTCATCGAAAACATGTGGGTCTAACCGAACGGGTTGACGGTGGAGGACTTCTTCTTCGAACCAGAAGCTGTCTCTTATACACATCTCCGAGCCCACGAGACCTCTCTACATCTC
>CAJXVA010000193.1 GCA_913061055.1 uncultured Pseudomonadota bacterium
AGCTCGCTCGTCGGCAGCGTCAGATGTGTATAAGAGACAGCTCCGGGCGTCAGCCGTTCTCCGTCGACGGCGGCGTGGCTCGGTTACGACTGTCTGCGGAACGCTACGACGGACTCGAAGCGGCACCGAGGCGAGTCACGCGGCTACAGTTGAGTCGCTATCGGGGCGAGCGTGGGTTGTGGGCGCTGGTTCAGGAGCTGCAACGTGCCGGCGAGCAGGGCGGCATGGTGTTGGTCGAGACTCGGGGGGCCAGCTTCGGATGGGCCCAGGCCGAAGAGCTGCGGGAGGCGATGCGCCGGGCGAGATTGTCCGGCGCGCGCGTCTTGGCCTACGTCGAAGGGGACGGGCTGCGGAGCTACTTCGTGGCGTCGGCGGCCGAGACCATCATCGCGCACCCCAATACCGACCTGTCCATCGTGGGCATGAGGGTGGAGACCTTCTTCTTCGCTGATCTGCTCTCGAAGCTCGGCGCGAAGGCGGAGTTCGTTCGCATCGCCGAATACAAGTCCGTGCCCGAGACGTACGAGCGCACCGGGCCAACACCGCCCAGCGATCGGCAGCGTCGGCTGATGCACACCGATGTCTGGAACCACGTGCTGCGAGTCATCGCGCAGGACCGTGGGCAAGACCCGCGGTCGGTCAAACGCTGGATCGATGCCGCGCCGCTGCGGCCGGAGCGGGCGCAGCGGGATGGCGTTGTCGACCGACTCGCGTTCCCCGACGAACTCGACGCCACGCTGGAAACCCTGTTGGGCCGCAAGGTCCGGATCGCCACGCCTCCCGAGCAGTCGTTTCACAAGCACGACTACGGACCTCGGCCGCGGGTCGCCGTGCTGGTCATCGAGGGGGATGTATCGGACTCGAAGAGCTTCGAGATCCCGTTCATCGGCCGGAAGGTCGCGGGGTCGGTCACGATCACCAAAGAGATCGAGCGACTCCGCGAAGACAAGAACGTCAAAGCGGTGGTTGTCCGGTGCAACACGCCGGGCGGTTCGGTCAAGGCGTCCGACGACATCGCGCGCGAGCTCGACCTCACCGATGCGGTCAAGCCGGTCATCATCTCGATGAGCGACGCGTGTGCCAGCGGCGGCTACTACATCGCGACGGGGGGGCGGTTCATCTATGCGGACGCCACGACCAAGACCGGGAGCATTGGCATCTTCTATCCGAAGATCGACATCTCGGGCACGCTTGACAAACTCGGCATCGAGGTCGACCGGATCACCTATGGCCGCCATGCGGCAATGCGCTCCTGGCTCAAGCCGTACTCCGAGGAGGAGCGCGGAGCGGTGCTGCAGTCGCTGCAGGATGGCTACGCGTTGTTTACCCGCAGGGTTGGAGAGGCGCGGCAGATGTCGCTGTCCCGGGTCAACGACGTGGCACGCGGCCGCGTGTGGTCGGGAGTCCGCGCCCAGCGGGTCGGGCTGGTGGATCGCCACGGAGGCCTGACCGACGCCATCGACCGGGCGCTCGCGATCACGTCCCTCGATCCGGCGACCATCGACGTGGCGTTCTACCCGGAGGAACCGACAGGCGTCGAGAACCTACGGCGCGTGTTCTCGTTCGACCTGCCCCTGGTTCGATCCGGAGGGACGGCATTCTCTGAGATGGCGCGCTCCGGTGGCTTCGGACTCTCCGGCACGTTCTTGTCCGCGCTTCGTCGCCTTCCGGTGGGATTGTGGCTCGCCGACGGCCCGGTACCTCTGGCGGTCGATGAATCCGTCATGGTCATCGACGACTGAGCGCTGGCGCTGTTCAGCTGTCGTCCAAAACGCGGCGGATGCGGAGCGCATGCTCTGCGGGGCTGACCCGCAGAAGGTTCCCGAGGGCGGCGGAGTCTTTGGGGTCTGGCTGTGGCTGCGTGTGAATGATTCGTGCGAGGGCCTCGGCGCGCACAGAAACCGCATGGTCTTCGTTCTCGGCGATGGAACGCCACGTGGTTTCCGCTGCTGCCTGGTCGTCGACCGACTCGGCCGCGGCCAGCGCGATGCGACTACGCGCGATCCATTGGGGCGAACTCTGGGGCGCGGCTTCGAACGAGCCCTTGGCGCGGCGGAGTTGAATCTTGGCCGCCTCGCGCTCCCCGTGCTCGAGTGCCAACCACCCCAGCGACAGATGGCTCCGGCCGCGGGTGTTGTCATCGTGGTCGACCGAGTCTGCGGAGTCCGCGAGCGCGGCCTCGAACTGCGCCTTGGCGTCTTCGGAGCGGCCTTGCAGCGCGAGGATCGTTCCCAGGTTTAGCGCAGCTTCGGCGACGCCGCGGGCCTCGCCCTTGTCTTGGGCGGTGCCGCGAATGCGGACGGCTTCGCGGGCATGGGCCTCGGCATCCTTCAGCTTGCCCTGGGCGAGCGCGGTTGCCCGCATGTTGGCGTAGACGTCACCGACATCGGGGTGGTCCGGGCCCAAGCGTGCACTCCAGTTCTCGAGAACCGCGACGTACAGGGTGTTCGCCTCATCGTAGCGAGCCTGCTCGCGGTACAGCCCGGCGAGGTTGTGCAGGACGTGGGCCGTGGTCGGATTGTCTGGGCCGAAGGCGTTCTCGAAGATCGAGCGGGAGCGCAGCAGCGCGGCCTCGGCCTCGGCCAGCTTGCCCTGGTTCTGCAGGACGCCGGCCAGGTTTGCCAGCCCGTAGCCGATGCTCTGATGGGTCGGGGGCACGAGCGACTCGCGAAGTTCGAGCGAGCGACGATGCAGGGCTACGGCTTCGTCAAACCTGCCTCGGTCCTCGGTGAGGACGGCGAGGGTGTCGAGCCGTCGCGCTTCGTCGAGCGTGTTTGTCTTGTCGAGGCGCTCGATCAAGATTCCGGCGAACTCGGACCACCGGATCCCGGTGTCGGTCCGCCCCTGCTGGACACCCTCGGCGAATGCGAGGGCTCCGGCGGCTTGGGCCGCGAGGTCGTCGTTGCCACAAAGTGAGGCCTCTCGAAAGGATGCTGCCCAGTGCTCCACCGCGGCTTCGTAGTTGCCGAGCTTTTCCTGGAAGACGGCCACACGGTACAGCGCGACCGCGATGACCGGCTGGTGCTCCGTCGCTCGAGCCGCTTCGAGGGATTGTTCGCTGCGCCGTAGGCCTTCTTCGTAGTGCCCGAGGTGCTCGTGCACGAGGGTCTGCGAAAGCTGCCTGTCGATCTCTCGAACGGCGATGCGAGCCTCGGCGTCTTCGGGCAGAGCCGGCATGCGTTCGAGCCTCGGCAGGTCGCTACAGCGCTCGAGGTCCACAAGACCTTCGGCGGTGCGACGCGACCGGCTGATGATGACGTCGCCGGCGTCGCTGAACGTGTCGACCAGGCTGCTCAGCGTGTCGAGGCCTTGGTCGAGGCAGTCGAGACGTCGCTCCAGCATGGGCACCGGCGTCGGGTCCAACGCGGCAAGACAGACCTCGCCCCGCTCCTGCGCCCACGCGTCCGAAAACGTGTCGAAGATCGACTCCACGCCGGCCTCGATGGCCATCGCATCATCGATCTTGCTTCTGCCGTAGTTGGACCGAAGCTGCGCTCGGGCCTGTGGGGTCCACACGGTGTCGACCTTGCGGGCGTCGTGCTCGCAGGCTGCTTCGGCGGCGGCGCGCTCCTGCGATCGCTGCCACCCAGCCCCTGCAGTGAGACTGCCGGCGACCGCCAGGGTTGCCGCACCCATCCACCATCGTCGACGGACCCTCTGCGGGTCTCCGGCCTTCAGCGCGTTGGCCAGCTCGCGCATGTTCGGCCATCGATCGCGAGGTTCGGGGGAAAGCCCACGCTCGAGGACCCGGCGAAGCCACGCGGGCACCGGCCGACCCGATGGAGGGGTGGGGGGCTCCCGAATCTGGCCTTCGGTCACCGCCAGGACCAGCGAGACCCAACTTCCGCCGGCGAAGGGGCGCTCGCCGTAGAGCGTCTCCCAAAGCGTCACGCAGAAGGCGAACTGGTCGCTTTGCGGGCTGGCGTCACCGCCATTGAGTTGCTCGCACGCCATGTAGGCGGGCGTCCCCAATCGCGCGCCGGTTTGGGTGAGCTGCAATCGCTCCACGGCGATGTCGGCTTCGACGAGTCTCTGCTCCTGCTGCCGCAGTGACTCCGGTGCATCTCGCTCGGGCCTGGCGAGCCCGAAGTCTGTCACCTTGGGGCGGTCCTCCCGGTCGATCAGGATGTTGTCCGGCTTGACGTCACGATGGACCAACGAGGCGTCGTGAACCGCGATGAGACCCAGGGCGATCTGCACGAACATCTCGGCGACCTCCGTCCAGGGCCGTGCCCGAGCCTTGCGCCATTGTCCAAGAGTGGTGCCCTCCACCAACTCCATCGCGACGTAGACCTCCTCCTGAACGGTGCCGACGTCGTAGACTGCAACGACGTTGGGATGAGAGACGCGGGCGAGGGCGCGGCCTTCGGACACCAACCGGAGCCGAGCGACGGCCGCGGTCTCGTCATGTCCCTCGGAGCGCAGGACCTTGAGCGCGACCTTGCGGTCGAGCTTGGGATCGTACGCTGCGTAGACGACGCCCATGCCGCCCAACCCGAGCTGTTCGAGCACGATGTAGTGGGCGACCCGGCTTCCGGGCTCTCGGATGACGTTGTGGGGACGTCCGGTGGTGCCCCCCCAGTCGTCCGATCGCGACTGCGGCGTCAGCGATGCCATCTCCGGATCGGAGCGGTTCTCGCTGTCCTCGACCTCAGCCATTCGACAAAGCATAGCAAAGCCCCGCGCATCCATCGGATGGGCGGGGCCGGTACGTATGCGACCTGATATCGCGCTGAGACCGAAAGCCGGTCGGCCTACTTGAAGTTGGCGGCGGCGAAGTCCCAGTTCACCAGGTGCTCGAGGTAAGCAGCGATGAACTTGGGGCGGGCGTTCCGGTAGTCGACGTAGTAGGCGTGCTCCCAGACGTCGAGGGTCAAGATGGGGGTCTTGCCGTCGGTCATGGGGTTGCCGGCGTTGGTCGTCGAGGTGAGCGAGAGCTTGCCGCCTTCGCTGACGAGCCACGCCCAACCGGAGCCGAACTGGCCAGCTGCGGTCTTGGTGAACGCTTCTTTGAAGGCGTCGAAGCTACCGAAGTCGCGGTTGATCGCGTCGGCGAGGTCGCCGGTCGGAGCGCCGCCACCGTTTGGCTTCATCGAGTTCCAGAAGAAGGTGTGGTTCCACACCTGTGCAGCCTGGTTGAACAGACCACCCTCGGTGGACTTGATCAGCTCTTCGAGGCTCTTGTCAGCCTCGGGCTTACCGTCGGTCAAAGCGTTGAGCTTGTTGACGTAGGCTTGGTGGTGCTTGCCGTGGTGGTAGTCGAACGTCTCGGCACTGATGTGCGGTGCGAGAGCGTCTTTGGCGTAGGGGAGATTGGGCAGTTCGAAGCTCACGTTTGACTCCTTGCGGTCCCGCGTGCGGCGGGGAGGCCCGCGACCATGTCACGGGGTTTTGAGGGCTGTCAAACCCCGAATATAACGACGCTTTTTCGGTGTGCGTCTGGTCCGCGGGAACGACGCTGGAACGCTGTGCAGCCGGGGATCTCGGGCGATGCCCAGCGCGGCGTGCTATCAACCGAGGCTGTACGAAGGCGTGGACCGGGATCCTCTCGGCCGTGACCTCCCGGACAAGCGAGACAAACGGATGACTCAAGACACGGCCTCGGCCCCGTACGGGCAGCCACGCCCTGCAACCCCGCCTACTCCCGACGGGGCTTCCGCCTCCCCGGCGCGCAAGCCCATGACCGTGCCCAAGGTGCGCGGCCGCAAGGGCAAGGAGCCGCTGGTCATGGTGACCGCGTACGACGCCACGTTCGCGCGAATGCTGGACGAGGGCGGCGCCGATCTGTTGTTGGTCGGTGACTCCCTCGGCATGGTCGTTCAAGGCAACGACGACACGCTCTCGGTCACGGTCGACGACATCGTCTACCACTGCCGTGCGGTCGCCCGAGGCACCCACTACGCGCACATCGTCGGGGACATGCCGTTCCTCAGCTACAACGTCACGCCCGAGGAAGCGGTGCGCAATGCTGGTCGGATCCTCGCCGAGGGTCGAGCCCACTCCGTCAAGCTCGAGGGCGGGCGGCCGGTCGTTCCGGTGATCGAGCGCCTCGTGGCCGCGGGCATCCCCGTGATGGCGCACGTCGGCCTCACGCCGCAGTCGGTTCACGCCATGGGCGGGTTCCGGGTCCAAGGTCGGGACGAGGAGAGTGCGCAGCGGATCCTCGATGACGCCAAAGCGGTCGCCGAGGCCGGCGCCTACGCACTGGTGCTGGAGGGGATCCCAGCCGAACTCGCCAGCCGCATCACCGCCGCGATCGACATTCCGACGATCGGAATCGGGGCAGGGGTGGGGTGCGACGGCCAGGTGCTGGTTTGCTACGACATGCTCGGGCTCACCCCGGATCTCCGGCCCAAGTTCGTCCGGCGGTTCGATGAGCTGTTCGATCGCGGGAAAGCGGCGATGGAGGACTACGCCTCTGCGGTGCGCAGTGGGGAGTTCCCCGGCCCCGAGCACACCTTCGGCCCGGCCAAGGGTCCCCGCGCGGTGGCCTCCGGATCCTGAGCCAGACCGCGGCGCGGCGGCGCGATGCGGCCTGGTACGCTCACAACATGCCGCTTTCGCCGGAACAAGAGTGGACGCTAGTCGCGTGCGGTCTGATGGCCCACGCCGACGGCATCCTCGACGTCGAGGAGTGGGACCAGGTGCTGTGGATGCTGGACGAACGCATCGACGCTGACGATGCCAAGGCCTGGACCGCTCGGCTCGCCGACGCCATTGCATTGCGGGCGCACGCGAAGTCCATCTCGATCCCGCCGCCGTTCTTGACCGAGGACATCTTGTCCAAGGCGTGGCGGATGGCGCTGACGGACGGGCGTGGCAGTGAACGAGAGGCTGCGGTGCACGACGAACTCGCAGGGATGCTCGGCGAAGACGCGGCGACGGTCGCCGGTTGGCGAGAGACGTGGACGCTGAAGGCGGCCGCTCGTGCCGAACTGATCGCTGGGTTTGCAGCGATCATCGCCCGCGCCGACGGCGACGTGACCCAGGCGGAGCGGACCAGCTTCGAGACTCTCCTGGGCCGACTGCCGCTCGCCGCGGGCACGAAGGGGGCGATGACCAACCTGCTCGACGAGCCGCCGGAGATGATGATGCTGGTCGGCGGCTTCGCCGCGTTGCCGCCAGAGGAGCGCCGGATCGCGATGCTCGACCTGGTGCCGGTGGTCAAATCCGACGACCACGACGAGGGCCCCAAAGCGTTTGTCGAGCTGGCCGAGGCCATCGCGATCGACCCCGCCGAAGCGCAGCGCATGCTCGAGCGATGACCCGCGGCCACGAGCGCATTGGCCCCACGGCGCACTACACAGCGTACGTCTGGCGCGCGGCGGGGTTCGAGCGGGCCGAGTTGTTCTCTACCTGGCAGGGCGCCGCGCTGTACTGGGGCTTCTTTGCGGCCGGCGAGTGGGCGACCCGTCTGTCTCGGGGCACCCCGTCGATGCGGGTGTACCTGGAGTACCGGCACCGGCTGATCGACGCCGTGGTGGCGGAGCACCGTCCCGACGTCGTGGTCGAACTCGGCGCGGGCCTCACCCGGCGTGCCGTCGTGTGGGCGCTGGACGAGCACGCGATGGGGTTGGAGTACGACTTGCCCGACATGGTCTCGCGCAAGCGTGCCGCCTTGGCTCGGGCTCCCGACGCGGTCCGTAGGGCGCTCGCCGGCCGGCACCGCGTGGAGGCTGCGAACGTCGTGGAGCCCGGGTTTGCGGCGACACTTCGCGAAGCCCTACAGGATGCGGAGCGCCCTGTGGTGGTCGCCGAAGGGTTGCTCAGCTACCTGGCCGGATCCGAGCGCGCCCAACTCTATTCGTCGGTCGCAGGCGCCCTGGGCCCGAACGGCTTGTTCGTCAGCGACCTCCACACCCGCGCCGGACAGGCCTCGGTGGGCATCTCGGCGTCTGTCCTGCGCACCGCGATTCGGACCGTGACCCGGCGTCGAAAGGCGCTCGACCCGTACGCGGACGAAGCACAGGTGCGCCGCGTGATGGGACACGCGGGGTTGGGGACGGTGTCGTTCACGGAGCCGAGCGCGTACTACGACGCGGCGCCCAAGCTCCGGCGCTTGCACTCGCCGACCCACATCGTGACGGCACGGGTAGCGCGAGCAGAGGGTTGCCGATGACCAGTGTTCACGAGCTGATTCGAGGTTCGTCCGCGTCGTTGGCGGGTGGGTATTCTGGGGCTGAAACGCCTGTGAGGGGCCACAACCTCCCCAGCTCCTACTGACTTCTCGTTCGTGCGTCCGACGGCTTTGAGACACCGAACGGTCTGTTTCGGTTCTTTTCCGTAGCCAAAACTGTCTCGCGCAACGACGCCGAGTGGGTTGCCGCGTATGGCTGGCTTCTCGACGGGTTCGTCTCGGTGGCTGAGGATATCTTCGGGGACCTCTACGGCTACGCGTTTGATGGGGAAACGTGCGCTCTGACCAAGGTGTTTTGCGAGGGAGGGGAGCGCGTGGCTTGCGAGCCCGGCGACGTGGTCGAGTTCCTTCGAAAGCGGGTCTTCTCGGATTCACCGAGTGCGTTCGACTCTCGACTCGCCCACGAAGCGCTGTCGGCCGGGCTGAGGCCGGACAACGGTGAGCATCTCGCCTTTGCCCTTCCCCTCATTGCTGGGGGAAGCCCCTCGGTTGAGAACCTGACTGTGGAGCCTGTCGAGTTGCACCTCGGGGTGTTGGCCCAATTGTCCCTCACCAACTCCGCGACCCCCGATGGCACCCCGATCACGGCGGTTGTCGCGAACGAGGGGCAAACGGTTCTCATGTCCGCCGGGGACTGCCCTGTCTGCGCGGACTCTGGGGCCGTTCTGTTGGTTCTTGTGCACCGCGACGACCGACCGATCTTCGTATGTCCGCTCTGCGAGTGCTCGTGGGATAGACCCCCTCGTGGCGTCGACGAGATCGTGGGCATCGCGGACAGAGCACCTGGTGGGGTTCGGTTTCCAACGTCGCGGGAGATCCGAGACCTTCGTGAGCAGCACAAGGGATTGACTGAGGTCGAACGTTCGGACTGGGAGGGACTGCTCTCCGAGCACGTTCGTGTTCGATAGAATGCTCTGGTCGCAAAAAAAGAGGACCCGAGCGCATGGCTGGGGTCCCCTTCGGATGTGCGTCTTGCGCTCCCGCTACTTCGGTGGCGGCATCACATACGGCATGACCGCATGGGCTTTGCCCGGCTCGAGGTACAGCAGCGACAGCGGCAGCTGGGCGAGGGTGTCATGCAGGATGCTGGGGAGCATGCCGGCGATGGACGCCTGCTCGCGGGCGGCCTTGCGGCGGGCTTGGGCCTTGCGGACGGGTCCCGCTCCGGTGAACGGGTCGCCGACGTTGTCGAGGATGAGGTCGAGCAACCTCGGAGAGCGAGGCAGAACTCGCATCGCGAGCTTCTTGCGAGGCTTGATGCCCGCCTTGGAACGGACGTAGTTGACCGCGTCCTCGAGGCCTCCCTCGCGGTCGGCGAGGCCCAGCTCGATGGCTGCTTTCCCGCCGTAGACGTGCCCGCGCCCGAGCTCGTTGACCTTGTCTTGCGTCATGCCGCGCGAGCCTGCAACGCGAGAGGTGAACAGGTCGTAGGTCCGCTCGATGCTGTCCTCGACCTTCTTGCGCTGCTCGGCGGTGTAGGGCCGGTACAGCGAGCCCATCCCCGGGTTCTTGCCCTGCTTGAACGTGGTGACCGAGATGCCGAGTTTTTCGAGCAACCCCGAAACGTCGAAGTGAATCGTGATGACCCCGATCGACCCGGTGATCGTCATTGGATCGACGAAGATCGTGTCGGTGCCCATGGCGGCGTAGTACCCACCGCTGGCCGCGACGTTGCTCATCGAGACGACGATCGGCGGGCTGTCTTTCGGGTCGGCCTCGAACGCCTCGTGGGTCCGCGCCACCTCGCGCCAGATGATGTCCGAGGCGAGGGCCGAGCCTCCGGGAGAATCGACCCGCAGAACGATGCCCTTGCAGGCGTCGTCCTCGCGAACCTTTCGCAGCGCCTTGGCGATGGTGTCGCCACCAGCGAACTGGGTGCCGATGATCGGGATGGCCCGGCTGGGGCCATCGACGATTGCACCTTCGACCAGCACGACCGCGATGTAGGGCTCGGGCCCCCAGGTGGTGTCCTGCGGCGTGGAGTCGCCGACGGTGTCGATCTCGACCGGAGCGCCGATGTCGTCGCTGATCTCATCTTCGAGCTCGTCGCGAAAGGCGATGGCGTCGACGAGCTTGCGCTCGATCGCTTGGGTCGGTCCATAGGGGGCGTTGTCGAAGGCCTGGCGGACGTCAGAAACGCTGAGACCCCGGGCTTGGGCGATGTCGAACAGGACCTGCTTGTAGATGCCGGACTGCAGCGCCTCGCGTTGCTCCCGGTCCGGTGCGCTCGGACCGGTTTCGCTGAACCGCTCTCCGGCGCTCTTGTACTCGCGAATCTTGATGACCTCGGCTTTGACCCCGACCTTGTCGAGTGCGCCGCGGAAGTACAGGCTGTCCGAAGACATGCCGTGGGTGTCGAGAGCACCGGCGGGGTGGATGAACACCGACTCGGCGACGCTGGCCATGTAGTAGTCGCCCAGGCCGGCGTTCTCCACGTAGGCGAACACGTGACCGCCGGCGTTTCGAACGTCGATGATCGCGTCCCGGACCTCATGGCGCGCCGCCCAGCCGCCGCTGGTGCTTCGTGCGTCGAGCAGCAGGATCGTGCGGGGTCCAGCCTTCTCCGCTCGCTCTAGGCGCTCGAGCATGGCGATGAGGGAGCGCTGACCGCCGAGCTTGCCGAGATCGATGCGCTCGACCTGGACCAATCGAGGCCAGAACACCCGGCCGCGTCGCCTGGAGTGCAGACGAGCGTGGTAGCCGACCCCGTCGATGCCATCGGAGGCTCCGACGTGCACGCCCGAGCCAATGCTGGCGAAGTCCCACGAGGCTTCGAGGGAGACCGAGCCACGCAGGCCCTTGGTCGTTCGCAGCGGGACGAAGCTGGCTTCGTCGAGCTGCGTGAGCCGAACCTGCTCGACTTCGCCGCGGAGCCCCCAACCCTGCCATCGCAGCGAGAGGCGACCGCGAGGGAGCAAGCCGTCCGTGCCGACTCGGGAGGTTCGCTCGCCCGGTGCGGCCGTCAGGACCTGCTGCCGAACGCCGCCGGCGACCTCGACCAGGTTGGTTCCCAGGGGACGGACGGAAAGCTCCCCGACGACCGAGAGCTCGGGGGGAAGCGTGTCACTTTCGACGTTGACCGGGCTCAGCCGAGCGGAGGCGCCAAGCGAGGCATAGTTGGTGATGCGGGTGAGCAGGCCGATGTCGACATCGGGGCGCTGCAACCACTGTCCTTGGGTGCGCAGGCCGGAGATGCCGACTCCGAGTGCGCCGAACTGGCCCATGCCCAACGACAGGCCCCAGCCGAGCTTGGTCGCAGTCGGGTTGGCGTCGGCGTCGAAATCGGTGACGCCGTCTCCAAGCCCAGGCTCGAGCAGCTGGGCGCCGAAGCCCATCGCGAACCCGAAGCCGAGGTTGAACGCTGCGAACGCGCCGAAGCCCTGGCCTCGCATGTAGCGGTCGGTCGTCTGGTAGCCGAGCAGCGTGAGGTCGAAACCTCGGACCGCCGAGAGCATCGCCGGGTTCAGTTCGAGGCTACTGGCGTCGCCCTCGGACGAGTAGTCCTCGTAGACCCGTTCGACCCCGTCTGTCGCGGCGCGCTCGAGAACCTCGGGGGGTGCTGCCGCGGCGCTGGAGGCAAGGGAGAGGCTCAGCGATAGGGCCACTGCCCCGGTGCCCAGAGTACGGATCGTCTTCACTGCAGTTCGTCCTCGGAAATGATGTCTACAAGCGCGAGCACGTGCCGGACCTCGAGCAGTCGCAGCGTCTCGTCCCAGGGCACCGCGATGCCGCGTTGCTTCTCGAACAGGACGTTGGCGCCCAGCGGAATGCCGCTGACGTTCTTGCCGAGGTCGAGACGGAGGTCGTCGTCGTCATCGTCGTCGTCATCCAGGTCGTCGCCGAGGTTGTCGGCCTTCGGCATGGTGCGGGCGACCTCGAGGACCTCGCCCAGCAGGGCTGCCGCGTGGTCTTCCTTGACCCCCTGGGGCAGGAACAACCCGGATTCGGCGCGGTCGGGTCCCTTGACGATCCGGACAAGAACGCGCGGACCCACCGGCTGGACATGACGATGGACACGGACTGGCGCGTCGTCATCGGGCGGGTCGGAATCGGGTGGCTGGGAGGAATCGTGATCGGCCACGGCGGTCTCGCGGCCGTTGTACCACCACCGTGGGACCGCGGGACGGGCACCGCGAGCGACCCCCGAGCTAGAGGGCGAGCAGCGAGTGGCCGGTGGTACCGCTGATCGTCGCGCGCACCAGATCCCCGGGCTCCCCGGCGCCCAGGGGCAGCAGCACCTTGTGATACGTCGGTGCGCAGGCCAACGTCTTGTCTCCACGCTTGGAGGTGCCCAGGATCAACGCGTCGACGGTCTTGCCGACCTGGGCGTTGTGGGACGCGTGGGTGTGCTCTTCCTGCAGCTCGATGACGTCGCGCAGGCGGGCGCCCTTGACCTCGGGCGGTACGTCGTCGACCAGCTTGCGCGAGGCGTACGTGATGCCCCGGTCGCTGTACTTGAACATGAACGCCGAATCGAACCGGACCTCTCGCATGGCAGAGAGCGTCTGGGCATGGTCCTCGTCGGTCTCCCCGCAAAAGCCGACCATGAGATCGGTGGACAGCGCGAGGTGGGGGACGGCTTCGCGAAGGGCACCGACGAGGTCGATGAACTGCTGCCGGGAGTAGCCCCGCCGCATGCTCTGCAGCATCACGTCCGAGCCCGATTGCAGGGGCAGGTGCACTTGAGGGCAGACCTTGGGCTCGGTGGCCATCACCTCGATGACCCGAGGCGAGAAGTCGACCGGGTAGGGGCTGGTGAAGCGGATGCGCTCGATGCCATCGATCTGCGCGACCGTCTTCAGCAGAGCCGCAAAGTCGACGTCCTCGTAGACGTAGGAGTTGACGGTCTGCCCCAGCAAGACGACCTCCTTGTAGCCGCGCTCCGCCAAGACGCGGGCGTGTCGAAGCACCTCGCGGGGGGCCACGCCCCGTTCGCGACCGCGGGTGTAGGGCACCACGCAGAACGTGCAGAACTTGTCGCAGCCCCGCTGAATCGTGACGAACCCACTGACGCCGTCGTCGTCGGCGTGGGGATCCAGTTCGTCGTAGACCTCCTCCTTGTCGAGCTTGACGTCGACGACCGACTCGCCGCCGCGCGCACGGTCGACGAGCTCCGCGATCGAGCGGTAGCTGTCGGGGCCCGCCACGAGCGAGATGTATGGGGCGCGAGCTGCGACCTTGTCCTTGAGGTGCTCGGCCATGCAGCCTGTGATGCCGATGACGAGGTCGGGATTATCGGCGCGGTGCTTGAGCAGCTGGCTGGTCCGACCCCAAACCCGGTCCTCCGCCTTCTCTCGAATGGCGCAGGTGTTGATGAGGATGACGTCGGCCTCGGCGGGATCTTGCACGGCTCGGTAGCCGCCTCGCCCCAATTGGCCCGAGATGAGCGCAGAGTCGGCTGCGTTCATCTGACACCCAAACGTCTCAAGGTAGACCGCAGGCGCGCTGGGGTCGGCCTGCGTCGTTTCAGGGGGTTGGGGGGCGCCAGAGCGCCGGAGCTGGACCAGGTCGGCCATGCGAGACAGCGGTCATGCTTACGTCACGCCGGAGAGACCCGCCAGTGCGTTGCTTGCGCCTCGTGCGTGGGCCATCCTTCCCCGGCCCGGCGATTCATGCTTAGAATCCCGGGCTCGCGCGGCACCTTCCGCCGCGTCTCGTACCGAAAGGGCACCACTCATGCGCTCCTTGTATCCGCTTTCCGTGAGTTTCCTGGTTGCCGCACTTGCGGGGGCCTGCACCGACCCTCCCAAGCCTGCGAAGGCCTCCAAAGAGGACCTGGCCAAAATCGAGAAGGAGGGTGGTGACAAGGCCACCGACACCGTTCTCGGCGCCATCCCCAAAGGTCCGATCGCCAAGGTCGGGTCGGTCGACATCCCCAACGACGCGTTCGCGTCGATCTACGACCTCAAGGTCAAGAAGTACACCGACCGTGGCCGGGACATCCCCAGCTCCGCCGACCGTCGCTACCGCAAGTCCATCGCCGAACGCCTCATCTACCACGAGGTCTTGGCGCAAGAAGCCAAAGAGCTCGGTGTCGAGTTCGACAAGACGGCCCTCGAGGCTCGCGAGAGTCAGCAGCGTCGCGGTATCCGTGACTGGGAAAAACACCTCAGCCGCCGAGGCGAGACCGAGACGTCCCTTCGGGACATGTACGTCGCCGAGCTCCGCGAGAAGGCCATTCTTGGAAAGAAGGGACTGCTCGAGGTCAAGCCTGAGGAGATCGAGGCCGACTACGAGAAGATCAAGGACAACTGGAAGTCCGACAAACCCCGCGTTCGGGCGTCGCACATCCTGATCCCGATCGGACCCAAGAAAGAGCGTCGCCCCCACGGCAAGTCGGACGAGCCCGAAGCGTCGGAAGAAGACCGCGCCAAATGGGACGCCGAAGCCAAGGGCAAGGCAGACGAGATCCACAAGGCTGTCATTGTTGAAGGGGCAGACTTCGCGGGCATCGCCACCGACAAGTCGACCGGACCCAGCGCAGCCAAGGGCGGCGACATCGGGATCTTCACGGCAGACCGCATGGCGGAGGAGTTCTCCGCGGCCGCGTTCGCCATGAAGGTGGGAGATATCTCCAAGCCGGTGAAGACCAAGTTCGGCTATCACATCATCAAAGTGACCGGCTCCTGGGGCCCCGGACCGCTTCCCAAGGAGGCGCTCGAGGACCAGATCGTCAACCGACTCGAGCAGCGCAAGCTCCACCAGGGACGGCGCGAACTCAAAGAGGAACTCCTCGAGAAGTACGAGGTCGTCGACAACATCAAGCCGACCCTCGGACCCGAGCCCGAGCGCAAGCGGAAGTCGCCGCGCGGCCACGGTGAGGACGACGGTCACGGCCATGGCGCCAAAATGAAGCTCGGCGGCAAGGGTGGCGCGGCCAAGGGCGGCATGAAGGGCCTCAAGGCTGTGAACAAGGGGGGCGAAGACCCGAGTGCGGCGTCCAAGAAGCCCAAGGGCACCGCTGACTCGGTCAAGCCGGAAGCCAAGCCCGACGAGAAAGCTCCCGCGCCCGAGGGCAAAGAACTCGCCGAGAAGAAGCCTGCGAAGGACGGCTGAAGCCCACGCGGGTTGAACGAGGAGGCCGCGTCGAGCAATCGGGCGCGGCCTTTTTCGTGGCGGTGTGGGCCTGGGCCGCGGGTGGTCTCTTGGGCGAGCAGACGAAGGTCCGCGCGGAACGACCCCGGTGGCCGTGCCGGTTCAGGACACATCGGTGCGGATCTGGGCCACGCTTGTTTTCTCCTCACGGCTTCGGCTCGATACGACGACTGTCCAATACGAGGCGCTTGTTTGCGCGCCTGTGGGGTCGTCGTATGCGTGTGCTGAGCTTTGATATCGAGGACTGGTTTCACATCCTCGAGCACGAACCCACGGCCGACGTTCGGGCGTGGCCGCGGTTCGAGTCTCGTGTGCGTCGCGGGACCGAGCGGATCCTCGAGGCGCTCGCCCGACACGATCAGCGCGCGACGTTCTTCTGTTTGGGTTGGGTCGCCGAGCGCTGTCCCGCGGTCGTACGCGCGATCGATGATGCTGGTCACGAGGTCGGGACACACTCGTATGCGCACGAAATGGTCCACCAGTTGACCCCAGCGGCGTTCGAAGCCGACTTGGCGCGTTCGATCGGCATTCTCTGTGACCTGACTGGGAAACCGGTGACGTCCTACCGGGCGCCGGGGTTTTCGATCACGTCGCGTACTCCGTGGGCGTTCGACTCGCTCGTCCGCGCCGGCATCGAGACCGATGCTTCGCTCTTTCCCACCTGGCGGATGCACGGTGGGTTTCGAGGCGCAATGCGGCGGCCCGGGTGGATCGAGACACCGTCGGGACGTCTGCGCGAGTTCCCCATGTCGTTGTCATCGGTGGCGGACCTCCCCGTCGCAGGCGGGGGCTACTTCCGCCTGTTTCCATCACGGCTGATCCACACCCTGATGAGACGGGAGCCGTACGTGATGACGTACTTTCACCCTCGGGACTTCGATGCTGGCCAGCCGACCATCCCGGGATTGAGTCCGCTTCGATGCCTCCGCAGCTACGTCGGCGTGCCGGGAGGGTTCGCCAAGTTCGAACGCATGTTGCGAGCCTTCGACTTCGTCGACGTCCGCGAGGCGGTCCGGCGCATCGACTGGTCACGGGCACCGACGATGCGGCGCCGCGCAGGCCGGATCGGCTGGGAAGTCATCCCTGCCTCGCCTGATGCCCGCAGGGGGCTGCGGCTGGCCGCGACCGGCTGAGCCCCGCTACAGGAACGTGCCGCCGACGTGCAGCCCGAAGATCATCTGGTGTACCGGAGCTGTCTCTTATACACATCTGACGCTGCCGACGAGCGATCTAGTGTAGATC
>CAJXVA010000194.1 GCA_913061055.1 uncultured Pseudomonadota bacterium
GAGTAGACCTGCCCAGTGACGGACGCCCAGGGGCGGGCCGCGACCCGGGCCCGGGCGCGAGCAAACGCGGCCGCTTCGGTGACCTCGCGCGCCTCTGGGTAGTCCCGCTCGAGCGTCTCCAGTTCGGCGAGCGCGCGCCGGCGGTGCCCGTCGTAGAGCAGTGACCATGCCAGCCCCAGCCGACTCTCCAGCGAGCCGTGACTCAGTTCGGCCGCCCGCTCGTAGTGTGCGGTTGCACGGCCGTAGTGCCGGGCTTGGAAGCGAAGCCACCCCGCTCGCAGAGTCCACCCGTAGTCCTGGGGGTGGGCCACGGCGACCTCCTCCGCGAGGGCGGCAGCCCGGGCGTGCTTGCCGCGGGCTTCGAGTGCGTCGACTTGCCGCACCTTCGCGTCCGCGACACGTCCGGTGTCGGGCTGCGCAACCACCAGGGCAGCCGTCGTAGCGAGCCAAGGCAAGGGGATCATCGGGCGCAGCCAATCTGCGCACGTCGCCGCCCACCCAAGCGGCAATCCTTGCGCACGGGCTACGCAGCGCACTCTGGGGGGCGCGAGCCGAGCTGAGGCGAGGTGTCCTGGGTTCGGGGGCTCAGCGGTGCGGATCGTCCGGCGCAGCCGCACCGGGCCGCTTGTGGAACTCCACCAAGAACTCCGCATCCTCAGACAGCCGCACGAAGTGCACTTCTTCGGGAAGCACAACGAAGGTCTCGCCGGTCTCGATCGTTGCCAGCGGCACGTCCTCGCCTTCGAGGACGTACTGCACCGTTCCGGCCCGCACGTGGATCAGCCCCCACGTCCCGGCCTTGGTGCTGTGCTTCGCGAGGATGCTGCGCGGCACGGTCCGGGGGGTGAACAGCTTCGTCTGCTGGTACGCCTCAGCGTCCTTGGGGAGTGTTCGCGACATCGAACTCACACGCTGTGCAAGTCGAGTACGTCGAACATGTCGTAGAGCCCGGGCTCTTTCCCATCCACCCAGCGAGCGGCTCGCAGCGCGCCTCGGCTGAAGATCGCGCGATCGTTGGCGCGGTGGGTGAGCTCGATGCGCTCGGACTCGCCGAGGAACATCAGGGTGTGCTCGCCGACGACGTCGCCGCCGCGCAGGGCCATGATGCCGATCTCATCGCGGCTTCGCGGACCGACCTGGTCACGGCTGGTCTTGATGGTCTGGCTCAGCTTGCGACCCGTGGCCTCGGCGACGGCTTGTCCCACGCGCAGCGCGGTGCCGCTGGGGGCGTCTCGCTTGTTGCGATGGTGGATCTCGAACATCTCGGCGTCCCAGTCGTTGCCCAGGGCCTTGGCGGTGGCGCCGGCGACGTGGATCATGACGGTGACCCCGACGGAGAAGTTGGCCGCGGCCACGATCGGAATCTCTCGCGAGGCCTCGATCAGCTTCACCTGAGTCTGCTCGGTGAGCCCGGTCGTGCCGAGGACCAGCGGCACGCGCCGCTCGACGCAGCGCGCCAAGTACCCCTCGGTGGCCTCGGGGAGCGAGAAATCGACAACGACGTCGTTGCGGCCAGGCACGAGCTCATCGCTGAGCGTGATGCCCACGCTGCGGCGGCCGATCATGTGGCCGACGTCGTCGCGCAAGCCGGGGGCTCCCGGACGCGCCACAGCGCCGGCGAGAGTCATGGAGTCGGAGACGAGCACTTCGGACATGAGGCTCTGCCCCATCCGCCCGCGCGCGCCGACGATGACGACGGAAGTCAGACGGTCATCCATCAGACGAGCTCCAGTCCGCGCAAGGCGTCCATGACTTGGGCGTGGGCAGCTCCATCGCTGACCGCCAGAAGGGGGGAGCGCACCTCGTCGGTCATGATTCCAAGCTTGGCGAGCGCTGCCTTGAGCGGTCCGGGGTTGCTCGCACAGAACATCGAGCGGTTGAGCGGCTGCAGCTTGTACTGAAGCTCGCGCGCCTCGTCGTACCGACCCTCGACGGCCGCTTTGCACAGCCGTGCGTACAGGCCCGGGACGATGTTGCTGGCCACCGAGATGACGCCGTTGCCACCGACGCTGAGGAACGGAAGCAGCGTGAAGTCGTCGCCGCTGAGTAGCGCGAAGTCGGCCCCGCATTGCTCTCGGATCTCGATCGCACGCGCCATGTCTCCGGTCGCTTCCTTGATGCCCACGACCAGCTCGTGCTTCGACAGCTCGGCGACGGTCTCTGGCTGGAGGTCGACGACCGTTCGTGACGGCACGTTGTACAGAACCGCGGGCGCGCCCGAGGCTTCGACGACCCGCAGGATGTGCTCGCGCATACCCTGCTGCGATGGCTTGTTGTAGTAGGGCATCACCTGCAGCGTGGCATCGACGCCCAGCTTCTTGCAGGCGGTGGCCATCTCAATGGCCTCCGTGGTGTTGTTGGAGCCGGCGCCCGCGATGATCGGTACCCGGCCAGCCGCGGCCTCCACCACGATCTCGACCACCTCGATGTGCTCGGCGTGGGAGAGGGTGGGTGATTCGCCCGTGGTGCCACAAGGAACCAGTCCGTCGATGCCGCCGTCGATCTGGGTTTCGACGAGCTTTTTCAGCGCGTCCTTGTCGAGGGCGCCGCCTCGAAACGGGGTCGCCAGTGCCGTGAATGCTCCGCTCAACATGATCGCCGCGGACCCTAGCACCGTTCTCCGATCCTCGCGGCGTGCTGCCGTACAGCCAAGGAAGGGCCTATTCCAACGCAGAATGCGCGGCCGCTGCGGCCTCGGAATCGGGCGTCTGCGAGGACCACACCAGGGGGCTCGTGACGGCTTCGGCCACAAAGCCGCCCGGGCCCATGAAACCGATGCAGACGGCCGCGCTGCCCGGCTCCCGGGGGCGGGCGAAGGTGCACTCGCCAGTGGCCTCTTCGCACGTGACGGAGGTGACCTGGATCCTGGGCAGTGTCGCATCGCCCAGATAGGACACGACCACCACATGCCGCCGGGGCGCGTCGCGGACGGCATCCCAAGTGACCTCGAGGTGGGCGTCGTCGACCGCGGCGGTGAGCGTGGGCATCTCGGTTCGCTCCAGCCGCTCGCGCAGGTGCAGCGCGGAACCGTCGGACGGGTCGCGGTCGATCAACGCCTCGAGCATGCGGGCGGCCTTCCGACGATGGCCCTGCGCCAGGTACAGCCGAGCGATCGTAGTGCTGGCGATAGGGTCGCGAGAGCGGGTCATGCGGAGGTCTTCGTTGGGGGCGTGAGCGTGTGAGCGAGGGCGCCGTGCGTGAGGGCGCGGCGGGCCTCGTCGGCGTCGCGGTGCATCTGGGCGACGAGCGCGTCTGCTCCGTCGAACTTCCGCTCGTCGCGAAGGCGCTTCACAAACGCGACCTCGACGTCGAGGCCGTACAGACGCTCGCCAAGCTGCTGGTCGAGCACATGGGTCTCCACCTTCAGTGGTGCCCCGGCGTCCGTGAACGTCGGGTTGTGGCCCACGCTGGTCACCGCGGGCCAACACGCGCCGTAGTCCGGCGACTGCGGGCTCCACACCGTGAACACGGATGCATAGATGCCTTTGGGGGGCACCATGCCACCTGCGTTGCCTGCAAGCGGAGCGAGATTGGCGGTCGGAAACCCGAGCTCGCGCCCGCGCTTGGCTCCGTGCTCGATCGTGCCCGCGACCGCGTGCCAGCGCCCAAGCCATTCGCCGGCCGCCGCGACGTTGCCATTTTGCAGCGCGCGCCGAATGTCGCTGCTGCTGACCTTCTTCCCCGCATCGGCGGAGATCAACTCGACGATGTCGGTCACGACGTCGTGGGCCGCGACCTGGGCCTGGAGGCTGGAGGCCGTGCCGGCCCGGCGGGCCCCGAAGCGGAAGTCCGCGCCGACGACGATCGCGTCCGGGGCCAAGCCCTCGATGAAGAACGTCCGGACGAAGTCCTCGGCGGCCATGCGAGACATGTCGCGGTCGAACGGAAGCAGGACCAGGTTCTCAACCCCGAGGTCGGCCGCGACTCGCTCGCGCTGAATCGCCGAGTGCAGCATCGGCGGCATGCGTTCGGGGGCGAGAACCGCGGTGGGGTGGGGGTCGAACGTGACCAGCGCGACCCGCTGTGCGTGGTTGCGGGCCCGCTCGATCAGCGCCTGATGCCCGCGATGCAGCCCGTCGAACGCGCCCATACACACGGCCGTCCCAGGCGGGAGCGCTGCGGCGTCGCGCTGAACGTGGAGCGGCACGGGCGGAAACTATCACGGCTTGCAGCGCTTGCCCGGGGCGGCTGCGTGCTCGACAATCTGCGGATGCGGCTCGCTCTTGCGGTCGGCTGGGCGACGTTCGCGGTCTTTCTCGCGTTCGCCTCCCCCGCGCACTTCTGGCTCGATTCGGGCGAGATCGGTGCGTCGGGCTTCGAACTCGGTGTGATGCATCCGCCCGGTGCGCCGGGGTACGCACTCCTGCTTCGAGCGGCAACCACGCTGCCGGTCGGCTCCGTCGGATTTCGCATGGCCGTGCTGTCCTCGTTGCTCGCCGGCGTGACGGTCGGAGGTCTCGTCGGGCTCCTGCGAGAGCGCGGCGTCCATCCATGGGTCGCGGTTGGAGCTGCGGTTTGGCTGGCGGCCAGCTGGACATTCTCGCGACAGGCGAGGGTCGTGGAGATCTACGCGCTGCAAGGCGCGCTGATGGTGGTGGTGCTGTGGGGCTTTGCACCGCTTCGCGCCGACGAGTCGGGTACGAGACGACGACTCCTCGGCACACTCGCCGCCGTCTGGTCGGTCTGGTGTTTCGGTGACGCTCGGTTGGCGCTGGCACTCCCCGTGATGGTCGGCTGGGTCGTCGCGCTGCGTCGCCGGCGTCCGTGGGCACGATGGGCCCCCTTGGCCGTCGTCGCCGCAAGCGCGGTGATCCTCGCGGTCCCGCTGGCGTCGGTCCGGGGACCCGTCGCGGACTGGGGCGACCCCGATACCCTGCGGACGTTGTGGGACCACCTGATGGCCAGCTCGATTCGCAACGCCTATGCCGAGCAGATCTGGCCCTCGAGCGGGGCGATGTGGCAGCTCAACATCGAAGCGGTCCTCGCGGGATTGTCGGAGGACCTGGGGCCCTTGGGCCCGACGCTTGGGCTGTGTGCCGTCATCGGGCTGGCGTGGCGTCCGGAGCCGGCCGCCGGTGATACGCGCGTGGCGGCAGGCCTCGCCGGGCTTGTCGGCATCGAGCTTCTTTATGCGGTCGCGATCAATCCGATGGGGGTCGCGCAGCGGCAGACAGGATTGGTCACCGCGCTGTTGCTCGCGGTCGCGGTCGCGGAGCTCGTGCGGCGACATGTGCAACCGCGAGGCCGTGCGGTCTGGGCAGTCGTACCCATACTCTTTGTCGTCCTCACGCTGCCGGCCGCGCTCACCACGGGCGAGGACTTGGGCAATACCCGCTCTTGGGGCCCCGCGGCGTGGACGCGGGGCACGCTCGAGCAGCTTCCGCCGGGCGCCATGGTGCTCACGCAGTCCGATGACCTGGCTGCCGGCCTGCTGTTCGCGCAGGTTGTCGAAGGGGCGAGGCCCGACGTGATCGCGGTGCCAGCCCAACATCTATACAAGCCCGTTCCGGATGCACTCCTGCCGGGCTCGCCGGGGCACGACGTCTGGTCCGCGGCGCAGTCGGGCACGACCGAGGGCGAGCGTATCGTCGCCGCAATCGGGGCGCATCAGAGTGCCGTCGCCGTCGAAGCGCCCACCGTCACGATCTTTGCCGGCGTGCCGTGGTGGTCGGATCGAGGTGTGCTGCCGGTCCGGGTTGCTGGGCTCTCGCCCGCCCTGCAATCCACGTTGCCGCAGGCGCCCTCGATCGAGGGCACACTCGAGCGCTGGGACGCACGGCTGCCCGCGCCCGAAGACCGAGTCCGGCTGGCGTGGGCGATGGCCAACGATGCCCGGGCGCGTGTGCGCGTGTACCAAGATGCTCAGGGGGCGCTGAAGATCTTGCAGGCCACCACATCCCGCGTCAGCGAGCACGTGCCGGGGCCCTGGGTCGCGCTGGGCGCGTTGCAGGATCGCTTTGGCGACAGGCTGGGTGCGATCGAATCCACGCGGCGTGCCCTCGCGCTGACCCCGGGCCGGGCCGCGGCGCTGGAGAACCTCGCCCTGTATCTCGCCCGCGATCGAGCGACGTTGCAGGAGGCCGAAGAGGTGGCGAGACGGGCGGTCGCTCTGCGGCCCGAACGTGGCAAAGGCTGGATCCGCCTGGCAGCCGTCTTGGACGCAAAAGGGGACAGCGACGGGGCGAGCGCTGCCCGGCGCCACGCCGACGAGCTGCTACAGTAGTGGCATGCCGCGTCTGCTGGTCACCGCCGCCGTCCTTGGATCGCTCCTAGGCTCGCTGGCAGGGTGCGGAGAGAGCTCGTACGACGTCTACATGCGGGGTCTCGAGATCGAGGGGGACGCCGAGCGTGGTCCTTGCAAGCTGCACTACGCCAAAGGGGAGCACGCCGCCCGGCTCGACCGCAGCCAGCTCACCACGTGTCTCGTCGAGACCCAGCGCGCGATCGCCGAATACGAAAAGGCCAAGACTCTTGGCTACTCGGAGGCGGGCTTCGCCAAGGTCTACGATCGCGCCCACGAACGGGAGGCCCGGCTCGAACAGATGATCGAGATGGTCGGTGAGATGGAGCGCGATGCGATCACGGCGAAGCTTCCGGGCGGTCGCTGATCTGGGGCCAGGTCTGGGGCCAGGTCTGGGGCCAGGTCTGGCCAAGCCCCGGGCTCTCCACACGCTACGCTGTTGAGGCGATGAGACCGCTTCTGTACGAAACGCTGGTCCGCTTTTATCACCTGCTCGATCCGCTCGAGGACCACGCAGACGAGGTCGCGGTGTTCGGAGATGTATTTGCGGCCGCGGTCCCCGGCGCCGCCTCGCTGCTCGAGCTTGGGGCTGGCGCGGGGCACGGTGCGTACTTCCTGAAGTCCAGGTTCGGCTCCGTGACGCTCACCGACCTCTCCGAGCCCATGCTCGAGCGCTCTCGGTCCCTCAACCCCGACTGTGAGCATGTCCAAGGAGACATGCGGAGCCTCGCACTGGGGCGAACCTTCGACTGCGTGCTTTGCCACGACGCGGTGGCGTACATGCTCTCCGAGGCCGACCTCCGCGCCGTGTTCCAAACCGCCTTCGATCATCTGCGGCCCGGTGGTGCGGCGCTGTTTGTTCCGGACTGCCTCAAGGAGTCGTTCATCGAGTCTCACGAAGACCACGCCGGTGACGACGACACGCTCGGGCTGCGCTGTATCAGCTGGTCCTACGACCCGGACCCCGCGGACGACACTCACGTCTACGACTTCGCCTTCCTTCTGCGCGAGGCGGGCGAGGTACGGGCCGTTCACGATCGTCACATCTGCGGTCTGTTTCCCCAGGAAACCTGGACCCGACTCGCGACCGCGGTCGGCTTCGAGGCCGAGGTCATCGCGCGCCCGCTCCCGGAGGAGTACGAGGCGAGTGCTTACACCGACAAGATGTTCCTGTTCCGCCGACCGGAGTCCGCCTAACGCTCGGCGCCGTCTTCGATCCAGCGGGCCAGCATCACGTAGTCGCCGTACGGGAGCGCGTCGTCCCCCGGCGGCATCGCGTTTCCGAATACGCCGGGGAGTGCTTCGCCGTCATCGCGCAGGACCTTGTGAAGCAGAAAACTCTCCGAGGGGCGGCGCGGCGTGACCATGGGGTAGCCGGTGTCTCGCAGTCGGCTGTCGAACAGCAGGTCTTCGAACGCGGCGTCGGGCGAACTCAAGTCTAGGCGTAGGCTCGCGTCGTCGTCGGGATCCCGGTGACAGCTGCACATCGCTCGCTGTGGATCGAACACCGCGCCGTCCTCGAACAGCGAGGCGAGCGTGATCGTTTCCGGCGGTTCCTCCGGGAGGCGAGGCGGCGTGTTTGAAGGGACAACGTCAAACTCCAAGAAGAAGTTGAACGCGTCGCTGCCCTCGGCGGAGTCCCAGCCAGGCGTCTCGAGATTGGGAGACTCGCCTTGCCAACCGACGGCGGCGTCGGCCAACCGCATCCGGTAACGAACCCCCGCGGTTAGAGGTTCCTTGGGGGTGACGGTCACCACCGAGCCATCGCACCAGGACTCGGTTGCGTCGCCCGCCAGGTGCTCACCGTCGACCGATGTCCACGGGCGCAGCTCAAAGCCGAGCCGGGCATCGGTGAGCAGGCTTCCCGAGCCGACGACCGCGTCGACATCCGTCAGCGACTGAGGATCGAGCAGGCCTGACCAGCACAGTCGCACCGACATGTCCGGGAACGCCGAGCCCCCGGCCTCGGGTACCGTGGCAGTGATCTCCACGGTCTCGGGATTGGCCTCGAAGCGCTGCGTGTCGGATACGCGCGTGCATCCGGCCACCACCACAGGGGCCAGAACGACGCTGATGCGAAACCACGCCCCCTTCACGGCCCGCAGCGTAGCAGCCTCCGCGGGGTGGGACCGGGTCCGAACTGGACACTCGCACACCCCTGTGCCTCTCCCGTCGGTTGACCCTGTGTCCAGCCCGTTGCTATCGTCCGCGAGCGCGAAAAACGCCAGCGATGCTCGGGATCTAGCGCCGGATGTCCGCCCTGAGCTCTCCATCGCCCCCTTGGACTGTCGGCCCCTGTACCCGTGCGTACTCGATCTCTTCGATCTTCGTTGCTCCTCGTCGCCGCCTCCGCCGCATTGCTCGGTGGGTGTGGACCCTTCGGCTATCTCGGCAAAGTATCCCGCGACGCTTCCAAGGCTGTCGCTGATGCCAAGCAAGCCGGCGCGGAGCAGTACGCGCCGTACGAGTACTGGGGTGCCGTGACCTACCTGGAACAGGCCAAGGTTCTGATGGCCTACAGCGAGTACGAGCGCTCCTTCGATTACGGCGAGCGCGCCAAGCAACTTGCGGAGGAAGCCAAGCGCAAATCCGACAAGCGCGAAGCCGGCGAAATGACCGAGACCCTCGATGACGAGGACGGTGCGACCCCGGACGCGGACCCGAATGCAAACGGGGCTGCCGAAGGCGACGCCGAAGCGAAAGACGGCAAGGCGAAAGCCTCCGGATCGATCTCGATCGGAGGTGGCAAATGAGCGTCGCTCGTTCTTCCGCCCTGCTCGCCGTACTCGTTCTGGGTCCCACCGGTTGCGTGGGGCAGAAGTTGCTCGGCGAGGTCGAAGGCACGCAGACCCAGCTTCAGCGAGCCATTCGCGATGGCTCCAAGTCGATCAACTGCGCGCCCAAGGAGACCGCCATCGCCGAGGCGAACATCAAGTTTGCCGAGGATGCTCTGGCGATCGGCGAGTACTACCGTGGCAAGCAGGCGGCGGACTCCGCTGCCTACTACACGGAGAAGGCTCAGAAACTGACCGACCCCGAGCGTTGCCGCGACAAGCCGGTGGCGCGAGTCGGCGATCGTGACGGCGACGGCTACGACGATGCCGCCGACAAATGTCCCGACGATCCCGAGGACTTCGACTCCTTTGAGGATGACGATGGCTGCCCCGACAAGGACAACGATGGGGACGGGGTCCTCGACGCGTCCGAGTTCAAGGACGGCGAATGGGTCAACCTCGATCAAAAAGACGGCAAGGATTGTCGGAACGACAAAGAGGATGTCGACAACTTCGAGGACGAAGACGGCTGTCCGGATCCCGACAACGACAACGACGGCATCCTCGACGAGCCGGACCAGTGCCCCGTCGATCCTGAGGACATCGACAACTTCGAGGACGAGAACGGGTGTCCCGACGCGGACAACGACTCGGACAAGATCTGCGACCCATGGGTCGAGGGTTCTCCCAACGCCGACAAGTACGCCGACGTTTGCAAGGGCAAGGACCAGTGTCCCGACAAGCCGGAGGACTACGACGGCGATCGCGATGACGACGGGTGCCCCGACCTCAAGGCCGAGTTCGATGGGTGTTCGGTCAAGATCAGCGAGAAGGTCTTCTTCAAGTTCAACAAGTCGGAGATCGATCCGAAGAGCTTCGAGCTTCTCAACGACGTCGCCACCGTCATTCTCTCGGTACCGGAGGAACTCAACTTCCGCGTCGAGGGCCACACGGACTCCAAGGGCGGAAACAAGTACAACAAGAAGCTCTCGCAGCGTCGTTCGGACGCGGTGGCTACGTACCTGCGCTCTCGCGGGGTCCCTGGCTCCCGTCTGGAGCCGACCGGCTTCGGTGAGGAACGTCCCATCGACAGCAACCGCTCTTCGGACGGTCGCGCACGCAACCGCCGGGTGGAGTTCAACGTCTCGAACGCCAAGTGCGAGAAGTAGGCTGCTCGAACCGGCGAGGCTGAACATCAGCCGCGGGCGTGCGGCGGTCCCCGCTGCACGCCATTGGGATGCGCCGGAGCAAAGCGCCGGCCGCACCCCATCGTGACGCCCCGGATGGCCGAGGCATCCCCGGTCCTGGGGTGTTTACGCTGGCGCCAATCGGAAATCGGGGGGCCTAAAACCCCGCTACGGTTCGCTTTTTCGCGTGTAGCCGTAGTAGAACGAACGACGGTGAACGGTCTTCGACAACGCTGCAGCTCCTTTGCACGCCGCGCCCGAGGCTCGGTTCTCGTCGGTGCGCTCGCGGCCGCGACCTTGTTGGTGCCCTCGTTCGCGGACGCGTCCCCGAGGGACGATCTCGTGGATGCGTACCTCAACGCGTTCGACCAACTCAACAACGTCGAGCTCGAGGCCGCCCAAGTCACGCTCGATAGCGCCATCGCCAACGCCCTGTCCGCTGGACTCGCAGGCGATCCGTCGCTGGCCAAGATGTACGCGATGCGGGCCGGCATCGTGTACTCCATCTCTGGGGATCGTGGCCAGGCGCTGCAGTCCTGCCTCGACGCGGTCCAGCTCGACTACAACATCAAGCTCCCGATCGAGCTGGCGTCGGAAGAGCTCACCGCGATCTGCAACGAAGCACGTGCCGGCGTGCAGCCTCCAGCGAACGACGTCGTTCATACCCCGCCTGTGGGGACGCCCAACGCCGACATTGAGTTCGTCGCCGTCGCAAACACGACAATGCCGATGGGCAGCACGTTGGTGTTGTATTGGCGTCCTGTTGGATCCGAAGCCGAGTTCACCGGCGAGACCATGGTGGGCGAGGACAACTGGGGAGCCTGGACGATTCCGGCCGCCAGTCACGGTGGCAAGGACCTCGAGTACTTCTTCTACGCGTTCAACCCGACCAACCAGCCGCTGGTCAGCCGAGGGGACAAGCTCAATCCGCTCATCCTCAAGATGGACGAGAACGCGGTCGTCGCTGCGGCGACCACCGGCGAAGGCGGCGAAGAGGGCGGCGAAGAGGGCGGCGAAGAAGGCGGCGAGGAAACCAAGAAGAAGAAGCGGAAGCCCAAGGGCAAGTCCAGTCTTCCTCGAGTGTTCATCAACCTCGGTATCGGAACCGGTCTGGGCATTGCTCGCGGAACGGCCGAACAGACCTACGAGCAGTACACGCCCGGCATTCCAGGTGCCGTCTATGGCAGTCGCGAGCAGGCCTGCGCCGTCGAGCGTTGGTATGCCGGGCAGGAGCCTCTCGCGGGTGATGGTTTCTCATTCCAGCAGCACCTCGCCGAGATCGAGCCGCTGGGGGCCGTCCCGTACGCGGCTGGCGACGAGGCGGCTCGAACCGCGTTCGCCTCCGCCTATGATCCTGGCTACTGCTCGCAGCGGCACCCGGTGAGCACCGGGTTTGCGCTCGCACCGTTCCACGTCGCGCCCGAGATCGGGATTCGTGTCGGTCGGGCGGTCGTCGTCTCTGTCTACAGCCGACTCCAGCTGGTCACCGGGTCGAAGGTCTTCACGGACGACACCACCATCGCTCCGGCGACGAGCTTCAACACCAACGTTCGTAGCGTTGCCCCTCCGGGGTTCCAACAGAAGCCCGGGTTCACGTGGGCGGTCGGAGCCAAGGTGAAGTACTTCTTTGGCAAGGACGACCGGAAGTTCCGGGTCTTCGCCGGCGGCTTTGCCGGATATGGCCAGGCGCGCCTTCGGGTGCCGATGAACTTCGCCAACGACCGCAACGGGAACAGCGTGCCCGACCTCGGTGAGGTCGCGCTCAGTGGTCCGCTCAACGCCGAGGGCCAGGTCGAGCCCTCCACCTGTGTTGCCGTCTGGCCCTACACACAAGGCTGCACCGCCGGCGCTGACGGCAACGTCGATCGAGACCTCGCGCTTGGGCTACGCGGCTCCACGGCCCCCGCTGACGAGCGCATCGACACCGTCGTGATCGGCCCCGCGATGTTCGGCGCGCTGGTCGGGTTCAACTACCAGCTACACAAGAACTTCTCGCTGTTCGCGGAGCTCAACGTCGGGGGCTGGATGCCCACGACGACCAGCGTGCTGTTCGACCTCAACGTCGGTCCGGCGATCACGTTCTGACCGAGTCGGACAGCTCCAGGATGCCGGAGTCGTCCGGCTGATTCTGGGGCACGTACGGCGGTAACCGGAGTGTGAAGCGGGTCCCGTCGGGCGAGGACTCGCACTCGATCGTGCCGCCGTTCTCCTCGACCATCCGGTGCACGATCGCCAGACCAAACCCCGTCCCGGTGTCCTTGGTCGTGAAGAACGGATCGAAGACTCGATCGAGGTGCTCGGGGCCGATGCCCGGCCCGTCGTCGACCACGTCGATGCGGACGGCACCGGGCTCGGCGGTGGTCTCGATCAGGATCGTGCCTTCGCCCTCCAGCGCCTGCCCCGCGTTCCGAAGCAGGTTCCACAGCACCTGGGCAAGCTGGGCTGGATCGACGTAGGCGTCGGTCTTGGGTCCCTCGTCTCCCTTGGACTCGAGGGTGATTCCCTGGCTCGATGGGTCGGTCCGAAACGCCTCGACGGCTTCGAGTGCGGTCTTGGCCACTTGCGCCCGACGCCGCTGGGGTGGCCGAGGACGGGTGAAGGAGAGCAGGTCGGTGATCAGCGCCGAAAGGCGACCGGACTCTCGCCGGATGATGCCCAACAGCTTCTTGTCCTCTCCGGTGAGCTCTGCGGTCCCGAGGAGTTCGGCCGAGCCGCTGATCGCGGCCAGTGGGTTGCGAATCTCATGGGCCACCGACGCGGCGAGTCCTCCGACGGCCGCGAGGGAGTCGTTCCGCCGCACCTGCTGTGAGAGCTCGTGCAGCCGCGTGAGGTCCTGGAAGTTGACGACGTGTCCGAGCCGATTCTCCGACGCATCCGTGAGCGGGGCTAGGCTGAGTCCGACGCGGACGTGCCGGTTCTCTCGGGTCAGCACGACCAACTCTTGCCGGGCGTCGACCCCCGCGGGTGCCTCGAGAATGCAGCCAGGGAGCAGGCTATCCAGCGACCTGCCGATGTCGGCGTCCTCGAGGTCGAGGATGCGCCGGGCCATCGGGTTGAAGTAGAGCACGTGACCGTGCATGTCGACGGTCAACAGCCCGGAACTGATCGACCGGACGATGTTCTCGTTGAGCAGTCGCAGCGTTCCCAGAGCCGAGACCGACGAGGTGAGCTGGCGGTTGAGGTACGACGAGAGAACGGTGACGCCGACGATGCCGCCGACGGTTCGCAGGACGTTGAAGCCGAGGACGCGCGGGCTGAGCGGGACGTAGGGGTCGATGGCCAAGGGGACCAGCAAACCGCTGGCTTCGAGCATCGCACTCGTGGCGTAGAGCGCCGTTGCGGCGGCCGCGGCAGCCCAGGTCAGGCGGGGCCCACCCATGATGGCCGCGCCCAGCACGGAGATCAGGTAGAGCGTCGCAAGGCCCGAATCGACGCCACCGGACAGATAGACGGCCACCGCCGAGAGCAACAAGTCGGTGGCCGTTTGCACCCCCGCGAACCTCCCGAGATCACGGGCTCGCGGGAGCTGACGGGCGAAGACGATCGTCAGCGCAAAGCCGACGCCAACCACGCTCCACAGCAGGGTCATGTGCCCCGCGAGAACGTCGTCGCCGCGGGTGTAGGTGACCAGGCTGGCCAGTGCGGTCAATCCGGCGAGGATGACCAGACGCACCAGCATGAAGTACGAAATCCGCCGGGCATGCTCCGACAGCGCCGGAGTCGCACCGGCGGGCGTGGAGTCGGAGACCTCCACCTACTTGATGTTGCCGGCGACCTCGAAGATCGGCAGGTACATCGCGATGAGCATGGTGCCCACTGCGCCGCCGAGCCCGACGACCATCAGCGGTCCCAGCAGGGCGGTCATGGCACCCACCGCGACATCGACTTCCTCTTCGTAGAAGTCGGCGATCTTCTGGAGCATCTCGTCCATTGCGCCGGACTGCTCTCCAACCCCGATCATCTGAACGACCATCGGAGGGAAGATTCCGGTCTCGAGCAACGGCGAGGCGATGTCGGAGCCTTCCTCGATCTTGCCCCGCGCATACATGATGGCGCGGCTCACCACGAGGTTGCCTGAGGTCTTCGCGACAATCTCGAGCGCGTCGAGAATCGGAACACCCGAGTTGAGGAGTGTGCCCAGCGTCCGAGTGAAACGCGCGACGGCAATCTTCCGGATCACCGGACCCACGATGGGCATCTTGAGCGTGATCGTATCGATCACGTAGCGCCCTTTCGTGGTTCGCGAGGCCGCGATGAACCCCACGATGAACACCGCAATGGCGAGCAGGACGACGATGATGTTGTCCGCAATCCCGTGCGAGAGCGCCAGGACCATGCGGGTCAAAGCCGGAAGGCTTCCCGCGCCGAGGTCCTTGAACATCTTCTCGAAGACCGGAAGGACCTTGGTCATCATCACGATCATCACGACGATGCCGACCGAAAGAATCGCGGTCGGATAGATCAATGCCCGCATCACCTGCCGACGCAGAGAGGCGGCCTTCTCCATGTAGGTCGCCAAACGGCGGAAGATGATGTCCAAGATGCCGCCGGCCTCGCCTGCGGACACCAGGGCGCAGAACAGCTGGTCGAAGACCTTGGGGTGGGCAGCCATCGACTCGCTCAGCGACTTGCCGGTCTCGACGTCCGCCTTGACGCTCGCCAGGATGCGCCGGAAGTGCAGGCTCTCCGACTGTGTCGCGAGCATGTCGATCGATTGAACGATCGGCAGGCCGGCGTCGATCATCGTCGAGAACGTCCGGGTGAAGACCACCTTGTCGCGCAGGCTGACGCCGGTACCGATCGACGGGATGTGCAGCTCGAGCGGCTTGCGCTTGAGCTTGGTGACGTTGAGCCCCTGGTTTCGCAGACGCTCCTGAACCACGCCTTCGTTGTCGGCGTCAACGGTGCCGCTGCGGAACTCTCCCGCGCGCGTTGTGGCTTCCCAAATATAGGTTGGCATGGCGTGTGTCCTCCGGGGGTCTGCTCAGCGGGCTCAGTATCGGCGCTTGACCTGCTGCAGGCCCTTCCCCGCTTCGATCATGTTCTTTAGCTCGTCGGGGTCGCTCGAGCGCGCCATGGCGACATCCATCGAGAGAACCCCCCGCTGGACGAGGTCCGACAGCGACTGGTTGAAGGTCTGCATGTTGTTCTTCCCCTGTCCGAGCTGCATCTGCGAGTAGATCTGATGCAGCTTGCCGTCTCGGACGAGCGCCCGGATCGCATCGTTGGGCACCATGACCTCGACCGCCAGACATCGGCCGCCCCCCATCTTGGGCAGGAGCGCCTGGGTGAGCACACCCTCGAGGACGAAGCTCAGCTGGGTGCGGACCTGGTTTTGGCGGTGCGACTCGAACATGTCGACCACTCGGTTGATCGTCTGAACCGCCGAGTTGGTGTGCATGGTGCCGAAGGTCAGGTGACCCGTCTCGGCGAGGGTCAGCGCAGCTTCCATCGTCTCGGTGTCCCGAATCTCGCCGACCAGGACGATGTCGGGGTCTTGGCGCAGAACGTACTTGAGCGCCTTCTTGAAGCTCTCCGTGTCCGCGCCCACCTCCCGCTGGTTCACCAGACAACCCTTGTGGTTGTGCAGGAACTCGATCGGGTCCTCGATCGTCATGATGTGTCCCCGGCGCTCGTTGTTGATCAGGTCGATCATCGAGGCGAGCGAGGTCGACTTACCCGAACCGGTCGGTCCGGTCACCAGGACGAGACCCCGGGGCTTCTTGGTGAGTTCGGCGACGACGGGCGGAAGCCCGAGTGTCTCCAGCGGTGGCATTTCGTAGGGGATGAGCCGGAACGCGCCGCCGGTCGCCCCTCGCTGGACGAAGAGGTTGCACCTAAATCGTGCCAGTCCCTTCACGCCGAACGAGAGGTCCAGCTCCTGCGTCTCCTCAAACCGCTGCTTCTGCTTGTCGGACAGAATTGAGTAGCAGAGGTTCTTGCTCTCCACCGGGCCCATCTTCGGGGCCTTCAGCGGAACCAAATCGCCATCGATGCGCAGCATGGGCGCCGCACCGGTGGTGATGTGGAGGTCGGTCGCATTCGAATCGACCATCGCCCGAAGCAGCTGATGCAGCGTGACGCTCACTGGGGTGAGGGTATCGAAGAACCCACACCCAACGCGAATACCCCGCACACACCCCCTCCGATCTGTCTCTTATACACACCTGACGCTGCCGACGAGCGATCTAGTGTAGATCTCGGTGGTCGCCGTATCATT
>CAJXVA010000195.1 GCA_913061055.1 uncultured Pseudomonadota bacterium
ATCTACACTAGATCGCTCGTCGGCAGCGTCAGATGTGTATAAGAGACAGCGCCTGGCAAACGCTGTCGTCCTGACAGGCGACGGTGCCGCGTTGCCCCCACGAAAACTGAGGCTGGGGCTCGAACTGAGCGGGCGGGGGAACGTACTCGCAGCCCGCGTCCGCGAACGAGGGCATGCATAGGCCGAGGTCTCCGTCGCAGACAAAGCCCTCATCGCATTCGGCGGTCGCCTGCTGGGTCGCGCACGCGATCGTCTCGCACGCGCCTCCGGGAACCACGCACTGGCCGAGGTAGCAGGCTTCTTCGCTTCCGCAGCACGTGCGGTCGGGACCGCACACCGTCTCGTCCGGTCCGCAGCCCGACGCGCACGAGCCGTCGAGGCAGACGTCGCTGCCCTCGCAGCAGATGCCGTCGCACTCGATCTCATCTGCGCCGCACAGCGAGACCTCTCCAGTGGAGTCGTCCCCCGTGTCTGGCTCGGTGTCCGTGCCCTCTCCCGTGCTCCCTGCCGTGGGTTGGATGCCGTCGGACGCCACGTCGTCCTCGGCCCCAGAACCCCCACAAGCGCCCGCAAGCAGCAGAAAACACCCCAAAACCCGCCCGTCGTACTCCACACATTCAATGTGGGCGGAGCCCCTACCGCATGTCGATACTGCGGTCGCAGTAGTTTTCGCCGGTTTGTGCAGAAACTCGGTGTCCGGTCGTCATGAGCGCGCGCTATTTCACCGATAGAAAACAGGTATGAGCCAGACGCTCCACGGCTCTGCAGGCTGAACCCGTGCAGCCTGCTGCGAACTTCAATCGAGCCCACCGCGACGAAGGAGGGGGGCCATGAGGTGGGCGATCATCGGAGCAGGTCCGGCGGGGGTTCTGGCAGCGACGCGCTTGAAGGCGTCGGGCGAAGACGTCACCTTGTTCGATCGAAGTGAACGGGTCGGAGGAAACGCGCAATCGGTCCGTCTTCCTGCGCCGGGGGCCGCGGATCGTCGCTCGGATCTCGCTGTCAAGTTCCTCCCGCCCTGTGGCTGGGAGGAGCCGCGGCTTGCCCATCCTATCGTCGATGAGCTGGCCGAGTACGGCGCACGTCTCGAGCCCGTCGGGCGAAGCACCTTCTATCGAGATGGGCAGCCCCGAGCGCTCCCGGTGCCGCTCAACCCGCTCCGGAAGATGGAGCTCGCGATGGAGTTGCTGCGGACCTTCGATGTCTTCTACGAGGCGTCTGCGCTGCAGGGGCCGGACGCGCTCTACACCCACGGCTACGTGAAATCGGGCGAGAACATCTTCGAGTGGGGCGAGCGCATGGGGGCGCCTCTGCTCACCCGCTTGATGACACACGTCTACGAGATTCTCGGGCTGCGCCACTACGGATACGGGGACGGGGCAAAGACACACGCCGCGGGATATGTGCTTGGGCTGCGGTGTCGGTATCTCCCCGGCACCTATCGGAAGGTCTTTCACAAGAGCCCCGCCCTGCGCCGCCTGGCGCGGAGCCTCGTCCGCCGCGGGGTCGTGAAGATGCGTCAGCGAGAGGCGTTTCTTCGGTTCCTCGATCTGCGGTTTCCACAAGGAGAACTGGAGACCGACTGGAGCGTTCTGCCGGAGAGCTTCGGGTCGTTGTTCCCGCGGATGGTCGCGGACCGGGAGATCCCGGTTCGGCTCGGCCAGGCCGTCACCGATGTTCAAAGCGTTGCGGGCGGCCAGGTGAGCCTGCGGTGCGGCGGTCCTCCGGAGCTGTTCGACCGCGCGCTGATCTGCACACCGGTCCCCTTCCTCCCGAAGGTGCTGAGCTGGAAGCTGCAGGAGTCGTTCGGGATGTTGTTGTGCCCTGCTCGCGACACCCGCGTCTCGGTCTCGGTCTCTGCAGGCTCGGTGCGCGCGCCTGGCCTGGCCGATCAAAACACCCTGGTCTTCTCATCGGAGCACCTCGAGCGGCTCGGGACACCGGACTTCACCCCGAGGCTGATGGGCTACATCAACGAGCCTGGCGCTCACGTGATGGCGCAGTCCTACTCACGAACCGAGACAGCGGACGAGGCCGTCAAGCGACAGCACCGTCGCGACCTCAACCGAATGGGGGCCAAGACCGCCGCTCCCACCCTGCTGCGTCACTTCGACTGGCCTTACGTCCCGACCACTTCGATGATCGACGCGGGCTTCTTCGAGCAGCTGGCGGCGGTGCAGGGCCGAGAGCAGATCGCGGTCTGCAACGAAACGACCTGCGGGTTGGGCCTGCTGAACCTCTCGAACGGGGTCGATCGGCTGCTCACCTTGCTGACCGCACCTCGCCGTTGCAGTGCGGTCGCACAGGAGTCTGCCGGTGCAGGGACGACGCGCGTTCCACGGCCGTCAGCTTCGAGAACGACACCGACCTAGACGGCCTGGAGGAAGCAGGTACAGATTTCACTTGACGAAATATGTGTAATCTTGAATAACGTTTTTGTCGAAGGTAAAGACGATGCTCAGCCGACTCCTCCTCCTCCCCGCTCTTCTCCTCCCCCTGACTGCGTGCGACGCCCCCTTCGAGATCAAGAGCGGTGCGACCCCCGGTGACCCCTTCGGCGGCACCGACTTTGCCAGCGGCGACACGAGCCGCAGCGGCTTGATTTCAGTCGAGGAGACCTGCCAGCAGTACTGCAATCTCCAAGACACCTGTGACGCGTGGGACGCTGCGGAGTGCTTCGATGACTGTGTCGCGCCCAAGCTCGAGCAGAACTTCACCGCCGCACAGACAGAGGCACCCGCGGCGGCCTGCGGCGAAGCATTCGCGTCCGCCATGGACTGCTTCGCGGCCGCCGATTGCAGCACCTTCACCGGGTGTGACGAGGTCCTCTACGACTACGTCGACTGCGCTGCCGGCTGAGCTCTCGCCGGCTTCCGGGCTGCGAGGTTGTCGAGATGAGAGCGCAATGCCGAGCCATGCTGACGACATGGCAAGGTATGGACAGCTCCAGCCCGCTCCGCGGAATCGGCCACCTTCGGACGGTGGTTTCTCTTGCGGTGTTCCTCCTGCCCCTTGGTGGCTGCAGCGGCTCCACGAGCTCGCCGGCGAACGGTAGTGAGCGGATCCCGGACGTCGCCGCGACCGAGCTCGTGCAGTCCGAGTCGCCACAGCAGAAGTCCGCGGAGATCGAAACAGCCCTCGAGCGTCACGAGCCTCTCAGCGACTTCGTTCGGAGGATATTTCAAGACCAACGCGGCCACCTATGGTTCGGGACCAATGGAGACGGTGTCGCCCGATACGACGGTGACACGCTGGAGTACTTCTCGGTCGACGAAGGCTTTGGCGGGGTCGCGGTGCGCGGGATCGTCGAGGACAGAGAATCCAACCTCTGGTTTGGCACCGAAAACGGTTTGACCCGGTACGACGGGGAGTCGTTCGTCAACTTCACAAGAAACGACGGCCTCGTCGGCAACAACGTGTGGAGCCTCCTCGTCGATCGTCAGGGAACCCTTTGGGTCGGCACGCTCGACGGGGTGAGTCGCTTTGACGGAACGCGGTTTTCCAGCTTCGAGCTCCCCGATTCAGCCCCAGATCCAGCCCGAGGGGTTTCGACCGCGAAGGCTGTTCACAGCATCATGGAGGACAGCAAAGGGAAGATCTGGTTCGGCACCAGCGGGGGGGCCCAGGTCTACAGCGACGGATCGCTGACGAACCTTTCGACGAAGGATGGCCTCTGCGGCGACTCCGTGAACGCCATTCTCGAGGCGCGAGACGGAAACATCTGGTTCGCAACCCACCACCATGGCGTCTGCCGATTCGACGGAGAATCGTTCACGCACTTCACCGAACAAGACGGGGTTGAGGGCACGGAGGCTTGGGATCTCTATGAGGACAAGTCCGGCAACATCTGGTTTCCGATCGAGAACTCTGGGGTCTACCGGTTTGATGGGGAGTCGTTTGCCAACTTTCAGGAGGCTCAGGGGCTTGCCACCAACGCGGTCCAGAGCACGTTCGAAGACCGGGAGGGACGGCTTTGGCTGGGAGGCTGGAGGGGCCTCTTCCGCCATGAAGGGAAATCGATCGTTGCGGTCGGCAAGAACGGTCCTTGGTCGTCGTGACGGCGCCTGGCCAGTCGCTTCCGTACCCGGCTGGGTCTAGGTCGTCCCGCCCGCCCGCTCGCGTCGGCTCACTGAGATCTAGCCGCCGAACGGCGTGCTGCAGTGCTCGAACACATTGATCTCGATGGCGTGGGCGGGGCTCATGATCGGGGAGAATGAGCCGGCCGCCATCGAGACCTCCGCGGCGCCCGGATCCACGAGCGGGCTGACCACGCTGTCCAGCTCTGTGTACGTACTGCCGTCGGGACTGAAGTTGAAGCTCACGTTTGTGCCGTCGAACGTGAGTGACAGCCAGAGCTCGGTGACGTCGGGCCCGTACACGAACTCCGTCGGGGCCGCTCCTTCCAGGCGCGCGCTGATTCGCCGGTCCCCCGTCACGCCAAGGGTCGCGCCAGTCAGCCCACCCTCATCGTAGACCCGAAGGAGGAACTCAGACGAGGGGTCTTGGGGGAGGGCGACGAGATGGGCGAGGACATATCCCGTCGTGACATCGAGATCCGAGAGGACCATGAACGAGTAGAACGCTTCAGACGGGTCGATCGAGAACCGCATCACGCCTCCGGTTTCGCTCATCAAGCCGGTTCCATCGAAGATCTGCCACGGCGCTTCGTCAACGACGCCGTTGTCGAACTCATCGACGAACTCGGGACAGGCAGGCATGCCGGTGGTCGTCGGTTCGCCGGTGACGGAGGAGGTCGAATCATCCGAGCCACTGTCTTCGGTGGTGCCGGCGGAGCTCGCCGTCTGCCAGTCCGATCCGCTGCTACTGCTACTGCCGTCGCTGGTCTGGTCGGGTTGTGTCGATCCGCCGCTCGTCGTCTCTCCGGTCGACGTGGGCCCCGTGATCGGCGTTGGGGGGGCGCACTCGGGGCCGACGCAGTCTCCGCTCGTTTGGGTATCGTCCGCGAGCGGCTCAACACAAAGGCCGGCAAGGCCGCCGGGGGCCTGGTCGCCGTACCGTTGACCGGTTGGACACGCTGAATCCCCGAAGCTGCAGTACCCGTTCGGCTGGCACGTGCCATCGCCACCCTCCAGGGCGCATTGTCCGTCCTCCTCGCATTGGAAGACGGCCGAAGTCTGGCAGCCCGTGGCAAGTGCAACGCATGCAACGAGCCCGAGAGTAAAATCGCGCATCCTTGGACCCAGTCTACCACGCACGGTCCGAGCCCTCGCGGACACGTCAGGGCATGTCGTAGGTCAGGCGGCGTGGAGCGAAGTCGCACGCGATCCCGGTCGACGCCGCCGACTCATGGCGGCTCCGTCTCCTGGGCGAAGGACCTCGGTGTGGCGCGACGGCTGCCCCCCTTCGCTCGCGTGGACAGATCAGCAAGTCGTATCGACTGAAGCGCCGACGGGTCGGCCGAAGAGCGTGCGAAGGTTCCGCAGGATTAGGTTGTTCCAGATGAGCACCGGCAAGCTCCGAAGGAAGTCCCAGGTCGAGCCTTCGCCGGCGCGTCGGAGCGTTCGGATGGTCACGGCGGGGGACGCCGGGCGGAAGTAGCTCTTGGCCACCGCGGGCTCCCCTCGAAGAAGCGACTCAACGGCGGCGACGGTCGCCGAAGGGCTGTTCCAATCCGCCTTGAAGACCACGCACCCCTGCTTGTTGATGACGAACACGGCGTTCGGCATCCCGCCGTAGGCCTGGTGGGCCGCACCCTCGAAGTCGTCGATCAGGACCACCCGCGTTTCGCCGTCCTCGCCAAGGCCGCGGGCACACGCTGACTTGCTCTCGAGATCGACGTGGGCGGGAATGCTCGCGCCTGGATGCGCCTCGCGGACATACAAGATCGCGCTTTGGACTCGATCGGTTGCGGCGTCGAGTTTCTGCATGGTTCGACGCCTCGTTTGAAAGAGCGGACACGTCACGCTTCCCAACTCGAGCACCAAGAGCTCGGCGTCGAAGTCCAAGAGTCTCCGCCGCTCTCCGGTGGCGGTCTGCAACTCGAAGTCCGGCGCCTTCTGGCCAACAGCGGGACCCGTGGATGTGTTGAAGTCGTAGTCGTCTGAACTGAAGCTGTCGTAGTTGTACTCGGCCATCGCCAATCCTTCGGGTGAGGGGCTCGGGTTAATCCCGCCCCGGGGGGAGCAAGTTTTCGGTCATGGTCCGAAGGGTCTGCGCGACCCGCTGGACCTCTTTGGCACTGATGCCGCGCTGGGCTTCCGAGACGAGCTCGCGCGCGATCGGGACGAGCTCATCCTGCAGCTCCAGCGCTTTGGCGGTCGGCAGGAGGATGGTCTTGCGGCGGTCCGCGGGGTCGGTTTTGCGTTCGACCAAGCCCTTGGTCACCATGCGTTCCACCAGCCGACTCACCGTGGTCTTGTCCCGAAACGTCACATCCGCAATGGCGCCAACGGACAGCTCCTCGTCACGCCAAAGGAGCAGCAAGATGGCCCACTCCTTCGGTGTCACGCTGAATCCAGCCTCCTTGAACCGAGCCGCCAGCTCGGCTCGAACCGCGAATCCGAGGCGATTGGCCCAATAGATGGGGACTTCGTCGAACGCGAACACCTAATAGATGTCTAGCACAACAGTTGTATATAGCAACTTTCATGGAGACCCACGGACGGCACGGCAAACCGTGTGCCGGCTCACTCGGTGCTGCAGGCGGGCTTGCGAAGAAACCATGCACCTCTGAAGTGGGTCTCAGGCGCGCAATGCCTGGTGCCACGCTCAAGATCCGCGACTTGCACAAGACGTACTCCGGCGACGTTCGGGCCCTGCAGGGCATCGAGCTGGACATCGAGCCGGGCATGTTTGGGCTGCTGGGGCCCAACGGGGCCGGCAAGTCCACATTGATGCGGACGATCGCGACGCTGCAGGAGCCGGATCGGGGCTCCATCCATCTGGGCGACATCGACGTCCTCGCCAACAAGGACGCGGTCCGCCGGGTGCTCGGCTACCTGCCGCAGGACTTCGGCGTGTACCCCAGCGTCGACGCGGTCACGCTGCTCACCCACTTCGCGATGCTCAAGGGCATCACGGCGCCCAAGGATCGAAAGGCGGTGGTCGAGGCGTTGCTCAACCGAGTCAATCTCTGGCAGCACCGCAAGAAGAAGTTGGGTGGCTACTCCGGCGGCATGCGGCAGCGGTTCGGCATCGCCCAGGCACTGCTGGGTGACCCTCGCTTGATCATCGTCGACGAGCCGACCGCCGGTCTCGATCCGGAGGAGCGCACCCGGTTCCTCAACCTGCTCTCGGAGATCGGCGAGCAGGTCGTGGTCTTGCTCAGCACGCACATCGTCGAAGACGTCGCGGACCTGTGCAGCAACATGGCCATCATCGCCGGCGGCGAGGTCCTGCAGACCGGAGCACCCCACGGTGCCATCGATGCGCTCGCCGGCAAGACGTGGCGCAAGGTCATCGACAAGTCGGAACTCGAAGCGCACCAGCGCGATCACACCGTCATCTCCACTCGACTGGTCGGCGGTCGCACGGTGATTCACGTGTTTGCCGAGGACGACCCGGGCGAAGGGTTCGATCCCGTGTCTCCGGATCTCGAAGACGTCTACTTCACCACGCTGCACGACGCGCGCTCCGAGGCGGCCTAACATGACCGGTTTTCCTGCGATCCTCGAGTTCACGCGGTTCGAGCTGAGGCTTCGGTTTCGGCAGCCCGCCGTCTATCTGTTTTCCCTGCTGTTCGCGGCGCTGTCGTTCGGTGCCATGACCACCGACGCGGTGCAGATTGGTGGCGGTGGTGGCCAGACGCTGATCAACGCGCCGTTCGTCGTCGGCCAGATGCTGGCGATCATGAGCGTGTTCGGCATCCTGTTGGTGACCGCGTTCGCAGCCGGGGCGGTGGTCCGCGACTTCGACGACGGCTCGTACCAGCTCTTCTACACCAAGCCGATTCACCGCCGGGACTACCTTCTGGGTCGTTTTACCGGCGGCCTGCTGACTGCGATGTTTGTCATGTCGTCGTGTTCGTTCGGGATGATGGTGGGATCGCTGATGCCGTGGTTGGACGCCGAGCGGCTCGGACCGTTCTCGATCTTCACGTTCATCCAGCCACTCATCGTCTTTGTGTTCCCGACGCTGTTTGTCCTCGGTGCGATCTTCTTCGCCGTGGCCACATTCACGCGCCGCATGCTCTGGGCCTACGTCTCGGTCGCGGGGCTCATGGTGCTGTTCGCGGTCTCCGAGGCGTTTGTCGGCGACCTCGACAACGACACCATCGCGGCGCTGCTCGACCCGTTCGGGATGTCGGCATTCACGCTCGAGACGCGCTACTGGACGCCGGATGAGCGCAACACCTCGTTGGTGCCGTTCTCGGGTTCGGTGCTGCTCAACCGCGTGGTGTGGTCGGCGCTCGGTGCCGCGATCCTGGCGTTCACGGTCTCCCGCTTCCGCCTCGTCGCACCCAGCGTGGGCTCGAAACGCAAGAAGGGAGAGGTGACGTCGTCGAGCACGGAGGTCCCCATCCCCAAGGTGGCGGTCGACTACGGTCTGGGCAGCCAGCTCAGGCAGTGGGCGTTCTCCACCCGAATCGAGCTTCGCGGGGTCCTCACCAGCACGGCGTTCTTGGTGCTGTGCGTCTTCGCCATGCTCAACGTCTTTGGCGGAGCCTACGGCAGCACCAACCAGATGTACGGCACGCCGGTGCTTCCGGTGACCAACTTGATGCTTCGGGTGATCGACGGCGCGATGGGCTTGTTCTTGCTCATCGTGATCACCTTCTACGCCGGCGAGCTGATCTGGCGGGAGCGCAAGAGCGGCATGTCGCGAGTCATCGACGCGATGCCTTCGGCCAACTGGGTCTTCTTGCTGTCCAAGCTCTCTGCGCTGCTTGCCGCGGTCGCTGTCGTGTGCGGTGTCTCCGTGCTCACGGCCATGTTCGTGCAGCTCCTCGGTGGGTTCACAGACATCGAGCCAAGCCTCTACATCAAGGGCGTGTTTGGGGTGCAGTGGTCCGAGTGGGCGCTGCTCGCGGTCTTGGCATTTTTCTTCCAAGTCATCACCAACCACCGATTCGCAGGCTACGGCTTGGTGGCGCTGCACTTCATCCTGCAGATCGCCCTGCCGCTGCTGGACTTCGAGCATCGCCTGTATCGCTTCGGTCGGATGCCCGACGGCGCGTACTCCGATATGAACGGGTTCGGGCATTGGGTCGACCCGATGCTCTGGTTCCGCGGCTACTGGGGCTTCGCCGCGCTGGGCTTGGTCCTGCTCGCCAACCTGATGTGGGTTCGCGGCTCCGACCCTCGCTTCAAGCTGCGGCTTCGCGAAGCTCGGCATCGGCTCTCGCCGATCTATCTGGGCCTGTTTGCGTTCGCAGGGGCGGGCTTCATCGCCAGCGGCGCGTACGTCTACTACAACACCAACGTTCTCAACTCGTACAAGCCGTCCAAGTGGTCCGAAGACCACATCGTCGAGTACGAGGAGAAGTACAAGCAGTACGAACACCTCGCGCAGCCGCGGATCACGGCGACCAAGTTGGACGCCGCCATCTATCCGCAGGAGCGACGCGTCGACCTCAAAGGCACGCTCACGCTCGAGAACCGCAGCGATGAGTCGATCGAGACGCTGCACGTGTTGCTCGACTCGGACACCCAGTGGCCGCTGATCAGCCTCGACGAGTTCCACACCCTGGAGACCAACGACGTCGAGATCGGCTACCGGATCTATCGCCTCGCCTCACCGCTGCAGCCGGGTGCCTCCATGGAGGTGCAGTTCGAATCGCGCTACGAGGAGCCGGGGTTCAAGAACAGCGGCACCAACACGGACATCGTGGAGAACGGCACGTTCTTCCACAACGACCGCTACCTCCCGCACTTCGGCTACAACCCCGATCTCGAGATGTCCGATGCGGACGAGCGTCGCAAGCGAGGCCTGCCCGAGAAGGCGCGTATGCTTCCGGTCGACGACATGGCCGGCCGGGCCAACACGTACGTCTCCCGCGAGGCCGACTGGATCGACTTCGAGGCTACGGTCAGCACCAGCGCCGATCAGATCGCGTTGGCCCCCGGCTATCTCACCAAGGAGTGGACCGAAGGCGACCGTCGCTTCTTCCACTACGAGATGGACGCGCCGATCCTCAACCTCTACGGGTTCCTCTCGGCTCGCTACACGGTGGCGCGCGACCAGTGGAACGACGTCGCCATCGAGGTCTATCACCACGCTCCGCACGACTACAACGTGCCGCGGATGATCGAAGCGGTGAAGAAGTCGCTCGACTACTACACCGCCAACTTCTCGCCGTACCAGCATCGGCAGGTTCGCATCGTCGAGTTCCCACGCTACGCCAGCTACGCGCAGTCGCTGCCCAACACCATCCCGTACAGCGAGTCGATCGGCTTCATCGCCGACCTTCGCGACGACGAGGACATCGACTACGTCTTCTACGTCACCGCCCACGAGATCGCGCACCAGTGGTGGGCGCACCAGGTGATCGGCGGCAACGTGCAGGGCAGCACCGTCATGTCCGAGACGCTCTCGCAGTACTCGGCGCTGATGGTGATGGAGAAGGAGTACGGCCGCGCGAAGATGACGAAGTTCCTCAAGCACGAACTCAACCGCTACCTTCAGGGGCGGGCGACCGAGCGCAAGAAGGAACTGCCGCTGATGCTGGTCGAGAACCAGCCGTACATCCACTACAACAAGGGCAGCCTGGTCATGTACACGCTGCGGGAGTACATCGGCGAAGAGGCACTCAACCGCGCGTTGGCCGGGTACATCAAGAAGGTCGGCTTTCAGCGCGCGCCCTTCACCAACAGCGTCGAGTTCGTCGAAGCCATTCGTGCCGAGACGCCGCAGAAGTACGCGTACCTGATCGAGGACCTGTTCGAGACGATCACGCTGTACGACAACCGCATGGAGTCCGCGAAAGCGACCGAAGAGGGCGGCGCGTGGACGGTCGAGCTCGAGGTGATGAGCAAGAAGTTCCGTGCCTCGGAGAGCGGCCAAGAGACCGAGATCGAGTTGAATGACTGGATTGAGATCGGCCTGATGGATGAGGACGGCGAGTTCCTCTACCGTGAGAAGCACCAGCTCAGCGAAGAGAAGACGACGCTGAGCATCACCGTGGATGAGAAGCCGGCCAAGGCGGGCATCGACCCGATCGTCATGCTGGTGGACCGCAACCCGGACGACAACGTGAAGAAGGTCGAGTAGGCGCCGATTCGTCCGCCGGGTGGCCGGCGCCGCCGACGTGCCCAAGGGCGAGTTCGAGGGAGTTGAAGCCCGCGTGTTCTGTGGGGCGTATACTCGAATGCGTTGAGGCCCTCGGATCAGGACACCGTCGTCGGCGAGGGCGAGGCAACCGAGCCCGGTGATGTGCAGGAGGACGTCGCGGTCCGCGAGGGGGGACCTCGCCTCGGCCCGTACACGGTCCTTTCCCGGATCGGACGCGGGGGCATGGGCACCGTGTTCGCGGCCTACGACCTGCAGCTCGATCGGAAGATCGCGGTCAAGGTCTTGCATCGCACCGACGACGCCCGCGCTCGTGCCCGCGTGGTGCGAGAAGCGCAGGCGCTCGCAAAACTCAGCCATCCGGGGGTCGTCAGCGTTTTCGCGGCGGGTGAGCACGAGGGGCGGCCCTACATTGCGATGGAGTTCATCGACGGGCGGGACTTGCGTCGGTGGAAGGAGGAGGCCGACCCCGACTTCGCCACGATTCTGGAGACGTACCTTCAAGCTGGACGCGGTCTTGCTGCGGCGCATGAGGCAGGTCTGGTCCACCGTGACTTCAAGCCCGCCAACGTGATGATCGACAGCCGTGGCCGAGTGAAGGTGCTGGACTTCGGATTGGCCCAGCAAAGTGAGGGGTCGACCGGATCCCTCCCGGCCCTTTCTCCTGGTTCAATCCACGGCCTCAAGGAGGCAGACCTCGCCGCACCCCTGACTCGCACCGGCCGAACGGTGGGGACCCCGGCCTACATGGCACCCGAGCAGATGATGGCGGTGCGCAGTGACGCACGAGCCGACCAGTTCGCGTTTTGCGTTGTGCTGTGGGAGGCGCTGTATGGCGAGCGGCCGTTCGCGGGCAACACGATCATCGAGATTCTCTCGGGGGTCGCAGCCGGTGAAATCCGCGACCCTCCGCGCAATCCGGAGGCGGCATGGATGGAACCGCACCTGCGTCGCGGCCTCGCCTCGGATCCCGACGCGCGGTGGCCCGATCTGCGGTCGCTGCTAGACGTGCTGGCTGTCGGAGAACCGGTCCGGGCAAGACGTTGGATGATCCCCGCCGCAGCGGCGGTGGTGGTGGGCGCGGGCGCCGTGGCGGTGTTGCCCAAAGACGATGCGTGCTCCGATGGGGCGGTGCGCATCGCACAAGTCTGGGACCAAGATCGGGGCCAGCAGCTACGAGAGACGTTTGCTGAAACAGATCGGTCCTATGTCGCGCGGCTCGCTGAAGCAACCGCCGAGGGTCTCGACGGCTACGCGGGAGCGTGGGCCGAGGCATACGCAGACGCGTGCGTGGACACGCGCGATGGAGACCAGTCAGTCGCGCTTCGCGACGCCCGATATGCCTGCCTCAACCGCAGCAAGCGGGGCCTGCGAGTTCTCGCGTCCGCGCTCGAACAGGGGGATGTGCAGGCGCTGGAAAACGCGGACGAGGCGATCGAACGGCTCCCATTCCTTTCACGCTGCGCCGACCTCGACTACGTGACCGCGGCCCTGCCTCCGCCAGCGACCCCCGAGCTTGCAGCACAGGTCGAGGCGATCACCGCGGAACTCGAAGACGTCGACCGCCTGCTGCTGATGGGGGAGGCAAAGAAGGCCGAGACTTCTGTCGAGGCCCTCGCCGAGCGCGTGTCGAGTTTCGACCACGCACCGACCCGCGCCGCGGTGTATCGCGCTGCCGCCCGTGTCGCTATCGACGCCGAGCGAGGACCTGCGTCGCTGCGCTGGGCGGAGGCCGCGTATATGGAAGCCCGGGATGTCGACCCGGCGACGGCAATCGACATTCACATTGGTTTGGCGCGGGCCTACACGGCGGAGGGGCTGGACCGCGCCGCCTTGCGCGAGCTCGACGTCGTGGAGGCACTCGTCGAGCGCCACATGCCGGGGGATGCCGAATTCTGGCGGCGAACCCACAACACCCGCGGTCTACTGAACCAGAGCATGCGCCGCGGGGAGGACGCTCGCTCGCACTTCGAGCGTGCGCTGGAGTTGACCAAATCCAGCCGCGGTTCCGACTCTGCGTCGACCGCGGCCGCACACCTCAACCTCGGCGGTGCACTTGTCGAGGTTGGTGAGGATGCAGACGGACTCAAGCATACCTCTGCCGCGCTGCAGATCTGGACGAAAGCGTTCGGCCCCGACCACCCGGACGTTGGCCGGGCATTGCACAACCTCGCGATCGTTCAACGCCGGATGGGTGAGTTCGATGCGGCGCACGAAAGCTTCACCCGCGCACTCAGGGTCCTGGAGGCAGCGTACGGCCCGTTGAGCCCCAACGTCCTTCGGTCCCACCTGAGTCGAGCGATCGCGAACTTCGAGCGCGGCGACCTCGCTCGGGCCGAACGTGAGGCACGGGACGTCCTGGCTTCCGTCGCCGACACTCCAGAACAACACCCCGAGGTCCGGGTGTCCGGACACCGGATTCTTGCTCTGATCCACCTCGAGCGCGACGAGTATGACCTTGGCCGGGAAGGGTACCGGCGGTCCATCGCGATTCAAGAACAACTCACAGGTCCCAACTCTCTTGCCGTCGTCGACCTCAAGCAGGGGCTTGCTGTGATTGAGGCATCCTCCGGAAACGCGGCACGTGCACTCGAACTCCACGAAGACGTGCTCAGGGTTCGCCGAACGCTGCCCTCTTCGGGAGACGCCGTGCTTGCTGATGCCGAGTCGAACGTGGGGTTGATGATGGCCGCGGTCGGGGACTGCCGTCGCGCCCTTCCTCTGATGGTGTCGGGGCTGGAGTTCTGGACCCCGCGAGTTCATCCGAGCGGTCGCGAGTCGATCTGGTTGACCTCGCAAACCCTGCTTGCAGCCCTGTGCCAAGATATCGAGGGTGAACACGACAAAGCGCGCCAGTTCGCACAGGACGTCGTTGACTTCAAACAGGAGTTTCGGCCCGAGACGTCGAATCACGTCCGCGCCCTCGCGCACGTGATCCTCGGGGAATCCTCCGGCCCTCAACTACAGCAAGCTGCAACCGCCGCGGCAGAGCAGCTGGAGCGACCGGGCGTGATGATCATTCGTCGTTGGCTCGAGGTGGTTGCCCCCAATCACCCGCTACCGCCTGTCTTCGAAGACTGAGGACTGGGCGCACGTCGACTCGAGGGTCCGAGCTTCCTGCGCTCAAGCCGAATCGATCGGGCCTCGCCATCGCGGAGTTGCAACGACGCCTCTGCGGGCATCCCGCCGCGCCGTGCGGCGAGCATGCGAATTTCTGGGAACGGTCTTCCGGCGCCGGCAACTACCGGTTGGGGATGCCCGGGAGCGCTTGCGCCGGCCGAGCACCGCCTCGAGGGAAACCGCTGCATCCATGGCTGAGCACACCGTCCAGCAGGGAGACACGATCGCGTCGATCGCGAACGCGCATAAGGTCGCGTTCCGGTCGGTGCGGCATGCCCCCGAGAACGAGGAGTTGCTGCGTACCCGCAGTCCCGAGCAGCTGTTCGAGGGCGACATTGTGTTCATCCCCGATGAGCCGCCCAGGCCGGTCGTCCTCGAGACCGACCGCGTTCATACATTCGTCGTGCGTCCGGCATCGACCGATCTGCACGTACGCTTTCTCAGCGGCGGAGCGCCTCGAGCCCTGGAGCCGTGCTGCGTCCGCACGGATGATGCGGACCCCGTCGAGACGAAGCTGGACAGGGACGGCTGGCTGCGGACCACGGTTCCGTTGGCGGCACGTGAGCTTGTCGTGACGTTCTTTCCTGATACCGACTACGCCGAGGAGGCAACGTTGCTGATCGGCCATCTGGACCCGGTCACCCAGACGCGCGGCGTCCAACAACGGCTCAACAACCTGGGGTTCGATTGTGGGGCGGAGGATGGGGACGCCGCCGAACGTACGACGGATGCGCTGCGGGCATTTCAAGCCGCCACGGGGGAGGGCACGCCGACGGGCACGGCGTGCTCGCAGACCACGACCGCCTTGACGGACCTGCACCGGAGTTGACCAGGCAGCCATGAGCTTGAATTGGATCGTCGCCGGCCGGCGTGCCGTGCTCACCGCTCGGATGTCCTACGAGTCGGCGATCGCGGCCTGGGTCGCCACCCTCCGCGAGGATTCCGTTCGCGACGCGCTCGTGCGTTGGTATGAGCCGCTGTCGTCGTTGGATGACTCGACGATGCGGACGCACTATGACGCGCACCTGGTGCGGGTGGAATCGTGGGCTGAGCGCTTCTTCGCGGACCAAGGTGAAACGTCGCAACACGCACACGCGCCGGGGGTCCAGGCCACCATCGATCGCGCCGGGTGGTGGATCCGACTGTGGAAGGGCCCGTACCGAGTGCTCAAGGAGCACGACGCGGATCTTGGAGTCGACCCGGAGCAGGTCGGGACCGTGCCCACGGAGCTACGCGAGATCGATGCTGGCGGCCCCCTCAAGCTGCTCCAGGATACCCATCGGCGGATCCGGAACGCCGATGCGGAACTTGTCCCCGGCGACGTTGTGGAGTTCCCGATCTTCACGGTCATGCACCACTGTGGGGTGCATGCCTTTCGGGGCGCGCACTTCAACGGACAAGGCTCGTGCTTCTTGGGGACGAGCGTCGTTCGAGACGGCGACGCAACTCGCGCTCCGCTTCCCCTGCACGACAACCTCATCGCCATGCGCTTTCAGCTGCTGCTCAATGCAGCCCGGGGCGCGTTCTACAGCTTGCGCTCTGGCTACAACGCGGGCGCCTCGAATCACGAGAAGTCCAACTACCAACCCGTCGAGGACGAAACGGTCCACGCGCGCGGTCTGGTCTACGCGGGCAGCCTGGGCAACGTGACCCGCCGGGTGGCTTCAGATGCAGATGCGGGCGACCCCGCCGACCAGACCCCGGCGTACGTCCTGGTGGACAACCAGTGGGGCGTCGCCAACGGCAAAAACACGCCGACGACGGACTCTCTGAGCCAATACCGTGCGGACACTCGACTGACCCCGGGCTGGACGTGCACGCCTTGTGCGCTGAGCCTCGCAACGTTCATGTGTCTCAACGAAGGGCACTGGGGTGGTCACGGGGTCAACCACAACCTTCGCAAGCCGACCGCTCCCGCGCCGCTGCTCGACAACGGGACGCTGCACTACTTCCACTCCCGCATGTACTCGACGTACGACGTCACGCGCGCCGACACCCTCCGCTTCGTGTACGAACGCGCGGGGGGGGTGGGCACGCCCGATATCCGCCGACTCCGCGAGCAATCGCTGGATCTGTCTCTTATACACATCTCCGAGCCCACGAG
>CAJXVA010000196.1 GCA_913061055.1 uncultured Pseudomonadota bacterium
CCCTTGCTCGGGGCGAGCTCCGGGTCGCCGACGAAGCCGTCTCCAAGCTGGTCGGCGACACCATGCCGGCTGGCTTTCGCGGCCAACTCGCGGCCGTCCGGGGCCAGATTGCCGCAGCCCGTGGAGATACCCCCGGGGCGATGACCAAGTTCGACGAAGCGCTCGAAGTCACGCCGACCGACACGGCGGTCCTCGAGGCGAAGGTCCGTGCCGGAATCGAGGGCAAGCTGTTCCTGCCCGCCGCCGAAGCCATGAACGCGCTTCGCAAGGCCAAGCCTGACTCCGTGGACGTGCTGCTGCTCAGCGTCGAGCTGGCGGTCTCCAGTGGCAAAGGCGACGAGGCCCTCGCGAGCCTGGAGACCCTGGCGACGGCCGCTCCCGACCGGGTCGAGGTTCCGTTCTATCGGGGGGAAGTGCAGGCGATGCGACTGCAGGTCGACGATGCCAAGGCCGAGTTCGCGAAGGTCGTGGACAAAGACCCCACGTTCCATCGCGTCGCGCTCGCACAGGCCGCGATGTTGGACGCCGCGCGGATGAAGGTTGAAGCCGTCGCTGCGCTCGACGCTGGCGTCGCTCGACTCAAGGAAGCCAAGGGCGACTCCTCCAAGGTCGCCGAGCTGCTCACCGCCAAAGCTCGCTACCAGATCGACCAAGATCAAACGACGGCAGCCCTCGTCGCGTTGGACCGTGCCCTCGAGGCTTCGCCCACCGACAACGATGCGCAGGTCCTTCGTGGCAACACGCGGACAAAAAATGGCGATGCCGCGGGCGGGAAAGCCGATTTCATGGCCGTCTACGCTCGCACCGGGGCCTACCCAGGTCTGGTCGCGCCGCTTGGCCGGCTGTTCGTCGCCTCCGGAGAGCTCGACAAACTCGAAGCGCTCGTGGGTGACCGCGCCAACGAACCGACCGCCAGTGGCGAGGTCAAGATCGTCGCGGCCCGGCTCCGGCTCAGCCAAGGCCGGCCCGAAGATGCCAAGCGCCTGTTGGGCGAGGTGATGGCCGCGGATGCCAACGATTGGGAGGCGTCCATGCTCTTGGCGCAGGCCGTGCTCGACATGGGCGACCCCCAAGAGGCGCTTTCACGCATCGAAGCCGTGCGCACGCCCAAGCCGGTCGCCGAGGTGTTCGTGCTCAAGGGCAAGATCCTCGAGCACAACGACAAGCACAGCGACGCACGGGTCGAATACCAGCGCGCCGCGGCGCTCGACCCCGAGCACCTCGAAGCGCGGTTCCTGCACGGGCGCTTGCTCGCCTACGCCGGCCAGGCCAAGCAAGCCTTGGGTGAGCTCGAGTTCGTGACCGGCAAGACCGATGCGTTCCCGGCCGCCTACCTCAACATCGGCCGGGCCCGCCGAGACCTCGACAAGAACGACGAAGCTCTCGCCGCGTTTGCCAAGGCGCTCGAACTCGACGCGACCCTCCTCGAGGCCCAGTACCTCTCGGGGCGCATCTACCTCGAACGCAACCGCCTCGGTCCCGCGGCCTCGGCGTTTGGAGCGGCCACCGATGCATCTTCCAAGGACGAGCCCTGGTATCCCGAGGCCTGGCTCTTCCTCGGTCGTACTCAAGACAAGTCCGGCAAACGCAAGGCGGCCAAGGCGTCGTTCCAGAAGTTCCTCGACATCGCGCCCAAGAACCACGCAAGTCGAGCGACCGTGAAGCGGACGCTCGAGAAGCTGTAGAGACGGCGGCTAGGGGGTCGCCGCCGACGTCGGCGGGCCCTCGAAGTGCGCGGCAATAGCCTTCGCAAGCCGTTCCGGCTCGCCCACGAAAGGCTCGATTTCGTTGGGCCGGAGGATCCAGCTCAGGTCTCCGTCCTGTTCCCCAACCACGCACGGATACGCGCCGTCGATGAAGTCTCGCAGACGCGCATCGAGTTCATTGCGATGCCGCGCGTCGATCTCTACGTCGACCTCTCCTGTTGCCCGCACCCACGCTTCCCGAGGGCGCAGCCCACGATGGGTTACGGCACAGAGTTCGCATTTCCCAATACGAAGCCACTTTCGAACGAAGTACATGGCCTCACCGAGCACGCCACCGTTGGCGTCGTAGACCAAATAGGCTCGTTCTCCCACGACGTTCCGAACACCACCACAGCGGCGGAGACGTGAGCGTATCATGGAGCGAAGTGACCTCGCAGGAGCCATCGTCACGGAGCGGAAGGTTCGCAATGGTCCTGGCCGACCCCGAGTCTTCGCAACGTGTCGGCGAGGTGCTTGCTGAGCTTGGTTGGGAAGACGTTGGACTCGATGACCGACCCAGCCTTGTCATCGCCGACGCTGAAGTCCCCTTGGGGAACCTGGGCGCGGATGTCGTCCTCATTTGGGTCGGCAATGGAGATGATGCGTCCATCGAACGAGCTCTCGGCGAGCGCTGCCACGACTACTGGCTTCTTCCGCTTCGACTCCCGCTGATCCGCGTCCGCCTGCAAGCGCTCGGAGACCAGCTCGCCTTCGTGAACCGACTGCAGGAGAAGGAAGAGCAGTTCCACAGCATGGTGCTGAACAACCCCGGAGTGGTCTACCGGTGCCGATTCGACGAAGGGTGGACAATGGAGTTCATCAGCGAGCGCGTTCATTCGCTGATGGGCTACCCGCCGGACGACTTCGTTCACAACGGGCGGACCTACGCGAGCATCATGGTCCCCGCGGACCAGGACCGAGTCGCGGATGAAGTCCAATCGGCACTCGATGAGGACCGCACGTTTTCGCTGGAGTATCGGGTGGTCCGTGCCGATGGAGAGACCATCTGGGTGAACTCGCGAGGGCGCGGCATCCGTGGAACCGACGGAGCGCTGCGCTACCTCGACGGCGCCATCTTCGACATTTCCCCGGAGAAAGCGGCGAGCGAGCAGCTGCTACGTGGTGCCGCTGCGTTGGAGGAAAAGAACACTGAGCTTCGCCGGCTCGATGCGCTCAAGAACCGAATGTTCCAGAACGTCTCGCACGAGCTGCGCACCCCGCTCTCGCTGATTCTCGCCCCGGTCGAGCGATTGCTTTCCAATGCTGGCGACGACGAAAGCGGGACCACGCTTCGTTCGATCCGATCCAACAGCCTCCGTCTTCTCGAGCAGATCAACAGCATTCTCGACCTCGCGCGAATCGATGCGCAGGGCATCGCCGTACGGCCGCGCACGATCAACATCACCGAGTATCTCGCCCGCCTGTATGCCGACTTCAGCCCGGCCGCGCGCGACTGCAACATCACGTTGCGCACCATCCATCCGGAGCGAGAACTCCTCATTTCGATGGATCCGACGCATCTCGACCGGATCCTCCTCAACCTCGTCGCGAACGCGCTCAAGTTCACTCCTGCCGGCGGCCGTATCGACGTTCGGGTGGCGCAACAGGCGAGCAAGGTCGTCTTCGAGGTGGAGGACACGGGCTGCGGGATTCCACAGGACGCGCAGGCCCGGATCTTCGATCGCTTCGCTCAAGCCGAAGATCGGCCAGACACCGCGCCGAGCGGGACGGGGATCGGACTGTCGATGGTCCGCGAACTGACGGTGCGGATGGGAGGCGAGCTCTCACTTCGTAGCGAGCCCGGCCAGGGGTCGACGTTTGCCGTGTCCTTCGATGTCTCTCGCATCTGCGCCCCATCGGCGGACACCGCCGATCCTCCTGTCGCCGACGTTGCCAGCGGCATCGCGAGCTTCGATCGACAGGCCCAGCTCGAGTCGCTCCGCAGCAAACGGCAGCACACCAGAACACTGCGGGCAGGGGGGAGAGGACCGCTCGTCCTCGTCGCAGAAGACGACCCTGACCTTGCGCAAGAGATGGTCAAGTGCCTCTCTGGACGCTTTCGTGTCATCGCGGTTCCCGACGGCGTCGCAGCACTGGAGGCGCTCGAGCACGACATGCCGTCGGCCGTTGTGTCCGACGTCGGCATGCCCCGGATGGATGGCATCGAACTGTGTCGCCGCATCCGCGAGAGAGCCGACTTCCAACAGATGGGCATCGTCCTGCTTTCGGCCCACGCCGACGTCGCGGACCGAATCCGCGGCCGCCGCACCGGCGTCGACGCCTACATGACGAAGCCGTTTCACCCCGAGGAGTTGGTCGCTGCCGTAGAGGGAATCCTGCGGTCCCGACTACGCTTGGTCGGCGACTTCGAAGTCCATGAGCGACTCGGGCAAGGTGGTCACGGCACGGTGTTCCTCGGAGAGTCGATCACCACCGGTGGATTCGTGGCTCTGAAGCTGCTCTCAGGAAACCCCACGCGAGACATCACCAGGCGGGAAGCTCTTCGGGCAGAACTCGAGGTGCTGCACGGTCTGGACCACCCCAACATCGTGCGCGTCGTCGACCAGGGTACCGACGACGAAACCGCGTACCTGGTGATGGAGTATCTCGACGGCGCCTCACTCCACGAGGTGATGACCGTGTCCCGCCCCATCACCGAAGCACAGACCACGACCATCCTCTTGGGTGCTTGTTCCGCGCTCGCCTACCTCCACGAGCAGGGGCTCGTTCACCGGGACCTCAAGCCGAGCAACGTGCTCCTTCTACGCGAAGGGCCCCGGGATCACTCCGCGCTCAAGCTCATCGACTTCGGAATCGCCCAGTATGCGACCGACACGACGAAGGATGCGGGCAAGGTCAGTGGAACCCCGGCCTACATGGCTCCCGAGCTGTTGAGTGGCGAGGTTGCGAGCGGAAGCCATGCCACCGATATCTACGCCCTCGGAGTTCTCGCCTTCTTCATGCTCACGGAGCAGCTTCCCCGCCAACCGGTGGGGAACGTCGTTCCTCCGGGAGACATTGCCTTGCCGGACGGAAGCGAGCACGCCGAATGGATCCGCTCGGCGCTCTCGATTCGGGCGGACGATCGTCCGAGTGCGGCCCAACTACTTCGCCAGCTTCAAGCACTTGGACATGGTCCAAACCTGCCAGTCCTTCCCCCGCGGCGCGGAGTCGCTCGGGAGCTCGGCGCAACGATCTAAGGTCTGTCCCAGGATCGACGTTGACGCTATCCGGTCGCGCGCCCCACAATTTGAAGGTGTCACCTCCAGCGACCGACGCACGCCAGCTCTTGGAAGAGGCCGTTCGGCTAGGCAACGACACCCTCCGGCGGCTCGCGCCCCAAGCCGATAGTACGGGAGAGTTTCCCACCGAGTCGGTTGGCCACGTGCGCGATGCTGGGCTGCTGGGCCTCGGTGTACCCACGGAGTTCGGCGGTGCCGGAGGAACGCCCGGTCAGTTCGCCACGATGGTCGAGACCCTCTCGCAGGCCGACGGATCCCTCGGCATGATCTACATCATGCACTTCGCGGCTGCGAAGTCGATCGAAGGATCCATCCTGTCCAACAGGGACATGCTGCTCCGAGAGATCGCAAGCGGGTCGCATCTATCCACCCTCGCAGCCTCCGAGCAGGGAACGCGCTCGCAGTTTTGGCTGCCTGTTTCCCGGCTCGAACCATCCGCAGACGGCTTCACGGTCAACGCCTCAAAGAGCTGGGTGACCTCTGCCCACAACGCGGATTCCTTCGTCGCCACGGCCCAGAGCCCAGCGGCCGACAGCCCGATGAACAGCCTCTGCTTCCTGGCGCGACCGAAGGCGGACGGAGTGACGGTGGGCGCGAGTTTTGACGGACTCGGGTTGCGCTCCAACGATGCCGCTCCGATCGAACTGCGGGGGTACGCGGTGGCGGCTGGCGACTTGATCTGCGAGCCCGGGACCGGGTTTCAACATCTGCTTGGAACCGTGCTGCCGTGGTTCCTCGTGGGAACAGCTGCGCACTCCATCGGTCTGTGCCGGTCCGCCGTTCACCTCGTCGAACAACACCTCGGCAACTCCAAGTTCGCGCACGATGGCTCGCGTCTCGCTGACCTCCCCAACCTGCGCGGACAGCTGGCGAGAATGAGCACGACAACCGATGCCGCCTCCGCGCTTCTGGGTCGGGCCGTCGCTGCGATGGAAGGCGGGGACGCGACGGCAACTCTCCTTCTACTCGAGGCACGGCTGTTCGCGGTCGAGGCGGCGGTCGAGGTCACCGACCGCGCGCTTCGGTGTGGAGGCGGGGCCGCCTTCAGCAAGAGGGTCCCGCTCGAACGCGTGTTTCGTGACAGCCTTGCCGGCCGGATCATGGCCCCAACCACAGACCACCTCGAGGACCTGATCGGGAAGGCCCGCCTCGGCATGGACTTGTTTTGAGGGGAGCGGTTCCCGAATGGAGCTGCTGAAGATCGCCAACCTTCTACGGTCCACGCACGACGAGCATTCCGTCCCGAAGGACGCTGCTGGAGCCCTCGTGTTCGCACCTTCCGTCTTCGGAGAGTCCGAGAGTGGAGATGGGTTCTGGACGGTCGCCTACGCCTCGGGCGCCCAGCCACGCGACGGCGTCACCCCAGACGACTACGTGGCCTGGGTTCGCAAACGGAAAGGCGGCGTCTTCACCCAGCTGATCGGCCTTGGCCGCACGCGCAACAACGACATCGTGCTGCCGTTCGACGACATCTCGAAGTACCACGCGTACTTCACCCTCGGCCCGTCGGACGGAGCCCTCAGCGTCGCGGATGCCGGGTCCAAGAATGGGACATTCGTCAGCGGGACCCGACTCGAGCCCAAGTCCCCGGTTCCGCTCCGCTCGAGCGAAACGTTGGGATTCGGAAACCAAGTCGGACTGTTCTTCGACCGCACAGCGTTCGTCTCTCTTCTCGCTGCAATGCTCGGTACCCATTCGGCACCGCCATCGCAGCTCTCCGACGGCTGACCTACCCCCACCTACCTGCCCTGCGCCGTTTTTTGGCGGTCGCCTGGGGACTATGCGCAGGGTGGTCGCGGCTATGCAGCTCGCACAGCAATCCCCCGCCCGGATCACGCAGGCCTTTGCGCTTGCGACAGACGTCGCGACGCGAGGCGGGACCTTCGACCCCTCGGCGTCCCTGTTTCACAGCAAGCAGTACCGCATCGTGGATCAGCTCGGTGAAGGGGGCATGGGCACCGTCTACCAAGCGTATGACCCGATGCTGGAGCGCAACGTGGCTATCAAGGTGCTCAAGCCCGGCCTGCCCTCCGCGCTTCGCCACCGCTTCCTCGCCGAGGCCCGCCACGGCGCTCGGCTCGCCCACCCCCACCTTGCGCGGGTGTACGACCTCGGCATCGAACTCGACACCGGCCTCGACTGGTTCGCGATGGAGTTCCTCCAAGGCCGCGACCTCGAGACGCTCCTTCAGCGCGCCCGGCTCCGGCGCCTGCGGCTGCCTACGACCCTGGTCGGAATCGTGTTCGACCACGTGCTCGATGCCATGCAGCACGCGCACGACGCCGGACTCGTGCACCGGGATGTGAAGCCCGCCAATATTTTCGTGTCCCGACGCCCTGGCCACGACCTCGTCTCCGCCAAGCTTCTCGACTTTGGCGTCGCGCTGGACCGACGCCGCGACCGCGACAACACCGACATCTGCGGCGACCCGCGCTACGTCGCGCCCGAGCAGATCCTGGGCGAACCCAACATCAACCATCGCGCCGACATCTATGCCGCCGGCATCAGCCTGTTTGAAGCGCTGGCTGGCTGGCACCCGATGGAAACGGTGATCGGCCAAGGAACCCAGGCCCTGATTCAGGCCCACTGCGAAGGCGAGCTCCCGCCGCTCAGTGCCGCGCTACCCCGGCACTGGTCCGCAACGATGCGTGCCCGGCTCGAGGATGTCGTACGCATCGCGTGCGCCAAGGAGGCCTCGCGTCGTTTCGACAGCGCCACCGCGATGCGGAAGGCTCTCAAGCAGGCCCTTCGTCCTGAGACCTGCTGACTGAAGACCGCGGCGCGCCCGCAGGTATCCTTCTTCGGCACATGCGTGTGGGCTCGTTTGCATTGAGCCGGCCCCCGCGGGATCCTCGTGGCATTGATGCGAGACGAGAGTCGGCCGGACCCGCTGGCAACCGAGGACACGGTTGTTGCTACGCCAGGTTCGCTCGGGTCGGTCACGCTCCCGGAGCCCGGAGACACGTTCGGTCGCTACCGACTCGAGGCGCACCTGGGAACCGGTGGAATGGGCGTTGTGTTCTCGGCTCACGACCCTGCGCTGGACCGTGTGGTCGCGCTCAAGCTGCTCAAGCACCGTGCCGACGCTGGCACCGGTCGCCTCAAGCGAGAAGCCCAGGCGTTGGCGCAGCTGCAACACCCAAGCGTGATCGCGGTGTTCGAGGTGGGCGAGGTGGACGGCATTCACTTCATCGCGATGGAGTATGTCTCGGGGCGAACACTGAGGCGTTGGTTGCTCGACGCGACGCGCTCAGTGTCGGAGGTGCTGGAGGTCTTCGTGCAAGCTGGCCGCGGACTTCAGGCTGCACACGAGGCCGGGCTGGTCCACAGGGACTTCAAACCAAGCAACGTCTTGGTCGGCGATGATGGTCGCGTCTGCGTGGTGGACTTCGGCATCGCCACCGCCCACTCGCTCGGCTTCACGGTTGACCCGGGCTTGCTGACCCAAGACCTCCCGCTGGACGTCAGTAGTGAGCTGACCGGGACGGGGTTGGTCTTGGGCACGCCCGCGTACATGGCTCCCGAGCAGCATGTTGACGGAGAGGTCGATGCGCGGTCGGATCAGTTCTCGTTCTGCGCATCGCTGTACGAGGCGCTGTACGGGGTGCGGCCGTATACGGGTGAGACGGGCCGGGACATCGCACTGGCGAAGCGGAACATGGCGCTTACCGTTCCCAAGGTGGAGCGCGCCGTCCCTCCGGCGGTTCGGCGGGCCATGCTCCGAGGACTGCAGCCTGTCTCTTCCGATCGATGGCCCTCGATGGACCCTTTGCTGCAAGCGTTGCGGAGGGCATCCCAGAGTCGGCGCCGTCCGGCGTTGTGGGCCGTGGGCATCGCAGCGATCGTGGGGATCGGAGTCGTCGCGGCTGGACGCGATCAGGGTCCCGACTGTCACGCGGGAGCCGAGCGTGCCGCCGAAGTCTGGTCCGACGTGCGGGCCGATGCGGTGCGGAGTCGGTTCGAAGAACTCAAGGGACCGCTTGGTGTGGATGCCGCCAGGGGTGTGGACGCGTGGCTTCGCCCGCACCTCGATGCGTGGTCTGAGCAACACGACGAGGTTTGCCGAGCCCGCGCGGCGGGGGAGATCGATGACGCCGGCCTGGATCTACGCATGCAATGCGTGCAGGCTCGGCTGGCCGAGACCTCGGCCGTCGTGAACGTCCTGCTCGATGCCGACGCCGACGTCGTCACGCAGTCGACCCAAGCCGCGGCATCCCTGCTTTCGCCGGGCATCTGTGCAGATGTCGAAACGCTTCGCGTGCAGTCGGCTCCGCCTCCGCCAGAGTCGCTGGCGGGCGAGGTCGAGAGTATTCGCGAAGCGTTGGCCGTCGCGCGGGCCCAAGAGACCGCGGGGCGCTGGTCTCTCGGCTATGAGACAGCGAAGGCGGCTGAAACGGCGGCCGAGACGGTGCCCTACCGGCCAATCCAGGTCGAGGCCGCCCTGGTCTCGGGCGTTCTCGCCGCGCGACTCGGCGAGCTCGAAGCGGCGAAGACCAAGCTGACCGAGGTTACCCACGATGCATCCGCGGAAGGTCTCGACCACTTCGCTGCGCTTGCGGCTGGCCAGCTCGTCTTCGTACAAGGCTATCAACTCGCCGACCGCGAGGCGGGCCTGCAGTGGGGCCGCCATGCGGAGGCGGCCGCCCAGCGGGCACGGCTTGCGGGGCGCCGACTGGCCCGAATTCGAAGCAACATCGCGTCCGTGCACTTCGGCTCCGGCGACTACGAAACCGCCGCGACGCACTACCGCGAGACGATCGCGCTGTTGGAGAAGTCCGTCGCAGCAGACCACCCCGACATCGCCAACCTACTCAACAACCTCGGGGGGGCTCTGGTCAACCTCGGTCGCTTCGACGAAGCCGAACGTGCACTCGACCGCGCGCGGCAGGTTTGGACCACGCAACTCGGTGAACGCCACCCCTTGGTGGCCGTCGCGTTGACGAGTCAGAGCGCGCTGTATGAACGCCGCCGCGAGTACACCAAGGCCTTGGAGGTCACCGCAGTTGCGCTGTCCATTCGTCGTGCCGAGCTCGGTGATGAGCATCCGTCCGTGGCGACCACGTTGGACAACCAAGCATCGCTGCAGCTGTATACCGGACAGCTGGAAACGGCCGAGGCCGCGGCTCGGCAAGCGCTCGCACTGCGCCGTAAGACTTTCCCCGAGTCGCACCCGCACATCGCCAGCTCGCTGACCAACCTCGGCATGATCCTCGAGAAGCAGAAGCGCTACGAGGATGCGGCCACCGTGTCTCGCCAGGCCATGGAGATGTGGGATGCAACGCTTGGGCCCAAGCACCTGCACAGCGCCTACCCGCGGACGGCATTGGGGATCGCGCTGATGGGACTCGGCGAGCCCGCACGCGCCGTCGAGCCGCTGCGGATCGCCGTTGGACTACGCCGAGAGGCAAAGCGCGAGCCTCACCTCCTGGCTCGCTCGGCCTTCGCCCTTGGCCGCGCACTCGTGGCCACGAAGAAAGAGCAAGACGCGTGTGCGCTGTTCGACGAGGCGTTGCAGCTGTATCAGGGAGAAGGGCTGGACGAAGACGCCGAGGCCGTTCGACTCGCGAGAACGCCAGCGTGTCCATGAGAGAGGCGGACAAACCTGTCCCGCAAGTTCCAAGGGCTGGAGGCTTGCGTTTCACCCGCACGTGACCCCCAGACTGGCCTTCTTCGCCCTGCTATTGTCGAGACTGAATGACCCACCCGTCCCTCGAGTTTCTGGACCTCTTGCCAGATCCCGCGTTCGTCATGGATGAGGAGCGCCGTGTCGTCGCGGCCAACGACGAACTCTCCGAGGCCATCGGCACGGATGCCGAGACTCTGCATCGAAGTACGGTGGAGCGCTGGCTCTCAAGCGCGAGCGCCGATGTCGACGCGCCCTTTCATTCGGCCCGGTGCCAGGTGCTTGTGGGCCTGGAGCAGGCCACGCGCCAGGCGATGGAACTGTCGGCGCGAGCGCTGGACGTTGATGGCAAGCCCCACCGTCTGGTGGTCTTGCGCACGGTCTCAGTACACGATGCCGCTCGGATTCGACACCACGAGGCTGCCATCGGCATGTGGGAGATCGGCCTGTACGAGCACGACCATCTGACCGAAGTCGTGTGGGCCTCGCCCCGCGTCCATGACCTCTACGGCCTCGAGCCCGACGAGGAGCTGACCCTTCCTCGCTTCGCGGGCGCGGTCCATCCAGCGGACCAGGAGAGAGGGATGTCCGCAATCTTGGCGGCGCATGATCCCGAGACAGGGGGGGTTTTCGACCTGACCCACCGGATCATCCGCGGCAACGGAGACATCCGGTGGGTCCACAGCAAGGCTGTCACGACGTTCGGCGAGGTCGATGGAGAGCGGCGGCCGATCCTCACCACCGGCACGGTTGCGGACGTCACAGAGCGGGTGGAAGCGGGGCAAGCTCGGGCGCGCCAGACGGCGATCCTCGATGCAACGCCCGATTTCGTCGGGATCACCGACCCTCGAGGCCGCATCCTGTACCTGAACTCCGCAGCGCGACGATTTCTGGGACTCGCCCCCAGTGAGGATGTCTCGGAGCGCACGTTGGATATCGCGTACCCCGAGCAGGAGGCCGAGATCATCCGCAGCATCGGGATCCCCACCGCGATTCGGGACGGTGCCTGGAGGGCGGAGACCCAGTTTCGGAGTGCAGACGGAGAAGAGGTCCCCACCTCACAGGTGATTCTGGCTCACTTCGATACAGCCGGAGAGCTGGAGTACCTCTCGACCGTTGCCCGTGACCTGCGGCGGGAGAAGGCCCTCGAAGCCCAGTTCCGCCAGGCGCAGAAAATGGAAGCGGTCGGACGTCTGGCCGGAGGCATCGCCCACGACTTCAACAACCTGCTCTCGGTGATTCTCGGTTTCGCGACGATCATCCGCGAAGACCTCTCCGATGCTCGGATTGACGCTCCAGAGCTCGACGAGATCGTTGGCGCGGCGGACCGTGCGGCGGCCCTCACCCACCAGCTTCTCGCATTCAGTCGCAAGCAGATCCTCAAGCCGCGAGTCGTCGATGCAAACGAGATCGTGTCCGGTCTAGAGCCGATGATGCGCCGGCTGGTCGACGAGAACATCCGCCTCGAAGTCATGCAGGCCGATCGTCCGGCCCGGCTCAAAGCTGATCCCAACCAGGTCGAGCAGATCTTGATGAACCTGGTCGTCAACGGCCGCGACGCCATGCCGTCGGGAGGTCACCTCATCGTCGAAGTCGAACATCGCTCCTTCGACGCCCCCTCCGCGAAGCGGCTTGATCTCTCAGCCGGGCACTACGTCGCCATCGCCGTCTCAGACACCGGGCACGGGATGGACGCAGCAACGCGGGAACGGGTGTTCGAACCGTTCTTCACCACCAAAGCGGTGGGCGCGGGAACTGGCCTCGGATTGGCCACCGTGTTTGGCATCGTCCGCCAGAGCGGCGGTGCCGTGTGGGTCTACAGCGAGCCCGGGCAGGGCAGTACCTTCAAGGTGTACTTCCCCACCACCGACGAGCCGGTGTCGGACCCGATCGATGTCCAGGTGCCCAATGTCGGGAGGGTGGAGGGCACGGTGCTCGTCGTGGAGGACGATGCACAGCTGCGAAACATGGTCGCGACCGTGCTCGCGCGCGCCGGTCTCACGGTCCTTCACGCGGCGAACCCTATCGAGGCCCTGGGGATCGCAGGGGAGCACGACGGGGACATCGAACTTCTACTCACCGACGTGGTGATGCCGGGCATGAGCGGGCGGGAGCTCGCCGAGGCGCTGACGCAGCGGCGACCCGAGGTCGCGGTCCTCTATATGTCCGGGTATACCGAGAACAGCATCGTTCATCACGGTGTGCTCGATGACGATGTGAACTTCTTGCCCAAGCCACTCGCCCCCGCCCAGCTCCTCCAAGCTGTTGCGGACCTGCTGCCCCCAGCGAAGCTCTAGCAGGCTGAGGAGCGAAGGGGCGATTGCCAACGCGACCAACAGAGGCGGAAACCGCAGCCTGCTGCTCGGGGCCACCAGCCGCGGCGTCCGAAGAGCCCACACACTCCCAACGTGAGGAGCCGTCGGTCTCAGATCAATGCAGCTTCTGGGACGTGACCTGGAAGTTGCAGAGGTTGTTCAGCTCGCTCGTCTCGGTAACGTCCTTGTTGGTGTCAACGGAGAGCGAAGCCTTGACCGTCGACGTGTGATTGGCGTTGACCTTGGTCAGCGGGAACGTGGCGGAAAAGCCGGGGGGCAGGTCGAGGACCTGCTGCTGGGAGAACGTCTGGTTGCCGTTGAGGTGGGCGTCGGCGCGGCTGTTGAAGCCCTTGGCCGCGAGTCGCCCGGCGTTGCGTACCGTGTAGCGGACATACAGGTGGTCGAGGTTGACGAGCCCGGAGCCGTTGGCGACGGGCTGGGTCGCGGCCGCGTCGCGGAATGCCTCGACCTCACAGCGCAAGTCGGTCCGGAGCTGGATCCGCTGGGCTTTGCCGGCGCGCGAGACTCTAGGGCCAGCGGTGGCGGTGCCGATCTGCGAGAAGCCGAGGAGAGCAACGAGGGAGGCCAGGGTCATCTTCTTGAAGTGGTTCATGCTGAGGTTCCTTGCGGGGGGTTACTCAGACAGACGCGCCCCGGCGGACTTGTGACGCGGCATTTTTCGGAACGCAAATCGACTGCCGAGCGACACCACGCTGTAGAACGAAGACCGCGCGTGCTAGCACGGAGGCCGCACCGTGGCCGACCGCTACCAGCTCATCGCCGCCGAAGTCTCGCTCTACAGCGGTAAGGCTCGCGCCTACCTTCGCTACAAAGGAGTGCCGTTCGATGAGGTCCTCGCGACCCGGCCGGTGATTCAGTCCGTCGTTCGACCCAAGACTGGCCTGGCGATGGTGCCGGTCTTGATCACCCCCGAGGGCGACGCGGTTCAGGACACGACCGCGATCATTCACGCCATCGAAGCTCGCCACCCCGAGCGCAGCGTGGTGCCCGAGGGCGTCCTCGGGCTGGCCAGCAAGTTGCTCGAGCTCTACGGAGACGAATGGCTCGTCATGCCCGCCATGCATTACCGCTGGCACTACAAGCGCAACATGCCGCTGGTCCTCTCGGAGTTCGGGGAGCTCGTGGCGCCTCGCTTGCCCAAGCTGCTTGCCCCGCTCGCAGGGTTGCCCCTCGCGCTGTACTTCGGCGGAAACTACGGACGCGCCTTGGGCATCAGCAAGCGCAACCGCGCCGCGATCGAACAGTCCTACGAAGCGCTGCTTCGCGACCTCGATACCCACTTCGAGTCCCATCCGTTCTTGCTCGGTCCGCGGCCGTGCCAAGGCGACTTCGGGTTCATGGGACCTCTATATGCGCACCTGTACCGCGACCCCGTCCCAGGCGCCTTGATGAAGCGCCTCGCACCTCGGGTCGCCGACTGGGTCGAGCGCATGAACGCGCCCGCGCCTCCGACCGCCCCTCCCCCGTTTCCCGCGGACGACACCGTGCCCACCTCCCTCGACCCCGTGTTCCAGCGCCTGTTCTCCGAGCATTGGCCGGTCGTCGCGGACACCATCGAAGGTGTTCACCGATGGGCTCAAGACCACCCCGGCGCCAAACACATCAAGCGGTTCGTCGGATCACACACCTTCTCGATCGAAGGCGTCTCGCACGAGCGCTGGCTCCAGTCGTTCACGCAGTGGATGGCGCAGCACCCCCTCGATGCCTACGCCGAGTTGGACGACGACGCACGGTCACGGGCCGACGTGTGGTTGCGGCGCGTCGGTGGGTATGACGCGATGCAGACGCCCCTCCCCACCCGCGTCCGGCGTGAGCACAACCGTCTCGTGCCGGCGTAGCCTTCTTCGCGGTCAGCGAGCCGCGTTGGTCTTGGCGCGACACACCGAGTCCTTCCCTACTTTGCACCCGCCCGGCTCCAGACGCTGGAACAACGCCGGGACATCCGATGAAAGCCCGGCGTACTCCTCCTGCAGCCCGGCGAGCTGGGTGACATAGCGATAGTCGTCGGTCACGAACAGCCCGACAGACAAGAACATCACCTCGTCGCCTTCTCGCTCGAGCTTGAAGTCGTAGCGCAGTCCGGGGACGTCGTTTTTGGCGCGCAGGGGCGAGGTGCCCTCGAGCGCATAGCCGCGCACGATGAGCTTGGTCTTGAGGTCGTTGGACCAGTAGTCGAGCGTTCCACCATCGACGTTGTCGTAGACGGTCACCCGAAGCCCAACGCTGTCTTTGCCCTTGTAGCGTTGCGATTGCCAGTCGGCTTCCGCTTCGACAAACCCCGGTGGCGCCGAGTAATCGATCAACGGTGCGCAGCCGACCGAGCTCAGGCCGAGGGCGACGCTCATCGCTCGATGCCTCAGCGCCATGCGGTGCCCTCCACCGAGATGTCGTCCACCCACGGAAAGGGGTCGTTCGTCGAAGGCGTATCCGAGTCGGGAAGTCGTTGCTTCAACGAAAGCGAGAGCACCGACAGGCTGACCTCAGAGGACAGCAAACGCTGCTTTCCGAGCGCGGCCTCGAGCTGCAAAGTCACCTCATCGAGCGCGCGGCGGACCTCCAAGGCTTCACTCACGGTTCTCGCCCGCTCGAGCAACGTCAGCAACTGTTCTTGGGTGCTCTCGAGGACTTTGATGCGCGTGCTCAGGGCGTAGTAGTCCTCGGTCACATCCTCGGCCGTGAACGACTGGCCTTCGATTCGGCCCAGGCCTCCGATCTTCTCCGCCATGTCTCGGAACTTCGGCGCGGGAATGCGGACGACCATCAGCTCGCCCTCCAGCGACTGAACGTAGCCTCCACTCTCGCGCACCATCGCCTCGATCCGGGTTTGCGCCTTGGTCTGGTTGTAGACCGCGAGGCTCATCGCCCCGTAGTAGACGACCTGGCGCGCGAAGTCCTCGGGCAGTGGAGAGGTGGCGGTCTCCGCGGTGAGTTCGGGAGCTTCGACCGCCGCCGTTGTCCCCGCGAGAAAGACTTCAGGCTCGGGGTCCGCCGCGGCCAGAGCTTTCCGCTGCTCGGCGAGGCGCTTCTTCGGAGATTCGCGCCGCGGCGCGGGCGAGGTCACCCGATCAAAGGGGTCGTTGCTGGTCTGATGCCCAACCGACGCAGACATGCGGACCGCGGTGGGCTTGACCCGAATCGACCGATGGAAGTCGTTGTCGGGGTCGAGTTCGAAGTTGGCTCTGAACTTGGCACCGCTAGGAAGCTGGGTAACCTTCGAAACTGTCTCTTATACACATCTGACGCTGCCGACGAGCGATCTAGTGTAGAT
>CAJXVA010000197.1 GCA_913061055.1 uncultured Pseudomonadota bacterium
GGACCGCCCCAAGCCCCGCACCTGGGGACCCAAAGAGGGCGCCGCGCTCGATCGAATGGGGCCCCTCATCGCGCTCACGCTCGAGCATGTCGAGGCGCAAGCAGAGCTCGAGAGTCGACGCACCAGTTCCGCCCGGCACGAGCGACGCGTCACCGCGATGCGCGGCCTGATCTCAGGCGTTGCCATGGATGCTCAGCGCCTCCTCAGCGCGCTCCGGCCGACCGTCAACGACGACCACACCAGCCAGAGTCTGCTCGGTCAGCTCGAGCGCCTCGTCGACGATCTCGACCGGGTTCAGCACGGGCCCAGCCGGCTCACCCACCCCTTCGACCTCGCCCCTGTCATCCGCGAGCTCGCCCCCGGACTCCGCGCCCTCACCACGGCCAACATCGAAATCGACGGGTTCTCGGACGGACTCATCGGAGTCCAGGCCAACCGCACCGGTGTGGAGCGCGTGCTGGTCAACCTGATCGCGCACGTCACTCGCGAAGCGGCCAGTTCGCAGACACTCACCCTCGAGCTGTCACACCCGCACAACAGACCGGGACCTCAGCTCCGCATCCACGGAAGCGCACTCCATGTCGACGATGCACTCACGCGTTTCGGGGGCGAAGAGCGCTTCGACTCGGCCGCCGAGATCGATCCTGGCCTCTGGCAGGTCCGCTGCGAAGCATTGTTGCAGGACATCCGACTGCGCCTCGAAGACGACACGCTGATTCTCGAGTTCCCTCCGGCGGCGCTGCACAGCGACGCTGAGAAAACGACCGCCTAGTACCTCATGCCCGAAGTCCGTGCCGGGTTTCCCTTCGGGGCTCAGGACTCTGGGACGGCCTTGAGCTTCGGCGCTCGGACGATACGAGCGGGCACGCCGATCGCGGTGGCGCCGGCCGGCACATCGTTGAGCACCAAAGAGTTGGGCGCGATGCGTGCACCGTCGCCGATCTTGACCGGGCCGATGAGCACAGCGCCGGTTCCGATGAACACGTCGTTCCCGATCGACGGAACCCCGGGACGGTCGACCGTCGTCGCAAGGCTGACGTTGTGCATCAAGCCCACGCGGTCCCCAAGCTTCACTTTGGGGTGAATGAGGATGTCCTTGGCGTGGATCAGGTGAGGGGCTTCGCCGAACTCGACCGTGTCTGCCACATGGCAGCCGCAGGAGACGTTGGTGGCGAGGAACCCAAGCCGATAAACCTTGTGCGCAACCCACCGCGCTGGCTTGGGAAGCTTGTTCTTCCATCGACCGAAACGGTAGACGGCCATGACCCAGGTGCCAGGCTCGGTGACCCGGCTCCCATGTCGTCGAAAGTCGCTGCGAAACTTCTCGAACATGCGGTGCGCCTCGCCTGCACACTCGCACGACCCGGCGCGCGGAGCAACGGATCACGCTCTCAGGTTGTGTCGCCCAGCAACGGGAGCAGCCGATCCATGATGTGTTTCACCACGCCATCGCCCTTGATCCCGCCTTCGATCTTCTTGCCACCGAAGCGACCGTCGGGACCGGGCAACGCGAATCGCGGAATCATGCGGCCACCGTATCCAGCGCTCTCGAGGCGCTCGTTGTCGACGTCGGCGTCGTACTCGAGGAACTTGACGCCCGCGAGTTCACTGTCGAGGTCCCCCCGCTCGAGCGCCGCATGAAACTCCTGACACGGGCCGCACCAGCTCGCGCCTACGTAGACCACCACGCGCTCGTCCGCGGACGCGGCGACGACACCCTGCACTTCATCGGCCACCGCTTTGCCCTCGGCGGCGGGCACAAAGCGCGGCTTTGCCTTGGTCGCTGCGGCGGCCGCTTGGGGCGCACTCTTGGGTGCGGGCGCCGGGCTCTTGCCAGAGCAGCCGACCAACAGGAGCAACGGGAGGTAGCGTGCGCACCTCATAGCCCGTGATCATAGACGTAAACCGCGGGTAATGAGCCCCTGCTCAACCTACTGAAATACATCGGTATTCCGTCCGCGGCATCCTCGACGCCAACCCCGCCTCTTGGCAGAGCGCTGTGGGTGCACAGGTTGGTCGGGTCATCATGAAGTGGTCCTGGAAACTCGGCCGATTCGCAGGAATCGACGCCTACGTACACACCTCGTTCTTGCTGCTGGTCGCCTGGGCGGCCTGGGCCGCCTACCAAGGCGCCGGCACTGGACTGGCGGCGGTGCTCGGAGTCGTGTTCCTCGTCGGTGTCTTCGGGTCCGTCCTCCTGCACGAGTTCGGACACGCCCTCACCGCGCGGCACTACGGGATTCGTACCCGACGCATCGTGCTGTGGCCGATGGGCGGCGTCGCTCAGCTCGAGTCCAACCCTCGCACCCCCAAGCAGGAACTCCACATTGCGCTGGCGGGTCCGGCGGTCAACTTCGCGATCGCCGGCGGTCTGTGGGCCCTGGTGAACCTGGTCGGCCTCCCCGCGTACGGACTGCTCGGTTCGTTGATCGTCGCCAACCTGACGCTGGGACTGTTCAACCTGGTGCCAGCGTTCCCCATGGATGGAGGCCGCGTCTTGCGGGCGTTCCTCGCGACCCGGATCGGAGGCAGACGCGCGACCGACATCGCGGTGAAGATCGGTAAGGCGGCCGCAGCTGCGTTCATCATCGCCGGCTTCTTCGGCAACACCTTGCTGATTCTCGTGGGTGCGTTCGTCTGGTTCGCCGCAGGCGCAGAGGGCCGCCGCAACCCCTATGCACAGCAAGCCCACCAACCTGGAGCCCGGATGAGCCCCGAGCGCGTCTTCCTCTTCATCCGGCGCCCCTAACCTCCCACAAACCCCCCCGAGCCCCGTGCTCGCGGGGGTTTCTTCGTGGCACTGGCCCGATCGGCCTGGACCGCCTACCTTGCAAGGCGTGACGCCCGACGCACGTCGAAAGCGCAGGTTGGCCGCCCTGGGGACATTCCTCGCGGTTTCGATCGGGGTTTCCTTCCTCGCGATTCCGTTCCTCTCGGGCTTCGTCGCGCGCTTCGTCCCCGCTTCGGTCGAGGCCACCATCGGCGCGCAGATGATCGACGAGCTCGGCAAGGAGACCGACTTCTGCCAGGAGAGCGAGGGACTGCAAGCGCTCGACATCATGGTCGAGGCACTCGCCGCACAGACCGACGGCACCTATGAGTTCCGGGTCTACGTCGCCGACCAAGAGCTCCTCAATGCGTTCGCCGCTCCCGGTGGCCACATCGTGCTCTACCGCAGCGTCGTCGAAGAAGCGGGGTCGGCCGAAGAGATCGCGGGTGTCCTCGCCCACGAGATGGCCCACGTCACCAACGGCCACCCTGCGCGGGGCATGGTCGAAGCGATGGGATACGGAGTGTTCCGCCTGTTCACCGTCGACGACAGCATGGGCGCCGAGCTTGTGAAGTCCACTGTGGTCAACCACTACAGCCGCGAAGACGAACTCGAGGCTGACCGCTCGGGCGTCGACCTGCTCAACGCCGCCAACATGGACTCCCGCGGTCTGCTCGCGTTCTTCGACCGCCTCAGTGACCGAGGTCAAGAGATCCCCGGTGCCCTCGAGTTCCTGTCCACGCACCCAAGCGGCGAAACCCGCAAGGACGCGCTCGAGAACTACGTCAGCGAAGCCAAGCCCGTCCTGACCGATGCACAGTGGAAGGCATTGCGGACCGTGTGCCAAGAGACCGGTCCCGCGGTCTACGTCGGGCCGGGGTGAGGTTCCGTGGCGGAGCTACTTCGCGCCCGCGACGTGCTTCTCAAAGAACGAGACGAAGCGCTCTGCGAAGTCCAGCTGGTGCGCGCGCTCTGACAGGCCGTGACCTTCACGGGGATACAGAGCGATCTCGGTCGTCACGCCGAAGTGCCGAAGCCCTCGGTAGAGTTCCATGGCCTGCCCTGGGGGGACACGCGTGTCGGCCTCGCCGTGAACGAGCAGAGTGGCCGTCTTGGCGCCCTCGAGGTGGGCCATCGGAGAGCGCTTCCACGCGAGCTCCATGTTGGCCCACGGCCACAGGTTCCAGTGCACGAGCGAGTTCTCGTGCTCGATCTCGGTCGTTCCAGAGAACGAGATCCAGTTCGTGATCGCAGCGCCCACCATGGCCGCCTTGAAGTGCTTGCTGTGCATCGTCGCAGCCAAGCCCGAGAAGTAGCCGCCGTAGCTCCACCCGCCCATGCCCACGCGGTCGGCATCGACGATGCCCTCGCTGGCAAGATGCTGGATGCCGGCGAGCACGTCCTCGAACTCTTTGCCGCCCAGGTCGTTGTGGTCCGCCTTGCCAAACGCGACGCCGCGCCCCTGGCTGCCCCGATAGTTGGGCATGAGCACCGCGAAACCGCGATTGGCGAACAGCTGCCCGGGATACCCCGCGTAGGTGCCCCAGGCGTCGAGCGTGATGCCCTCGGGACCGCCATGGGGAAGCACGGCCAAAGGCGCTGGCTTGCCCTTCGTGGCCCCGACCGGATGGATCAGCACCCCCTCGATCTCCATCCCGTCCGCCGCCTTCCACCGGACGACCTCCTGCTTGCCCAGCGTCTTCGTGGCGAGCCAGGCGTTGGAGTCGGTGACCCGACGCAACGATTTACCCAGCGAGCCTGTGAACACCTCTGAGGGGTGGGTGCTGGTGCTCCCGACGCAGGCCAGGGACTTCGCCTTGGCGTCGAGACGAATCCGGCGACACACGGGCCCTTGGCGTAGCAGCGGCTTCCGCTTTCCGCTCGTGGGGTCGACACCGCTGAGCACCGTCCGCGTGCCCTCGTTGGCGAGCATCACGATCTGCCCGTCCCGTGGCCACACGATGGATGAGCCCGTTCCCAGATAGTCGGCGGTCAGGGGCTTCGCCGTTCCGCCCGATGCAGGGACGACGTGCAGCACGCCCGCGGTCGGATCGCTGATGTCTGATGCGCCCAAAAACGCGACGCGCGTCCCATCGGGGGACCAGGCGAGCGCGCCAAGCTTGCCCGCGGTCTTGGTGAGCGCCGCCCATGCTCCGGACAGGTCGGTGACAAACAACCCGCTGTACATCATCACGCCGTCGATGTCGGCCCGGGTACTCGCCTGCACGACCAAGCGGTTGCTGTCCGGGGCCCAGGCGAACCCGGCGATGTGATGGTCCTTGGATCCGACCGCCTTGGGTGCGTCCGACCCGTCCGGCTCAAACACGTACAAGCGTCGTGCGGTCCCCTTGACGTCGGTCAGTCGCACGTCGCGTCCCGCCTCTTCCGCCTCCCGTTCCGCCTTCGACTTCTTCTTCGCCGCGAGGAATCCGATGCGCTTGCCGTCCGGCGACCACTCGAAGTGACTCACCCCGCCCGTAACGTCGGTCAGCCGCTCGGGCTCGCCTCCGCGCGGAGAGATTCGATAGATCTGTGCCCCGACGTCGCCACTGCGAGAGGACCGAAAGGTCAGCCATTGGCCGTCCGGCGACCACTTGGGTTCGAACGAGCTGCGATCGGGTGCGGTGAATCGGACGGGCTCTCCGCCCTTGGCCGCGACGATCCAGATGATGTTGCGGGAGCCCCCGCGCGCGTCCATGTCGGTCCGCGGGGTGCGGCGAACGAACGCGATGGTCTTTCCATCCGGGCTGATCGCCGCATCGCTCACCGAGACCAGCGAAACGATATCCATGGCTGTCAGCGTCTCCGAGCGCGAAACCTCCGCTGCAACCTTGGAGCTGGAGGGAGCTGCAACCGCCGGCTTGGGGGAGCCAGCGCAACCGAGGGCGAGCAGAGCGAGCAGAGCAGTGGTCGCGAGACGCATCGCGGCGGACCATACCGCACGTCGCCGCGGACGCCGATATCCGCGCCGTTGGCGAGCACAACCGGGTCCCCTACTCTTGAGTCTCTCCGTGCAGTTCGCCCGTCCAGCAACCTTCATCCTTGCCGCAACCTTCGCCACGCTCGGGTGCGGCTCCACGTCGTCCACCGACTCTGCGACGGACGGCACCGAAGCAAGCTCCACGTCGGTCGGCTCCGCCGAAACTGCGACCACGCCCGGCACAGCGACCACCGCAACCGCCACGACGTTGGGCACCAGCGGCGACACCGGATCGAGCGGAACGGGCAGCTCCAGTGACGGAACATCGACGGGCATCACCGGGTCGACGGATACCGGCGGCAGCGAATCGACGGACACCGAGGGCGAGACCGGCGAGCCCGAGAACCTCCTGCCCAACCCCGGGTTCGAGTTGGGGGACACCTGGACCGTCGCCACGAATCATCAGATCGTCGACTCCGACGCTCGTAGCGGCACGATGGCGCTTCGAGTCACAAGCACCGGCGAGAGCATGAGCTCCTCCACGTGGTCCGACAGGATCCCCGCGAATGCCGGCGAGGAATACGAGCTTCACACGTGGGTCCAAGCTCAGAATCTCACAGCAGGGCCCAACGGAAATGGCGACACCCCACTGACGGTCATTCGGTTTCGCGACGCGGACGGATTCGTCCTCAACGGTCACGGAAGGCGAACCGAGGGCTATCGCTGGGCGCCCTACATCAACAACGGGAACTACCCCTACGTCGACGACAACATGGTCATCCACTTTCAGATGACCCAGACCGGCGACGGGTTCGAAGTCGGCTTCCGAACCTGGGAGAACAACACCTCCGGCGACACGTTCTACGATGATGTCTCGATCTTCAGACGCACGTTCCCGGAGCGCGGCGCTCTCGACTCGACCCTCCAGGCTGAAGACGCGGATGTCATCACCCAGGCCTTCATCGGCACCGAGGAGATCGAGTTCACCGGCACCGGCTACGTCGACGTCACCGACGACCCTGGCGAGCTCACCTGGAATGACGTCGCACTCACCGGCGACTACATCCTGTCGGTCCGCTACTCCCGGGAGGGCTTCGATCGCCCCATGAGCATCTTCGTCGACGACGTCGAGGTGGAATCCCTCGATGCCGCCCCCACCGGACGACGGGGCATGTATGCCACCGCCGACTTCAACGTTTCGTTCGGCGCTGGAAGCCACACCGTGCGGCTCGTGGTGAACAAAGGCGGAGGCCCGCTGGGGCAGCCGCTGATCGACAAGATCGACGTGTACGAGCTCAGCCGGTAGGTCCGCGGGTCATGTTGGGCGTTGGCCGCCCTCGAGCACATCGGCCACCCCGCTCGAGCCCACCGCGCGGGCCATCTGCAGCGCCGTCCGCCCACCGGGGCCCTGCGCGTCCGCATCGGCGCCCACGTCGAGCAACGCCCACGCCCCGTCGGGCTGGTTGAACATCGCCGCGTACATCAGCGCTGTCCGCCCCGAGGAGTCGATGACGTCGAGCTTCGCACCGCGCTCGGCCAACAGCCGAATCACCTCCACCCGGCCGCGGTACGCAGCGCTCGCAAGCGGCGTCCGTCCGCCCTCGTTCGCCTTCTCCACATCCGCCCCCCGGTCGAGGAGCTCGGCGACAACCTCGACCTGCCCAGCCGTCGCAGCCGCGATGAGCAGGGTCAGCCCCTTTTCACCCGCAGCATCGACCGGCAGCCCGGCGTCGAGTGCCCCACGAACCTCGGCGAGTTCGCCAGCTTTGGCACTGCGAAGGACGGGCTTGAGTTCCGGCGCCATGGGGCGAGACTGACACAGCTTGGGCCGGACGCTCGCGAACCGGCGATCCCCAGCACAGAGGCCTCACTGCGACCCTCTGGACGAAGTTGCCCGAGCCTAAGCTCCCGCCGGGCTCACCTCGAAACGAACAGTGCCCGAGAACACGCGATCCCACAGGTCGCGTCTGGCGACGGGAGCCGGGCCATCCGGTGGGGACAGGGTCGTCTCGTACCGGCACTCGACCTCGTAGGCTCCGGGGCGCGAGACGTCGGCCCAACGATCGAGGCTCGCGCTGGCCGTGAAAACGTCGCTGGGCGCCATCAGAATCAGACCTTCGACCCCACCGAGATCCGGCGCCTCGTGGTTCTCAAGCAGGACTCCATCGCGTCGCACTCGAAACGCAAACCGGTTGTTCCGTGGGCCCCGGTAGCGTCCGCCTTTTCGAAGCAGAACCTCGGGCGCGCCAGCGGGGTTCTCGATCCGCGCGACGATGAACTGCGTGCACATCTCTGCCGGTCTGAGCTTCGCCAGCATGCTGCGTCGGCGCTCAAAGCTCAGTCCCGAATAGACCCTGGGCGAGTAGACGTCGAACCGCGCCCGCAGCCCCCCACCGACCTCTGTGCGATCTTCTCGGGAGATCCCGAACGTCTCCGCGACCCGCCTGGCCACGAGACGGGGGACCGCGAAACTTGCGTAGCACCCGAAGGTATCGTCCCACCCAACTCCGGGTGCGCCGGCCACCCACGAGCCATCGATGAGAAGCGCAAGTTCGCTACAGGTCTCGATCGACGCGCCGGCGTATCGAACCTCCACGACAAAACGCTCGTTGTCGTTGCTCGCCGAGCGAACCACGACGCTGCCGGGCGATACATGCTGACCAACCTGGGCGTAGCGGTCCGCGCCGGCAAGGTCCCGAGGCAGGAGAACCGTATCTCGATCGACCGGCTCGGGGAGGCGGCGGAGCACTCGATACAAGCCGTCATGCCGTCGCACGGAGAGACCGTAACAAACAGGGTCGCCGGTGCACGCAAACCTCGTGTTACAGACGCATGGATGCGGACCGAACGCGACCGGCTGGGTGCGGCCCGGTTTCATGGCGAGGACCGGGGCCACTACGAGAGTTGGTTCCAGCGCGCGAACCATCCCACCCAACGCCTGGCGTTTTGGATCCGCTACACCGTCTTCATTCCCGCCGACGGGAGCCGACCACCCCTGGGCGAGTTGTGGGCCATCGTGTTCGATGGCGACGAGATCATCGCGCGCAAGGCCGAGGTCTCCCTGCCCGATTGCAGCTTCTCTCGCGAGACCATCGACGTCCGTATCGGCGAGTCCACCCTCGACCTCGAGCAGTGCGCTGGGAGCATCGAGGATGTCCGGTGGTCACTCCACTACGACAGTCCCGCGCCCCCGATGCTCATGCTGCCCGAGCGCCTGTACACGAGCGGGTTCCCCAAGGCCAAGCTGCTCGTGGGGTCTCCGTTGGCGAGATACTCGGGCACGCTGTCCATCGGCGAGCGCGAGATCTCGATCGACGGATGGGTGGGCTCGCAAAACCACAACTGGGGCAGCCGGCACACCGATCGCTACGCCTGGGGGCAAGTTGCCGGATTCGATGACGCGCCAGAGGTGTTCTTGGAAGCCGCGACGGTCTGGCTTCGGTTTGGCCCGTTGTGGACGCCGCCGCTGACCGTCGCCTCAGTCCGGGTGGCAGACCAAGTCGTGCAGCGCGTGGGTGTGTTGCAGGCGGTCCGCGCGAAAGCCTCGGTCGAGGGCTTTCACTGGTCCTTCCAAACCCAGGGCTCTGACACCAGCATCGAAGCGACCTTCCACGCATCCGCCAAGGATTTCGTCGCGCTGCGATACCTCAACCCACCGGGCGGCCACAAAGCCTGTCTCAACTCGAAAGTCGCGAGCTGCGAACTCTTGGTGCGAGCCCCCGGCATCGACGCGCTTCGCTGCTCGACCCGACACCGGGCAGCGTTCGAAGTCCTTCAGGACGAGGCGCCGCCCGAACTTCCGCTGCAGTTCTGAGCGCGATCACCCGCGGAACCCCGGGTTTTGCGGTATCAAAAGAGGCGTGAACCTCGTCAAGCGGCCAGAGCGTGAACTGATCGAGTTCCACGGAATGGTGACCGTGGCGCCCGAGATGCTCGCGCTGTTCCGGCTCCTGGAGCGGGTCGGAAAGACCGACGCCTCGGTGTTGCTTCGCGGGGAGACGGGGACCGGTAAGGAGCTGGCTGCCCACGCCTTACACAAGCTGAGCCCTCGGAGCGCCGGTCCGTTCCAGCCGATCAACTGCGCGACGCTGATGCCAGAACTCGCGGCGTCGGAGCTGTTTGGGCATGTCAAGGGTGCCTTCACCGGGGCGATCTCGGAGCGGGCGGGTCTGTTCGCGCTCGGCGACGGGGGCACCGTGTTTCTCGACGAGGTCGCGGAACTCTCGCTGGACATTCAGGCTCGGCTTCTGCGAGTCGTGCAGGAGCGAACCTTCGTTCCCGTCGGCGGCGTCACAGCCCGCTCCACGAACATTCGTCTGCTCGCCGCGACCCACAAGTCGCTGCGCCGAGAGGTCGAGCAACGTCGCTTTCGCGAAGACCTGATGTACCGGATCCGCGTGGTCCCGATCTTCATCCCGCCGCTGTCGGAGCGCACCGGAGATGTCGAAGCCCTCATCTGGCACTTCATCGATCGCTTCAACGCTCAGAGTGGCCGAACGGTGGATGGGGTCACCGAAGCCGCGATGGTCCTGCTTCGGGAGTACTCGTGGCCCGGCAACATCCGGGAGCTGCTCAACGTCATCGAGTACGTGTTCGCGGTGGGTGAGGGCAACGTCATCGACCCCAGCGAGCTCCCGCCCGAGCTTCGTGGAGAACAGCTTCAGAGCCGCCGCTCAGGCTCCGCGGAAGACGACGAGCGCGCCCGGATCCGGGAGGCCCTGCGAGAGTCCGGGGGCCAACGCAGCCACGCCGCCGAACTCCTTGGGATCAGCCGCTCCACGCTGTGGAGGCGGATGCGCGAGCTCTCACTACTCGACGCGTGACGTCAACCGACCACTCTGTTGAAGCCAGGCAAGCGCCTCCGGCTCACTCGAGAACACCGTGACGCTTCCGGAGAACCCGTCCTCATCCACGTGTCGCTGCACCTGCATGCGGCCCACCGCTGAGCGCACGAGGACGGCCGTCTGGCCGAACCGGCGAAACAACTCGCGACGGCGCTCGACGAGGCGCTCCTCAAACTCCGGATCGTTGCGGCCCACCGATGCCCGCAGGTCGATGAGTAGCTTGAACCCCGAAGCTTGCGCGCCTCCCAGCGCCGCATAGAAGCCATCGAAACTCCGCAGGAACTCGACCATGTCGCCGGAGTGTTTCTCCGTCCGGCACGCGACGAGCACATCTCCCAACAAGCGGGCATCCCAGAAGCCCTCGAGCAGGTCCGACACACCCGGCTTCTACCAGGGAATGATCAGCGGCGCAGGACCGCATCGGACCGTCAATGTCCTGGCGGCGGCGGACCGGGACGCGAGGGTGGTGGCAACATGCCGAGACGCTGGCGGACCACCATCGCCGGCTTGGAGATCCATACTCGCATCAGGTCCCCGACCACAGGGTGACGCGCGAACTCCTCCCCGCTCGTTGCTCCCAAACCCTCCATCCGCGCCAGTGTGGCGAGAGATGGAACGAGGTCGTCGGCGACAACCAGCGCGACACGGCGTGCCGTCTGCTGCATCCACTGCGTGGCGGTGTTGAGATCGAGAGGGCGGCTCCGAGCGTAAGCTTCTGCTGCGGCCTCGAAGCCTCGCCGACGGCGCCTCGGTAGTCCCCTGAGGATGAGTCGGAGGCGATCGTCCAACGTGTCGGGACTCGCGTGTTGCGACGTGTATCGCGGGGACACACTGCGCGCCGACGCTGCCAGAACGATCTCCAGCTCCCGATGGCTCATCAGGCCGATGGGGTACAGCCCACGCGCAAGCAGGTGAAGCGCGTGCGAGACCATGAAGACCTGACCTGAGCGTGGGAGCTCGCCCAGCCAGTTTGGCAGGATGAGCGACGGACGAGGCGTGTTCTCGATGATCGCCGGGCGATCGACGACGTGGTGCACATAGAGGTCGAACTCCTCGACGCCGAACGACAGCGCGAGTCGATCCACCAGCGAACGGAACGGATGCTCGGAGCGCGTCGAGATCTTGTCTCGCGCGCTCACCCCGTGACGACTGAGGTCCGGCGGACGAACCCGGGAGAGCCCATCCGCAACCGCAGCGATGAGGGCCGAGGCTGCGAGCTGTTGTTCCCGAGCCACGACCAACTCGGCCAGGATGTCGTCGCGTAGCACCGCGGTCCCCAGCGCGCTCGTCTTCGGATTCCACGTTCGCAGGAGCGCTCGCTCGCCAGGCTTCGCAGCATCGAGCACCGCAACAGAGGCGAGCGCCATGCCTTGGTGACGATCCCAACCGAGCACTCCGTAGGTCTCCGAAAGGCCCCGCCAGGCCTCGGCATGATCGACCTCCTCCATGAGCAAGTACTGGTACTGCTCGATGGCGTCGTCGTTGCGAGACGCCTCTCGGAGCAGCTTCGCGAGTGCGAAGCGGAGCGTGGGCTTGGATTCACAAGACCGCAGCCCATCGGAAAGCGTCTGCATGGCCGCCGCGTCGTCTTTGAGCCGCTCGCGCTGGACCGTCGCCATCTCGAGGTAGAGGGACGGAGCGAGCTCCTTGGACGGAACACGGCGCCGGATCGCGGCTCCGAGAGCATCGACGTAGCGCTTCCAGTGGTCGGGCTCGGTCGCCATCCGCCGCAGCTCCGCGTACGCGCGGCCACGAGGCCCCTCGAGGAGCACCGCGTCGGCCAAGTGCCCGAGCGCATCGTCGAGCTCGTCGTTCTTGTTCTTGGCTCGTGCGAGCAGCACCAGACCACGACACCGCTCGGCATCGTTGCGTGCGACCTGGACCAGCCGCGTCGCGGTGGGAACAGCCTTCTCGTAGGCACCGTCCGCCATCTGCAGGTTGACGACGCGCTGCAGCAGTTCGTGGTCCTCGGGTGCGAGTTCCAGCGCCATCTCGTAGTGGCGATGGGCCCGGGAGCTGTCACCCAGCGACTCGTGACTCGACGCGAGCATCGTGTGGGCTTGGCGTGCGACCTCGGTGCCGGGATCGTTCTCGAGACTCGCGGTCAGCTGGTCGACCGCCTCCTCAAACCGCCGGTCCGAATGCAGCAACGCACCGAGTTCGTAGTGCGCCGCGCCGTTGGTCGGCTGCACATCGACGAGCTTGCGCAAGGCGGACAGTGCCGCGCCTAGGTTCGCGAGTTCGCGGGCATGCAGCCTCGAGACCTCGACCCACAGCGCATGCTGACGCTCCGGTTGCTTCGCCTCGGCCGCTGCTCGACCCAACCGCTCCGCCAGCACTTCGTACTCGCCGTCGCGGGAGAGCACATCGATGAGCTGCGTCGCCGCCCCGACGTGGTCAGGCCACAAGACCAGCGCTTCTTCGAACGCCCGCACGCCCGCCGCTCGATCGTCGAGCTGATCGAGCTGCACACCACCGGCACGCGCCCAGTGATTGGCAGCCTCTTCGGGGTCCCGAGCGAGCCGAGCCTGAGCCTCCGCACTCTCGACCAGTGCGGGCCCGTGCCCGATCAGCTCAGCAACCCGCGCCAGTCCCCGTACGGCACCGAGGTTGTCCGGGTCGAGTCGCAGCGCCCGCCGGAAGACGTCCAACGCCTGCGGCTGTCCCGAGGTCTCCATCGCTTCGGCGCGCCGGGTGAGGTGGGCCGACTTGAGTTCGGAGTCGGAGGCCGCGTCGGCAAGCTGCGCGTCGACATCCGCCAAAGCCCGCGGGTCATCGCTGCGAAGAGCCAACCTTTCGAGCCCCTCCAGAACGCCGCGGTCCGCCGGGCGGAACGAGAGAATCGCCGTGTAACACGCGGCAAGATCGTCCAGCGATCCTGCGTCGTGAAGCTCGAGCACCCGTGCCCGCTCGGTGAGTGCTCCTGCTTTCGCCCCAGGATCGGCGAACACTCGAACCTGGCGGGCGTAGATGTCCGCCAGATCGACCCAGCGCTTCGACTGCCGGTACAGCGGCTCGAGGCCCAGCAGCGCGCCGACGTGGTCGGGGAACGCCGCCAAGATCGCCTCGTAGCAACCGGTCGCTCGATCCACGTTGGAAACGCGGTCAAACCAGACCTCGCCCGCGCGGAGCCTCAGGGCGACGCCGCGGTCGGGGTCTTCGGTTCGAGACGCACGCGCTTCGAGGTCTTCGGCCAGTGCCTGCCAGCGCTGCAGCTGGGTTCGAACTCGAGCCAACGCTTCGGACGCAGCATCGTCATCCGGGCGGAGTTCGGTCGCCCGAGCAAAGGCGACTTCGGCACTCGCGGCGTCGTCGAGGTGTTCCTCGTAGATCTCTCCGGCCCGAAACGCAGCGACCGCCTCCGACTTCGGGTCGCGAGCGTCCCTCTGTTCACGCTCCACGAGCGCAACCAGCTCGGCCCACTCGCCGCGGTCGATGAAGATCTGAGAGAGGGCGTGCGACGACGGGGCGTGACGCGGATCGAGCTCCAGCGCCTGCCGGAAACAATCCGCCGCCTTGGTCGGGTCTGCCAAGAAGCGGCTGTAGACCTCGCCCATCTTATGCAGCAGCGCCACCTTGCTCGGCGCATCACAGATATCGAGTTCTCGCCGATACACCTCCACCAAGTCGACCCAATGCCCCTCGACGTGGTGAATCCGACCGAGGCTGGCCAGGGTTTGTTTGTGGCGCGGGTCCAGTTCGAGCACGCGTTTGAAGCGAGCGACGGCTTCGTTGCGTACGTCGAGGTGGTCCTTGAGCACCATGCCGGCGCGGTAGAGCAGCGCAACGATCTCGGTCTTGTCGGAGACCATGCGCGTCTCCAGCTCGAGCGCGTCCACCAGCTTCCGCCAGCGTGCCGACTGCTCTGCGGTCCGCTGTAGTGCATGCACTGCGCCGAGGTGTTTGGAGTCCACCTCGAGGATGCGGCGGTAGGCGGCCTCGGCCTGCTCCGCATCATCGAGGGGGCCGCGGTAGAGATCACCGATCGCAAACAGGTACTCGATGCGACGCGCTCGATCGACGTTGTCCAGCGCCCGCTCGTACAACTCGACCAGCTTGTGATGCTCGTCGGTCGCCGAATACAGCCGCAGCAGCGCGCGGAACGAGGATGCAAGCCCCGGGTCGAGCGTCAACGCCCGCTCGTGGTGTGCGATCGCCTCGACCCGCCGACTCGCCCGCTCCAGGATTTCGGCCGCTCGCGCGTGCGCCACGGCTCGGCGGCCAGGCTCGTGGATCGCCTGCGCCTCTCGCTCGTGCATCTGCACCAGCAGGTCCCACTTCTCCTTGCCGGAGTACATCGGCGCCAGCGAACGCAAGGCCGGAACGTAGGTGGGATCGATCTCGAGCGCCGCTTCGTAGGCACCGATCGCCGCTTCGTCGTCGTGAAGCTCGTCGCGACACAGCTCGCCGATGCGGTGCAGGTAGCCAAGTCGCTCGCGCGGGTCGAGCGTGGACTCCGCGAGACGACTGAGCGTGTTGGCCAGCGCCGGGTGGGAGCCGGCGCGCTCATACTGACGGGCCAAGGCATCGAGCACGAACGGCTCATCCGGAGCCTCTTGGGCCGCGGCCTCCAGCGAGGCGATGGCTTCCTTGCGGTTCCCAAGTCGGTCCGCGTGAATCTGTCCAACCCGGTACCGAGACGCGATCCGCAGAGCGAGGTCTTTTGCGAGCTCGCCCTCGGTCTCGAGGACACGGATCAGTTCGCGCCAGCGACGGCGGTCGTAGTGCAGCCGTTTGAGAGACTCGACCGCACCCGGAGCGCGGTGATCGATGTCCAGCGCCTCCTCGTAGAGCTGGGCGGCAGCATCCAAGTCCTCGGAATGCACCTCGATCTGCCGAGCCCGCCGCACGACCAACGCCGCGCGATGCTTCGCATCCGTACCCACCGCATTGGCCTGCTGCGCGTAAGCATCCGCCAGGTGGGTCCAGTCTTTGAGGGTCCAGTCGGTCTGTTCGATCGCCTTGAGCAGGACCGCGTCGCTCACCACCAGGTCCCCAGCAGATGTGTAGACCTCGCGCGCCTCTTTGGCTCGACCCAGGTGGTTCTCGAGTACCCGGGCCTTGCAGAACATCAGCGACGCCTTGGTGCTCCGGTCCGCCGTGACCCGGAGCTCGCGATCGAAGAGCTCGAGCGCCTTCGCGTACTCGGCCCGCGCCAACATCACCCGCCGTGCTCCGGTGATCACCGGCAGGCGGTCGGGCGTCGCTTCAAGCGCATCGGCGTAGTGTTTCGAAGCTTGGTCGAGGTCGCCGAGAACACACTCTGAAAGCCTGGCGATCTCGAAGTGGAGCCGCCCCCGACGGTCTGCCTCTTCTTCGGTCTGCAGCGCGACCCCGTACGCAGCAACAGCCACGCGTGCCTCGTCGGCATAGGCCTCGAGGATCGTCGGGTTGGAGCCACTGGCCCGACGGGTGAGCGTGTGGGACTCCTCGTCGAACTCTCCCCGGCTCATCTCCCGCGGGATCTTGTGAAGCGTCGTGCGGTCGTCGTCGCTGACACCGACCAACATTTCCCCGGCAACCGGGGCCACGACGTTGCCCCGAAGCTCGGCAGCCGTTTGCTCCGCCGTCGCCGCAGGGGCGGCGGGTTGGGCCCGCTTGGGCTTCGGCCGCGGAATCGAC
>CAJXVA010000198.1 GCA_913061055.1 uncultured Pseudomonadota bacterium
ATCTACACTAGATCGCTCGTCGGCAGCGTCAGATGTGTATAAGAGACAGCCCCAGGAGGATGTCGTACTCGCCGGGCATGACCTCCAGTGGCGGGGTCTGGAACGTCCACCGGTGCCAGATGATGTCGCCCTTGCGCCAGAGGTTGCTGGGGTACAGACCGTCTGCGAACTCGTGCGGTTCCCCGCCGATCCGCGACAGTCGCCCTTTGAGCATGCGTGCGTACAGCTTGCTGCCGGCGGGGAGCGGACGCAGCACTCGAATGCCGAGCTGTAGGGTGTGCTCCTTGCCGCGCCGAAGCGGGCCGTCGATCTCCCACCCCACGATCTCGATGTAGTTGTCGAAGTTGAGCAGCGTTTCGTGCTCGAGCTGGGGAGGCTCATCCAGGACGATCTCGGCCAGCGCGTCTCGGTTGTCCGCGTCGTCCGGGAGCCGGTTGGCCACGAGCCGCAGTCGCGCGTGGGAGTCGTCGAGGACGTACACCGGGCGTCCTTGCTGTCGCGAGGCTTGAAACAGCGGGGGGTAGTCGCCCACCCGGATCATCGCAGCGGCAGGTTCATCCGTGTCGAACCACTGCAGGAGGTCCCGCCGACCTGAGAGAACCTCGGTCGCGTCGGGCCCGTACATCGTCAGGCCGCGGTCGCGGACGCGGTGCACTCCGAGCGTCGGCGGCAGGGCGCCGGACTCGACCCACGCCGAGAGTCGCTGCAGTGGCTGCTTGGGACTCATGAGCGCCCCGGTTCGTGGCAACAAGACGTGCCCGTGGGTCCACGCGTTGCTGCAGGCGGCAAGGGCGAACGCGCCGACGACCAGCGCGTCTCGAGCGGGGTCGGGGATGCGGGAGACGACGCGCTCGAGGCCGCCGGGCTCGCGTCTTCGGCCCAGGAATCCTGCGAGCACGATGGCGTAGAACACACTCTTGCCCATCCCGCCGAGATCGTCCTTTGCGTCGAGAGCCTCGTCGGGGAACGTGTGCTCGTGCACTCGAAGCTCGGTCGGCGCGACGAGCCGGTTCGGCAAGAGCCCGCCATCTTTGGACACGACCAGCGCGGCGGCGGCGGCCACAAACAAGGCGATGCGTCGCTCCCAACCGGCGGCGGCGGGGTCGAGGATGCGGGCGACGGCAGCGACGACACATGCGGCCGCAGGCACGCCCAGTGATGCAGGCGTGGGTCCGTAGAGCATGGACCAACCGGCGTTGAACGCGAGCGCCACGACCAGCCAGATGGCGGGCGCGCGGACCTCGGCCCGGCCCGTCGCGGCACCGACCATGGCGAGGCCTGCCCAGGGGAAGATCTGGTAGCCGAAGTCCTCGAGCCCGTCAGCAAAACGTCGAGCCTCCGGCTTGTCCAGGAGTTCGAGGTCCTTGGCGGCGCCCAGCAGCGGAATGAATCCATCCCCCTGGTCCAGGATGAGGCGGATCGAGACCAGGACGGCGACCCCGGAGGCGATGCCCAACGCCGCACGGACGCGCGGGGTGACTCCGGGGGACAGGGCGGCGACAGCGAGGGGGAGGCCCGCGCCGAGCAGGAGACCGCAGGACGCCACGCCACCCCCAAGCGCGGCGACAGCGACAACGGCGTAGACCCAACGGGTTCGCGCCGGATTGTCTGGCCGGGTCGCGGCCCACAGGCTCAGGACCGCGACGACGCTCAGGAGTTCGGCGACCGGGTTGCCCAGGGCAGTCCGTCCGCTGAGCGAGAGCATCGGCATCGACAGTGCGACCGCCCCGCCGAGAAGGCTCAGGCCGACCGGACGGCCTTGGCTGCGAATCCAGGCGACGGCGAGACCGACGGTGGCCGCTGTCGCGACCGCATGCGTAAACCGCAGCCCGAGCGCCCCACCGAGTACCGCCACCCCGCGGGCGCGAATCAAGTCCGGAAGGGCGGGGCTTCTTTCAAGACCGCTGAGTGCATCGCCCAAGGCCGCGCGCGCTCGGTCGAACACCGGGAGCTCCGCGTCGCTCCACAGGCCAGCGTCGTCCAGCCCCCACATCCAAAAGACGCACGCCAGCACAAAGCCAACGAGGCCGAGCGGGACCGGGCCGAGCGCACGCCAACGCATTGGGGGAGGGTAGGTCGGCAGAGGTTCAGGCTCAAGCTGGGCTCAGAACGCGCACTGGTTCGTCGCCATGTTGCAGGTCGAGCCTGGCGCGACGAAGGGACACACGTCACCGAAGAAGGACGTGCAGGGGATGCCGCACGCGTTCGCGGTGTCGTCGTAGCAGATCTGCCCGTCGCCACACTCGCTGTCGTTGTTGCAGCGACAGTTGAAGTCGTCGGGGATGCCGTTGCCGTTCTCGTCGGTGCCGTTGCAGCACTCGGTCACGTAGAAGTCGCTGGCGGAGCAGTCGTCGTCGGCACAGTCGGCGACGCCGTCGCAGTCGTTGTCCTGGCCGTCGGTACATGCCGCCACACCAAACTCGGCGGTCGGGTTGGCGCCGCCGTTACACCCGGCGCAGGGGGGAACGTTGGCGCAGTCGGGGTCGCCGCAATCCGCGTAGATGTCCCCGTCGTTGTCGATGCCGTCGTCGCAGATCTCGGGCGGGTTGGGGATGATCTCGACGTTGAAGACGTAGTTGCCCTCGTTGGGACCACCGAACGGGTCGATCGTGAAGCCGTCGAGGAACACGAAGTAGGTCCCCGGGTACAGCAGGGTGAAGTCGAGGCGCGCCGAGAAGAAGGACCCGCCGGAATCGTCGTCACAGCCGACCTGAGCGCCCGCGGTGCACGAGCCCGCACGCACGTACAACACGGTGTCGAAGTCGCTGCCGATCGAGTCCAGGATCACGCGCGAGGGATCGTTGAGGACGAAGGAGAAGATCGCCTCTCCGGCTCCGCCACCGCAGGTGCCCTCGTGGTTGTTGGTGTTGCCGAAGGTCTCGCCGGTGTACGTGCCGGTTCCAGGGATGAACTGGGCGGTGTCGCAGGTGTTCTGGGACTGTTGGCACAGCGGAACGCCGGCACACTGCGGGTCGTCGCAGTCGATCAGCCCGTCGTTGTCGTCATCGAGATTGTTGTTGCAGATCTCCGGCGTCGCTTCGCACCCGGGGGCGAAGGCGCAGGCCGGGTCGGCGCAGTCGATGATGTCGTTGCAGTCGTTGTCGATGCCGTCGTCGCAGATCTCCGGCTCGCAGTCGTCGCACTCCGGCGCGACGAAACAAGCGGGATCGGCACAGTCGACGAGATCGTTGCAGTCGTTGTCGATGCCGTCGTTGCAGAACTCGGGCGTCGGGGCCCCGGCGCACGAGCACGGGAAGATCCCTTCGCAATCGGGGTCGGCGCAGTCGATCAGTAGATCGCAGTCATCGTCGGCGTCGTTGCTGCAGTCCTCGAACGCGTCCTGGCAGATACAGGTCTCTGAGCCCGCGCACTCCGGGTCGTCGCAGTCGATGAGATCGTCGCAGTCGTCGTCGAAGCCGTTGTCGCACAGGCCCGCCTCCGAGCCGGCGCAGCCGCATGCGGGGGTTCCGATGCAGTCGGTGTCGAGGCAGTCGACGGTCGTGTCGCAGTCGTCGTCCTGCCCGTTGGTGCAGACCTCTCCGCCGGGATCGGGCACGCACCCACAGTCGGGCACGCCCTCACAGACCGGGTCAAAGCAGTCGGCGACGCCGTTGCAGTCGTTGTCGTCGCCGTCGAAGCAGTCCTCGGCGGTGCCCGGGTTGGTGTTGGGGTTGAGATCGTTGCAGTCGTCACCGCCGCATTCGAACGGTGGAAAGCCGTCGTCATCGGCGTCGAGCAACTCGTAGACACAAACGCCGCCAATGCACTCGGGGGCTTGGCAGGGGTCTTCGACAGGACACTGCGCCGCGATCTCGCAGTCCTGGGGATCGATGGTGTCCTCGGTGTCGATCTCTGTCGTCGTGCCGGGGTCCGTGATGGTCACGCTCGTGACCGGTCCGGTCGTCGGCATGTCGGTGGTGCCCATGGTGGGACCCGACGTGTTCATGCCGTCGTCGTCGATCGGGATGCTGCTGTCGCTCGCTGAAGCGCTGAAGCGAGCGAAGTCGAGATCGGTTCGGCCGCATCCCGCCACCGCGATCATGGCCAGGACCGGACTCCAACGCTTCAAGAAACCTGGCATTCCTACCGGCACTGTACCGAAGGCGCGCACAGAGATCGAGAAGATCCATCCCTGGTGCGAGATCAGCTCCGCGCAGTGCGGCCGCGATGGTCGAGGTCAAATACAACAGCCCCGCATGCGAAGGGCAGGCGGGGCTGTGTGCGGGGAGTCGTCGTCGAAACCGCTGGTTTCGACGCTGTGGGGGGCGGTCGTTGGAGACGGCCCCCGTCGAATCCGAAGGATTCGACGTCGCTACCGCTTCGAGAACTGGAAGCGTGCGCGGGCGCCCTTGCGGCCGTACTTCTTCCGCTCTTTCTTGCGAGCGTCGCGAGTCAGGTAGCCGGCGGTCTTGAGCGGCTCGCGGTGCTCTTCGCTGACGCGAAGGAGCGCGCGGGAGATGCCCAGGCGGATAGCGGCTGCTTGACCGGAGAGACCGCCGCCCTTGGCGGTGGCCCAAACGTCGTAGTCCTCGCGGGCGTTCGCGAGTTGGAGGGGCTGCTCGACCACCCGGAAGACCGTGGAGCGGGCCAGGTAGGCCTCGCCGTCACGCCGGTTGATGGTGATCTTGCCCTCGCCGTTCATGAGCCAGACGCGTGCAATTGCATTCTTGCGTCGACCCGTGGCGTAAAACCTCATGTTGTCCGTCATCGTCAGAACCTTTTCAGAATCCGTGAAGAGAGCCGATTAGGCTTCGACTTCGAGCGCCTTGAGGGGCTGCGCGGAGTGGGGATGCTCGGAGCCGGAGTAGACCTTGAGCTTCTTGTAGGTCTGTCGGCCGAGTGCGTTGCGAGGCAGCATGCGACGGACGGCGATCTTGATGACTTCTTCGGGCTTGCGCTCGAGAAGCTCACGTGCCGTTTCGTGCTTCATGTTGCCGATGTACCCCGTAAACCGGTGGTACTCCTTTTGGTCGAGCTTGCGCCCGGTGAACTTCACCTTCTCGGCGTTGATGCAGACGACAAAGTCGCCGGTATCCACGTGCGGGGTGAAGATCGGCTTGTGCTTGCCACGCAGGACCGTTGCGATCTGCGAAGCTGCACGGCCCACCGTGAGCCCGGCCAGATCGACGATCCACCAGTCGCGCTGGACTTCTTCGGGTTTTGGGTACACCGTCGCCATCGAGAGCGGGAGGCTTACGCGAGCCACCAATGGGTGTCAAGCTGGATCAGACGGCTGTCTCACGACTCTTCGTGAGCCAACCTGGCCGCGGCGCCCCAGCGTTCATAGAAGAACGGAGTCGACCTGGAACCGGGCCGCGGTGGGACACGCCCCCCTTTGAAAACCCTGTATTATGAGGATGGGTGCAGTTGTCCCCCACTAGCGCGATCAAGGTCCTGGTCGCCGATGACTCGGAGACGGAACGTCATGCTGCGCGGACCACGCTCCGAGCCGCGGGATACTCCGTCGTGGAGGCCTTCGATGGTCAGCACGCGCTCGAGGTCTTCGCGCGGGAGCGGCCAGACATCGTGTTGCTCGACGTGGTGATGCCGCGGCTCACCGGACTCGAGACCTGCCGCATCCTCAAGGCCAAGACGCAGTCGAGCTACCTCCCGGTCATCATGCTCTCGACCCGGAACTCGGTGAACGCGAGGGTGGAGGGGCTGCGCTCGGGTGCGGATGACTATCTCGGCAAGCCCTACGACGGTGATGAACTGATCGCGCGGGTCGAGGCGCTCCTCCGAGCACGGAAGGTGTTGGGGGACACGGATGGATCTGCAGCCGCCTCGCACGGCGGGTCCCCGGGCGACGCCGAAGTGTCCGATCCCGCCGACGTCGACTCCGACTCGAGCTCGCTTCCGGTGGAGGACGCGCAACGACGCCGGATGGAGGAGGAGTTCGACCGTGCAGAGCGCTACAGCGATCCGCTGGCATGCCTGCGAGTCGCCGCCGACAGCGGCTCGGCTCAGAGCGCGCTGCGGTCCGTCATCGAGTCCAGCATCCGCAAGATCGACATCGTGTTCGAGGCCGGGGACGAAGGCTTCATGCTCTTGCTCCCCAACACGCACTTCCCCGGGGCGCTCTCCGTCGCGGAGAGGATCTGGAAGGATGCGCGCTCCACGTCGGTCGTAGGCAAAGCGATGTCGGTCAGCGTTGGCGTCTCCTTCTATCCCAACCGCGATACCCATTCGCTGCAGGACTTGGTGGATCTCGTCGATGCCGCGCTCAAGCAGGCTCGTGAAGTGGGCGGAGGCAAGATCTGTCTCTACCAACACCAGGGCTACCTGTACGCTCCAGAGACGTGATGTCTGCGGTCGACTCCATCGGTCCCGTACGGGCGGCGGTGCTCTCCCCCAGTGACGACCCGCGCGCCATCGAGGCCGCGACGTTGGCCCGTACGTGGCTGGGCGAGCACGGGGTCCGAACGCTCGAAGCCAACGCGTTCACGCAAGCCGGTCAGGGCGCGCCCAAGTGCGACCTCGCGATCGCGCTCGGTGGCGACGGCACGTTGCTTCGGACCGCTCGGTTGGTCGCAGACGATGAGATCCCGGTGCTGGGGGTCAACCTCGGCACGCTCGGTTTCTTGGCGGCGTACGCAGCCTCCGAGCTCACCGACGCGCTGCAGGCCGCATATGACGGCAAGCTGGCTTGGGAGCCTCGGCTTCGGGTCAAGGTCGAGGTCGAACGCGACGGCAAAATCGTCCAGTCGCAGATCGCGTGCAACGATTGCTACGTCAAACACGGCGTCTCGCCACGCATGCTGCAACTCGTCTCCGAGGTCGGCGGGTCGAAGATGGCGGAGTACCGGGCGGACGGGCTCATCATCTCCACGCCGATGGGGTCGACCGCGTACAACCTGGCCGCGGGCGGACCGATCGTCGACTCGGGCACTCAGACCCTCGTCATCACGCCGATCTGCCCGCACAGCCCTACGCATCGCCCCGTGGTGATCGCGGCGGACCGAGAGGTCCGAGTCCGCTTCTGCGGTCCGACCGGCGACGGCGCAGCGACGCTGTCCGTCGACGGTCAATGGGGCATCCCACTTCAGGTCGGCGACACGGTGACCGTGACTCAGGCGGAGACGCCGCTGCGGCTGGTCCCGCCTCGTTCCACGGTGTTTGACGTGTTGCGCGCCAAGCTCGGCTGGTCCGGCGCGTCAGCCTGAGTGTTGGGCTGCCTCGTGACCGGCTGAGCTCGAGGGACACGTCCGCCACGACCGGCTGGCGCTGCGGTGCTCGCTGGGTTCGCGGGACGCCGGCCAGCTGCTATGAGGTCCGCCATGCTCTCGTACCTGCGCGTTCGTGGCCTGGCGCTTCTCGACGATGTCGCGCTCACCTTCGAGCCGGGCATGAATGTGCTCACCGGGGAGACGGGGGCGGGAAAGTCGATCATCGTCGGCGCGTTGGCGTTGCTCCGCGGTGCCCGCGGACGCGCGGAACTGGTGCGTGACGGGGATGCTTCCGCGACGGTCGATGCTCAGTTCGAGCCCCGTACCGAGCCCCGCGATCGGTTGCTCTCGATGCTCGCCGACCATGGGCTGCCCAACGACGATGCCGATGCGTTGGTTCTGCAACGGGTCGTTGCGCGGGCCGGCCGAGGCCGGAGCTTCGTTCAAGGTGCGCTCACGACCCAATCGGTGCTCGGCGGCCTCGGTGAAGAGTTGATCGACATCTGCAGTCAGCACGAGCACCACTTCCTCACCCACGCGAGCCGACACCTCGATGTGCTCGACGCCTACGCGGGCAACGACGAGGCGCGAGCAGCGTATGCCGAGCAGTACAGCGCTTGGAAGCAGGCTGAAGACGACCTCGCGAGCCTGCGGGCTTCGATGGCCGACGGTGCCGCGCGAGCCGACTACCTGCGCTACCAGCTGGAGGAGATCGACCGCATCGCACCAGAGGTCGGCGAGCTCGACACGCTGCGTCGTCGGGTCAATGTGCTTCGCGGCGCTCGCGACTGGGTGAACTTTGCCCACGAGGCGCAGCACGTCCTGTACGAATCCGACGGGGCGGTCGCATCGACGTTGGGGGGGCTGGCCGACCGCGCACGCGAAGGAGCGGAAGACTCCACCACCATCGCCGAGCTTGCCGAGCAGCTGACCGCAGCTTCGATGGCTGCCGAAGAAGCCGCGTCGTTGGCGGCTCGGCTGCTCGCGGAACTCGAGCTGGACCCCGTCGAACTCGAGCGCGCGGAGGACCGGCTGCACGAGCTCGAGACGCTGCGTCGCAAGCACGGTGTCGAGCTGGACCAGCTGCTCGACCGCGTCACCGAGATGCGGGCGGAGTTGAGCGCGATGGAGAACGCGGACGACCACCTTCAAGCGCTTCAAGCTCGGACCGACGAACTCTCGCGTGCCGCAGCGAAGGCCGCTCGGGCATTGGGCGAGCGCCGGCGCCGAGCTGCTTCCGGGCTGGCTCGCGCCGTCGAAACCGAACTCGCTGCGCTGAGCATCAAGAACGCCAAGCTCGAGGTTCAGATCGGATCCGCCGAGCTGTCCGCCTCGGGAGGTGACGCGGTCGAACTCTTGTTTTCGGCCAACGCGGGCGAGTCGGTCGCGCCGCTGCGCAAGGTCGCCTCCGGCGGCGAGCTGTCGCGCGTCCTGCTCGCGATCAAGGGGGTGCTTGCCGCCGGAGATCGCGTGGCCACGTACGTGTTCGACGAGGTCGATGCCGGCGTTGGGGGAGCGGTCGCCGAAGCCATCGGCCGACGCCTCAAGCGTGCCGCGTCGGAGCACCAGGTCTTGTGCGTCACCCACCTCCCGCAGATCGCGGCGTTTGCGGACGCCCACTTTCGGGTCGAGAAGAAAACATCCAAGGGCCGGACGACGACGCGGGTCGTGTGTCTCGATGAGGGACAGCGGGTCGAAGAGCTTGCCCGGATGCTCGGTGGAAAGCGGGTGACCCAGTCCGCCCGTGACCATGCGGAGGCGCTGATCAAAGCCGCCAAAGGGGCGAAGGCGGGTCAGGGAAGCCCCCGTAGAGCATCTCGCCCCTGAGCCCGTGGCGCCGAAGGACCGAGGTGGGGGCGCAGGACCCCTCTGTCCTGATCGGATACAGGTGTATGGCTCGAATTGATGCATATTTTTGGGGTTTCAAGACCCCTGAAATGCGTTGACACCTGACCCCTACCCACCTAGAGTCCTCGGCATCTGGGGCCGCTGAGGGTAGGTGAAGTCGGACTTGTTCCGACATTACCCACTTCGGACCGGCTCTTGTTCGGAAGGGGAACAACATGAAAATCACCAAGCGATTCGCGACTCTCTCTCTTGCTGCGTTCATTCTGGCTCCAGGTTGCGACGAAGGCGTCGACAACGAGCGCACCGATGCCGAGGCCCAGGCGGCTGACGAAGAGTCTCGGGAGGTCACCAAGCTCTCCGGTCAGTTGCTCGACACCGACGGCACCCCGATCGCGCACGCCGAGGTCTCCGTGGCCGTGGGTTCCGTCGAAGTGACGGCCCGGACCCTGACGACCGCCGACGGTCTGTATGCCGTCGATGTCCCGCTCGACGTGGTGGACGAAGCGCTCGCCAACAGCCAGGAAGTCGCCGTCCTGTTCCACACGCCGGCCAACGACCTCGAGCCGTTCGGCACGGTTCAAGGCGACTACGTGCACTTGCTGCCGGCCTCCCTCGACGAGTTCATCAACATGGACGAACTCGGCGCCGAAGAGCTCGAGATGCGCGTCGCGTACGTGCCCCGTCAGGGCCAAGGCTTCAAGATCACCGACGAGCTCATCGAGAAGGGCGGGGTGCTCACGTGGTCGCCCGAGGGCACCCAGTACGGCGAGGACTTCAGCGTCAGTCTGGTGATCGAGCCCGGTTCGATTCACAAGGGCCAGGATCGCCAAGACGAGATCACGCTCACCGTGCTCGAGCAGGCTGTCGCGCCCATGCAGATTCCCGCCGACGGCTTCGGCCCGCTGTGGACCATCCAGCCGCGCGACATCACCTTCGATCCCCCGGCTCGGATCCGCATCCAGGGCAATCGCCTCCCGGTGCTCGGACCCAGCGAGATGGAAGTTGGCCAAGAGACCGACCTGTACGGCGCATCGCTCGAGACCGGCTGGAAGTACTTCGGCGGCATCGAGATGGTCGAGGACAACGACGGGATCGTCACCCTCGAGTCCACCGAGGGCATCATCTCCCACGGTGCTTGGGGACACGTGTTCGGTGCGTCGGGCTCCGACTGGGGCTTCCTGGCTGAGTGCTTCGCGTACCCCGAAGAGGGCGAGGCTCCATTCACGACGCGGACGCCGTGCGCCATCGTCGACGACAACCGGGGCTCCTGCGACGACCCGAGCACCCATACCGGGATCCTGAAGTGCGAGCAGATCGACTACAACGGTGCGAACTTCCGCGTGTACTCGACCGTGACCGAGCCCAAGTGCAACGGATGCGGGGGCGCCAACGCTCCGTACGTTCTGGCGATGGGAGCGGACGACATCGGTGCGGGTGACCTCAGCGCGGTCAACCTCCGCGTCAAAGCGGTCGGACTCTGCCCCGAAGAGACGAACATGACCGACATGGTCGCGCTCTACGATTCGATCCGCGCGCGCTCGGGACTCGCCGCGAGCAACCTGACGTTCCTGTACGATGCCACCGAGGACTCCGTCGATGCAGACCTCAACTGGCGCAACTTCTCCAAGCAGACCAAGATCCAGGTGCGCCCACCGGTCGGCTGCGCAGAGTAGGCACATGCGACGGGGAACGTTTCGTCTCCCGTCCCGCTCGAGGGTCGTCGCTGTTGCGGCGGCCCTTTTCGCGTTGAGCGGGCTCGGCTGCGAAGCGACGTCGGAGTTGGGGGACGACGATGGCAGCACCGGGATGGACACCCAGCAGCCGGTGGATGACGGCGTCCTCGAACTCGGATCCTTCGCGGAGGGCCGGGCATTCGTCCCGTACCAACGGGGCGAGGAGGAACTCGTCGAGATGGGCCTGCAAGGCGGGTTTCACATCTTCGTCGACGGTCGCCTGCGTCCGGACATCGAGCTGACCGAGGTGGTGGTCGAACTCGCCGTGACCTTGCTGGACGACGAGTCCGAGGTGACCCGCATTCGGCACCAGCGCCGGCCGGAGATCCCGGACGCGGACGGCTGGCCGACGTTGCCCGAGATGATCATCTTCATTCCTGACCCCGCGATCGTCGACGGTCAGGACGTGCGAATCGATGTCAGGCTCGAGGCCCTCGACGGGACGCTGATCGACCTCGTCGATGCCGAGCTCTACCTCTCGAGCCCGAGCGCCTAGCGGGCCGTCCTCACTCGCGTCGGCGACGAACCCACTGGATGCCCGGCAGGCGCTCGAGCTTGCCCAGGACCCGCAGCAGCTGGGCGTTGTCGCGGACCTGCAGTGTCAGGTCGAACTGTGCGGCACCCATGTCGTCGCTGCGCACGGATGTGTCGGTGAGGTTCACGCCCTCACCCGAGACGCCGTCGGCCACATCGCGCAGGAGTCCGGGGCGGTCGTGGGCCACCAGCTGCACGCGGACGGGAAAACGACTGCCGCGTCCGCTGCCCCACGACAGCTCCATCCAGCGGTCTGGCTCGCCCGAGCCGCGGACGTTGGGGCAATCGCTGCGGTGGATGACGATGCCCCGCCCTCGGCTGATGAACCCGATGACTGCGTCGCCGGGGACGGGCTTACAGCAGTTGGCGGGGCGGCTGAGCACGTCGTCGACCCCGGCCACGTTGACCGAGGTGGAGACCGGACCCTGAGGCCGGCTGGACGTCGGAAGCTCGACCTCCTCCGGCTTGGGCTCGAGCTCCAGCACCCGCTGCCCAACGCTGCGCGCGTTGATGTCTCCGAAGCCCAACTTCGCCAGGAAGTCGTCGGTCTCCAGATCGTACAGCGCCGCGACATCGTCAACCTTGCGGCCCTCGACACCGAGGCGTCCAAGCTCGCGTTCGACGATCTCTCGGCCCGAGGCGATCGACTCATCTCGTTGCTGAGCTCGGAAGTGCTGGCGAATCTTCTGTCGGGCGCTGGCGGTGTTGACCAGACCCTCGTGAGGGCTGAGCCAGTCTCGACTCGGCCCACCGGTCTTGGACGTGATGATCTCGACCTTGTCCCCGGTCCGCAGGGCGTAGTCCAACGCAACGATCTGTCCTCCGACCTTGGCACCTCGACAGCGATGCCCGACCTGGGTGTGCACGCGGTAGGCGAAGTCGATCGGGGTCGCTCCGACGGGGAGGTCGATGACCGCGCCGGCGGGGGTGAATACGTAGATCTGGTCGGCGAAGATGTCGGTCTTGAGCGAGTGGGCGACGTCGTGTGGATCGGTGACGCCCTTTTGCCACTCCATCAGCTGACGGACCCAGTTGATCTTCTCGTCGAATCTCCGGTCGGCTTTCTTGGCCTCTTTGTAGCGCCAGTGCGCTGCAACCCCGTTCTCGTTGTACTCGTGCATCTCGCGGGTCCGAATCTGGACCTCGAGCGGGCGCTGGTCTGGGCCGAACACCGCGGTGTGCAGCGAGCGGTAGAAGTTCTCCTTGGGCTTGGCGATGTAGTCGTCGAACTCGCCGTCGATCGGGGTCCATTCGGCGTGGACCATGCCCAGGACCGCGTAACACTCGGCAACCTCGGAGACGACCACCCGGACCGCCGACACGTCGTAGATCTCCTCGAAGCCAACCTTCTTGCGACGCATCTTCTTGAAGATGCTGTAGATGTGCTTGGGTCGGCCCGAGACGTCGGCGTCGATGCCGGCCTCGGTCACCTTCTCCTGCAGCATCTCGATCACCTGGGCGATGCCTTGGGTCCGTTCCTTGCGCTTGCTTGCGAGCAGCGACTTGATTTCCTGAAACGTCTCGGGCTCCAGCCACTTGAACGCCAGGTCTTCGAGTTCCCACTTGAGCTGCCAGATCCCCAAGCGGTTCGCGAGCGGGGCATAGACCTCCATCGCCTCCGAGGCGATCGCATGTTGCTCTTCGGGGGACTCCGCTTTGAGCCGCCGAAGTTGGTGGACCCGGCCCGCGAGTGCAAGCAAGACGACGCGCAGGTCCGATGCCATCGAGAGGAACATCTTGCGAAGGCTCTCGGCCGCCTCGTCCTCGAGGTGGCTCCACTGGACTTGCCCGAGCCGCTCGACGCCGTCGATCAGCCCGATGATCTCCGGTGAGACATCCGCGGGGAAACGCTCGCGCGGACCTCCACACAGCAGCGCGGCTGCGAGCGCGGCTCCATCGAGTCGCAGCCCGACGAGAACTTCGAGTGTGTCGACCGCCCGGACTCCGTGTTTGGCATCGTCCAGATCACGGAGCCATTGCGCGTACTCCTGCAGGCGCTCGGTCTGTGCGGGTTCACGGTCTTCGGTCGCTGAGTGGAGCGCTGTTTCGAGTCGGTCTTGCCAAGATGCTTCGCTCATCGTCAGCCTCCGGATGCGAGCGCCGCGGCATCTGCACCGGGCGGAGTGGGGTCTTCGAGGTCGTCGAGGAAGCCGTCGGGCAACGCGACCTTTTGGGTGCCTGCGGTCTTGCCTCGCGGAACCCGCATCGAGCGGGGAGGGAACGGCTCGTCCTTGGGCAGCGATTCGAGGACGTCTCGAAGCTGCGCCAGCGTGGAGGACTGCATGACGGCTTGGCGGGCCCGAGCGCTACCGCGAAAGCCCTTCGTGTACCAGGTCGCGTGCTTGCGAAACATGCGGACGCCAGCGGTCTCGTCGAACCAGTCGATGAGTCGCTGAACGTGCTCGAGCATCACTTCGACAATCTCTCCAAGCGTGGGCGGGTTCGGGGGAGCCCGGCCTTCGAACACCTCGGCCAAGTCGCGGAAGAGCCACGGGCGTCCCAGACAGCCGCGCCCGACAACAACACCGTCGCAGCCGGTGGTCCGCATCATGCGGAGCGCATCCTCAGCTTCCCAGATGTCCCCATTGCCGAGCACCGGGATCGAGGTGACCGCCTGCTTGAGCTTGGCGATCGCTTCCCAGCGGGCCGTACCGTCGTAGAGCTGAGCGGCGGTGCGCGCGTGAAGGGCCACGGCCGCGCAGCCTTCATCTTCGCCGATGCGGCCGGCGTCGAGGTAGCTGAGGTACTCGTCGTTGATGCCCATCCGAAACTTGATGGTCACCGGGATGTGTTCGCTGGCCCCAACCGCGGCCCGGACGATGCTGCGCAGCAGGTTGGGCTTGACCGGAATCGCCGCCCCGCCGCCCTTGCTGGTGACTTTTCGAACCGGGCATCCGAAGTTCATGTCGATGTGATCGACGCGGCCCTCGGCGACGAGACGCTTGACGGCCTCGGAGACGAAGTAGGGGTCGACCCCGTAGACCTGGAGGCTCCGCGGCGTCTCGTCGGGTCCAAAGTCCGCCAGCTTCAGCGTCTTGCGGTTGCCCATCACCAGGGGCCGGGCCGTGATCATTTCGCTGACGTACAGGCCGCGCACCGCTCCCGCGTCGACCCCGCCGAGAAATCGGCGGCAGATGGCGCGAAAGGGGTAGTTGGTCACCCCAGCCATCGGTGCCAACACAACGGGCGGCCACACCCGCAGGGGGCCGAGCTCGAGCGGTTCGAACTCCCCTTCTTGCGCTGGAGAGACGTCCGCGTTGATCGGGCTGCGGTACACCGCGTCCATGGGGCCTCGGGATACCACGACGAAGCCCCGGGGTCCCGCCCGCTTCCGGAGCGCACGTGTCGGATTTTTCGGCCTACAGGGGGTTTCTGATATGGGCGATAACAGTGCCCCGAAAGCGGACCAAGCGAAGCTCGACCGCGCCAGCGCGGCGGCCCAGGGCTGCTCGCACCGCACGTGGCAACCGAAAGACGTCGGGAACCAAGCGCGAGGCGAAGGCCCGGCGCGTCTTGGAGCCCGAGCAGCGACGAGCGCGCAATCGAACCATCCTGGCGATGGCGATTCTGGCGCTGGTCAACGCATACGTGTTCGTCTGGAACGAAGACGGTCTGTTCAGCGGCATGGGTTCGCTTCAGGCGGCGGCCATCGAGGGGCGCAAGGGTCCCCTGCCTCCCCGCGCGGCTCCCGTCGAAAACGCCTGCGGTGGCGACCCGGTCCGCGTCTTTGAAGGCCTCGACGACCTGATCCGGCTCGACACGTCGCTCCGCGGCGGTGCAACGCTGAGGCTTGCACTCCTCTCCCTGGGAACCCCCGGCGAGCACATCGACGAACTCGAGGCCGCTGTGCGCTCGAAGGTCGACCTGGGGTTGCTCGGAGGCAGTGGCGCGCCCCTACGCATTGCAGCCGACCGCAACGGAGGCGTGCACGCGCTGGAGATCGAGCTCGCCGAGGGCCGCGTCCTGCAGGCGTGTCGCGCAGACGAAGGGTTCGAGGTGCGGAATCTTCAGCATCCTCACCGCGCCGACGTCGAGGTGCTCTCGTTCGAGTTGGGTGACGACGCCGATCTGTCCGCGGCGGTTGTCCTCGCTGGAGAGAAATCCGAACTCGCCACGCTGTTGGGCGAGACGCTGGCCAGCGACGTCGACCTGCTGACCGAGGTCCGTCCGCACGACAAGATCGAAGTCATGGTCGAGAAGCGCTACCTCGGCCGACATTTCCACCGGTACGGATCGGTGCTCGCCGTCGCATTCCGCGGCGCGGTCCGGCGAGTCGCGTACTACCGTTACAAACCCGCTGGACAGGACTCGGCGTTCTTCGATTCGGACGGACAGACCGTCGAGCGAGCGATGCTTCGCAGCCCCGTCTCCTACTTCCCAGTGGGTCGAGGCTCTCGCGGTCTACTGCCTCCGTCGGTTGAGATCATCGAGGGCCGCTTGGGCTCCATCTACCGACTGCCCGAAGGCACGCCGCTGGTCGCGATCGGCGACGGCACGATTGTCGATGCTGGGGAGACCCGCAAAGAGGGTCGGTTCTTCGACCTGCAGCTGCACGACGGAACGATCGCTCGCTACTGCCATCTGGGGCGGTTCATCGGGAACATCGAAGAGGGGGCGCGCCTTTCGACCGGCGAGATCGTCGGCCTGTCGGGACACTCGGGCCGTACGCCGAACGACCGCCTCCGGCTCGAACTGTGGGTCGAGCGCGATGGTGTGCTCTCGACGATCGACCCGCTGCGTCTCACCGGTGAGGGG
>CAJXVA010000199.1 GCA_913061055.1 uncultured Pseudomonadota bacterium
ACGAGATGTAGAGAGGTCTCGTGGGCTCGGAGATGTGTATAAGAGACAGCTCCGACAGACCCGAGCATGACGATCCCGCCCAGCACCCAGACGACCTTGGGTAGGAAGTACGCCAGCTGTCGCCGCATCGACTCTGGGGCCTTCTCCGCAAACCTCCGTGAAACTCGGGCCAACACCCACGTGATCACGAAGACCACCACCACGTTGATGGTCGGAGGAAGCCAAGTGTTGATCAGCGTCGTTACGTCCATGGGTGCTCCGCTTCGTTCGGGCCACGGCGAGGAGGCATCGCCGCCACACTCAATCGAAGCATGTTTCGCGCAGTCAGGCGCTTGTCATCGGAGCAACCGGGACGAAGTCGACGCGTTTTTCTGTTCCCTGAGTGCCGCGAGATGGCCGTATTTGGGACGACGGGGCGAGGGTGGACAACATGCCCGGGTCACACTGCCGCAGTGATGATCCGAGGTGTGGTGCAAGCGACCCGCCGAAGACTCTCCTCAGCGACGCGCTAGCCCGCTTCGGCTTGCACCTTGCCGAACATCGCCTCACAACGGGAGGCATGAGGACTTCGGTTGCACTGGTCATCACCGCGTTGGGCTTGGTCCTGGGACCGGCCGGATGCGCGGAGACGACGACACAGGCCAACGCGTTGCCTCCGCTGGAGGCGGTGGAGTCCGTCGAACTCTCCCGCTACCTCGGCACTTGGTACGAGATCGCTAGCTACCCCCAGAAGTTTCAGGAGGGCTGCACCGCCACAACGGCGAACTATTCGCAGGGCAAAGGCGACAACATCGTGGTCCTCAACCGATGTCGGAAGGGTGGGCTCGACGGCAAGGAAGATGAGGCGAAGGGGCGCGCACGGGTGGTCGACACCACGACCAACGCGAAGCTCGAGGTCAGCTTCTTCCGGCCCTTCTGGGGGGACTACTGGATCATCGATCTGGATCCCGAGTACCAGTGGGCTGTCGTGGGTCATCCGGGGCGCGACTATCTGTGGATCCTCGCTCGCACACCCGCGCTCGATCCGGGCGTATATGACGGGATCCTCCAGCGTCTCGAGGACGAGCACCAGTACGACCTTTCGAGGCTCAACAAGACGCTGCAGCCGATCGAGCCGTAGCGCCGCGGTACGGCTTGCCCGGATCCTCAACCCGAGGAACAATGTCCTCCTCGGCTCGGTCCTGATCGTCATGCTCGTCTTGCACTCGCTTGCTCACCGGACGGTTGCGAACGAGGCGCGCGTGCCGGCCGACGGGCACGAGAGCCGGAGTCTCGTTCGCGCGGCGGAGTCGATGTCTCGGATTCGTTGGCCCTACACCAGTGCTGCCGTGGCTTGGATGGTCGCGCTCGGCGTGCGGGCCTTTCGGCTCGGACCGGAGGTCGCGACCGATACGCTGAGCTGGCTGGGCGTGGGATGCGTCGCGCTGCTTGGGGTGTGCATTCTGTGCCTGAGCATCGCCAGTCGTAGTTTCATGCAGGGGGCGCCAGACCGGCACGAACTGCACATCGCCTCCGGACTGCAGCAGCTCTACACGCATCGTGTCTTCGCTCTCGTCGCGCTTGCAGGTGTGGGAGCGATCGCGGTCGCGAACGCACTCGGAGCCTGGGCATGACGGCTCCAACATCGCCGGTGGTTTTTGGCGTCAAGGGCCGTGCAGCTCTGGTGTTCGCCACGTACGCGGGCATGGTCGCGTCGCTGATGTCGCTCGTCGGTGGCATCGCGATCGCCGGTTTCGGGAGCGCCCCGTTGTTCGAGGGGGTCGTCAGTGGCCCCGTCGTGGTCGCGTTGGTCCTCGCAGCCGCTGCGTTCGTCTTCGGCGCCCTCAGCTTAGGCATGACGGCCTTGCTCAGCCGGGCGTCCCGCTCCGGAGTCGAGGCACACGAATCGTGGAGGCTGGCCATCCACCTGACGCCGCGCTTCCATCGAATCGAGCATGGTCTCGCCCTTGCGATTGCAGCCGGCGCAGTCTCGCTGCTTTGGTAGCCCGCGACCGGCCCGCTGCGATCGGACGCCCACCGATACACGGCGCCGTTCGCATGCGTGCTGAAGTACCCTCTGAGTACCGTGGTGCGTCCCCGCAACCCCTCATTACCGGTGCTCGTCGCCCTCGGCATCATGTCGTGCCGCCCGGCCCCGGAGACGTCTCCGGCGAGCGTCGAACCGACCCCGAAGCGGGCTGAGCCGGTGACGGAATCCGTACCGGCAAGCTCGTCGCCGGCGCTGTCCGACCTCATCCCTGAGATCGTCCTCGTGCCGCCCGCCAGCATAGTGGTCGAACTCGAGTTCTTCGACGAGGTCTGTGAGCGCGAGGGTTTTCCGGAGACGCTGTCCAACGAGGCCGCAGCTGAACTCGGCGACGCCAAACCCGGTTCGCCAGTGACCATCGTGCACACGGAGGGACAGACGACCGTGCAGGTCGAGAGTGCTGGATGCCAGGAAGCCGAGGAGTACGTGGCCGAGTCCGCGACGCTGCTGATCCTCGACCAGCCGGCGGGGCCTGAGGCGCCAGGGTCGAGAGTCGAGCGGATGATGGCCGCGCCCTACCTCGGCTTCGTGGGGACGAGCCCGGTCCCGGAGGCTCGGTTGGACGCTCCTCCCGGGGTGGCCTGGGATTCCGCCTTTGGAGAGCGGGTACGCGGGCAGGTCGCCGCGCTGGTCTCCGAGATGGTGGCCACGCGAACGAAGCAGTGCCGAACCCAGATCGACGAGGGGAATATCCGAGCGCCAAGCGTCGAGGCAATCCAGGCCGCGGTCCAGCGTGTGGAAGCCTGGCAGCTCGCTGCGTCTCCGCCGGTCGTGTGGATGGAGTTCGGCGACCCGGCGATCACCTTCAGCTGCTACGAAGACTACGTCGATACCGTGGGCGTCCTCCTCGACGTTGAGTCCGGCGCGAAGTTGCTCACGGTTGAGTCCAACAACGGCGTCGAGCTGCGGTGGGTCACCGACCTTGATGGCGACGGAGCCAAAGAGGGGCTCGTCGACGTGCAATGGCTCGAGGACGGAGGCCACAAGATCATCTTGCTGGCCCGCGGTGAGTCGGGGTGGGCTGAGACCCGGTTGTACGAGTTCGACGGGCCTTGACGACCGGAGCAAGGCTCAATCCGCGTACGTGACCGACAACTCCGCCAGCCGGTAGCTGTTGATCCCATGATTGTGCAGGTGAAAGTGCACAGGCGTGCCTTCGGGAACATCGAGCGTCGACACCCATTGCTCGTCGAGAAAGTTCGCTTCGGCCGGGATATCGATCAGCGCCTCGTAGACGATGTCCTCGCCGAACGCGATCGCCACATGGGCCTGGGACCCCGGCTCGCTCGAGACGAGGTTCTCGTGGAGCAAGAGGAAGTCGATGGTGTCACCGACGCGGATCGGTGCAAGAGCGGGTTGCAAAAACGCGCCGTAGCGGCAGAGGTCGCTTTCGAATTCGAAGAAGCCGTCCTCCAGGCCGAAACCGAACTCACAGGCGATGTCGGCCGGTCGGTCGTCGAAGGGGTCGTTGGCCGGAGAAGTCTTCTCGAACGCGCCCAGGTCGATGAGCGAGGCGTTTCCTTCGAGGTCGAGCGGAACGCCGGGGGTGTCGGACGTCGTCTCCGCGGCCTCGCCGGTCGAGGAGGTTTCTGGCGCGGTTGATGGGTTTTCGTCGCAGCCCGGAGCGAGCAGCCAGAGCAAAGCTGCCAAGACGGGTCGACTCCGCATCGCCGGGATTGTGACACAGCACAGTGTTCGGCGCTCGAATGCAGTACAGTTCGCCGGACGGCTGGGGAACTGAAAATGCGCAAAATCGACAGGATTGGACGAACGGGCTTGGTCTTTGCTGCGGCGCTCTCGATGGGCGTTGTGGGTTGCGGTGAAGACACCGACCCCGCTGCCGAAGGCGAAGAGACGACCGGCGCGGCGACCACGAGCGAGGCCGGGTCGACCGGTGACGTCGCGACGACGGAGCCGGACAGCGCGGGCGAAAGCTCGGGCGAGGTCGTCGATGAGGACGCGCCGACTTGGTACGCCGACGTGGCGCCGGTGGTCTCCGAGCGTTGCACCGGCTGTCACACCGAGGGCGGCGTTGCGCCGTACTCGTTCACCGACTACGAGAGCACCGCGCCGCTCGCCAACGCGCTCGCGCTCGCCGTCGAGTCCGGCAGCATGCCGCCCTGGGGCGCCGCGATCACCGACGAATGCACCCCGCCGCACGCGTTCAAGGACGACATCACGCTCAGCACCGAAGAGATCGAGATGATTCGGGCGTGGTCCGATGCTGGTGCACCGGAAGGCGACCCCGAGTTTGCGGCCGAGCTTCCCCCGCCGCCCGACACTCAGCTCGACCCCGTCGACACGGTTCTACAGATCGCCGAAGGCGTCACCATCGACGGCACGAGCGACCAGTTCCTTTGCTTCAGCCTCGACCCGGGTATCGACGTCGACAGCTACTTCAACGGCATGCAGATCGTGCCGGGCAACGACAAGGTCGTGCACCACGTGCTCGTCTACCTCGACGAGAGTGGCGAGTCCGAGGAACTGGCCGGTGACGACGGCTACTACGAGTGCAGCGGTGGATCGATCGGTGGGACGCTGTTGGGTGCTTGGGCGCCGGGCACGGTCCCGATGCGAACCCCCGAGGATGTCGGCATGCGGGTCACCGCCGGGTCCCGCGTCGTCCTCAACATCCATTACCACCCGACTGGATTGGGTCCAGAGGTCGACGAAGACACGCGAGTCGAGCTCGATTGGATGGACGAGCAACCGACGTGGCGCGGTGAGATGCGGCTCGTGGGCAACTCCAACGACCCCGACGAGTTGATGCCCAACGAGGGCGACCGCACTGGTACGCCCGAGTTCCGGATCCCGGCGGGTGCTCAAGGGCACCTCGAAGAGATGGTGTTCGAGATCCCCGAGGGACTCCCACCGCTTCGGGTCTGGTCCGTGGGATCGCACATGCACTACGTCGGCACGGACATGCAGATCCGCTTCCAAGGTGACGGCTACGACGACTGCTTGCTGCAGACCCCGAACTACAGCTTCGAGTGGCAGCGGCTGTACAGCTTCGACACTGACCTCGACCAGATGCCGTTGACCCGCAGTGGCGACAAGATCTACCTGCGGTGCGAGTACGACAACTCGATGAACAACCCGTACGTGGTCGAGGCGCTCGAGGACCAGGGGCTCGACGCTCCGATCGACGTCGTGCTCGGCGAGGAGACGCTCGACGAGATGTGCCTCGGCGTGTTCGGCATCGCCATTCCGTCGGTGCTGTAACGAGTTCGCGGGAATCCCGCTTCGCCGTCTTGCGCCTCCCGTTTTTTTTCGGGGTGAGCGCAGACGCAGCGGTCGGTTGCGCAACTACACCGGCGATGCGTCCGGCCTTGCTCCTCATCACGTCGCTGTCGGCTTGCTACGCGGGTTCGGAGCTTGGACCGATGCCGGCGGAGGCGGGGTCCTCGGGCGCCGACAGCTCGACCTCGGATGCGGACGTACCGGATCCGGGGCTGGAGGGCTCGTCGTCGAGCACCGGGCAGGGGCCTTCCGCTGAGACAGGGCAGGAGGCGAGCTCCGGGTCGACGACGGGGGCTGATGATGACGGGGGCACGACGACCGGCGGGCTCGACACCGGCTCGTCCAGTGGCGGTGTCGCGCGACTCGGATGTGATGCACTTCCGGACGCGCTGCTCTGCGAGGACTTCGACGGCGAGTTGGATCCGAGTGTCTGGCAAACGGTGAACGCACCCGGAGCGGACGCGGTGATCGTCGACGGCCAGCTTCAGATCCAGCTCTCCTCGTTGGACAACGCCCACGCCTTCATCCGAACCGAGTCCATCTTCCCGGTCGCGGACAATCGGTTCTTTGGGCGGGTGATGCTGCAGATCACTCCGTACAGCCCAACCGGGCACGACTACCTGATGTCGGCCGAGGGTCCGTTGGATGGGACGACCGCTCGCTATCGCCTCGACTCCAACAACAGTGGCCGTCTCAACAGTCGCTACACCCACGCATCGGTGCCGCAACATGGCGGGTGGCGAAAACTTGGGCACCAGACGCAGGGCGAAGCGTGGACCTGTCTCGAATGGGAGTTCGACGGTGCCACCAACTCGATTCGATTCTGGTTCGATGGTGTGCTCGACGAGGAGATGCTCGTGGACGGCGCGGTGGAAGACCCACCGTGGGTGGCCCCAGCCTTCGAGCGCTTCGAGTTGGGCTACCGGACCTATCAGGCCGCTCAAAACGGCGACGACTTCACGATCTCCTACGACGACCTGGCGCTGGATGTCTCTCGGATCGGCTGCCCGGATCAGCGGTCCAGCGGGTAGTGCTGCTGGATGATCAGCGGGCCTTCCCAGCCGCGCCCGCCGTTCTCGTCGACATCATCGGAGGGCAGGAAGAACAGCGGTCGGCGCTCGCCATCGCACGAGACGGCCCCCACGCCGTCGCAGCCGGCCCATCGCACATCGGGGGCCAGCCCGGCGACGAACCCATCGTCTACGGGAACCGAACTCGCCGCCGGTGCGGTGAGCCCCGGCACGACTTCACAGCGGCTGTTCGCTTCGTCTGCGGTTGCGTTCTGCCAGTCGGAAAAATCGACCGGAGTGTTGTTCAGCTCGAACATGCAGGGGCCGGCGGAGACGGTTGCGTAGATGTTGCGGTCGATCTGAGCGAGCGCTGCGAGGCTGGTTGCATTCCCGCTGCCGTGGTTGCCTTGCTCGGTGAGGACGAGGTTGTCCAGGATGCTCACTCCACTCGAGCCCGGCTCCACTGACACCGTGCTGGGCGATGCGCCCGACTGGAAGAAGGAGTTGCTCTGTACAACGCCCCCCGACCGGATCAGGAGCGCACCGGCGGTTCCCGCCACGATATTGCCCCGGATGTGGGTCCAGGCGTCCCCCGACTGGACGATGAGCGCGCCTTCGTAGTCGGCAGGCGCAGGGGCGGGCCCGACGATGATGTTGTCCTCGACCCAAGCGACAGGGGATCGAATGACGATCCCCGCCTCGCCTGTGTTCGCGAGCTGATTGCCCACGATCTTGATGTCGCCGACGTCTCCCGGCTCGTGGTCGGCGGCGACGAACAAGCCTTGGATCCCCTCCTCGCCGGTGTTCCGGACGATGTTGCCGGCGATCCAGTGGTGTTCACCGAGGTACGTGGGGTCGGGCTCGGACCAATCGGTGTCCGCGACGAAGATCCCGACCCGGTTGCCGACGTCGTGAATCTCGTTGCGGAAGAGCACGCTGTGATGGGTTTGGTCCGAGAGGCGGAGACCCCGGTTTCCGCATTCGGACGCCTCGGCATCGTGCACCGTGATGTAGCCGCTGTCCTGAATGAACAAGCAAGGGTTGCTTCCGGTGCCGCGGATCGAGACATCGCGAAGGACGAGGTGCTCGGCACCCCGGAGGATCACCGAAGCGTTGGAGAAGACCGGCGCGGGGTCTTCGTCGGGAGGCCCGTAGGCGCCGACGACAATCGGCGTCGCGCTCGTTCCCGCTGCGACGATGGTGATCACCGCGTCGCCGACGAATGTCTGACCGCGACGAAACAACACGTGGTCCCCGGGGGCCGCGCGGTTGAGGTACGCGACCGCCCGGCCTCGGGTCTGCCAGGGCTCTTCGCGGGATCCGGGTCCGTCGTCGTTTCCATTGTCGGCGTCTACGAAGTAGCAGGTCTCTGTCGCGCAAGGGTCCTCCAGGCATTCGAGTCCGACCATCGTCCAACCGGGGTCGCACGCGCAGGTGGGATCCCCGTCGACGACGACACAAGAGCCCAGCCCCGAGCAACCGCCGCAGGCGTCGGGGACATTGCCGGTGCTCGACGATTCGGCGTCGCCCGTGGACCCCGCGGAACTCGTGGAGCCCGAGGTCATCGTCGTGGCGGACGGCTCGAGCGAGGTGACACCCTCATCGAACGACGTGCTGGAGGTTCGATCGTCGTCGGTCGTGGTGGTGGAGTCTTCATCCGGAACGCACAGGCCCTCATCGGAGGGCCCGTAGGCGCTGTAGCGGCGGCCCGAGCCGCAGTCCGAGTCGGGGTAGGAGCACGCTCCATTGGCTTCGCAGCGTCCTTCAGCACGCTGCGAGCAGCTCGAGTCGTCCGCGCACACGAACGGACTCAGATTGCATCCTCCGAGCGCCGTCGACGCCAGGACGATGACCGTGCGCCATCCCATGGCTCGGAGGCTACCAAGGCCCGAGCACCGGCGGCACTCGATCTTTTTTCGATTTCTCGCAGACGAGCTCCTGCTCGGTGCAACTCCAGGCTCGATGCGGATCCATCTCGCGGTTGCCGGCCTCCTCGCGGTCGCCCCAGGTTGCTACGCCGGCGTCACCCACCAGCTTGACGAGGGGGGCACGGACGACTCCGCGGGCCTAGGCTCGGGCGAGTCGTCGGGGACCGGCGGCGATTCGGACGATGGCGATGGTGAATCGGGAGACGGCCCCGGCCCCAGTGCCGAATGCGAGGGTGCACCCACTACGGTGGGGGTGACGCCGATGCGTCGGTTGACCCGCACCGAGTATGACAACACGGTCCGCGACCTCTTGGGCGACACGAGTGCCCCGGCGCAGGCGTTCGCGCCCGACGAACTCGTCGCTGGCTTTGCCGCAAACTCGATCGCCTCGCTGTCGAAGGGCCAGCTCGACGCGTATTTCGCCGCTGCCGAAGCCCTTGCCGCGGTGGCCGTCCAAACCAACTGGGAGACCGTCGTCGGATGTGACCCGGGCGATCGCCCATGCTTGCATGGGTTTGTCGAGACGTTTGGTCGTCGTGCCTTTCGTCGGCCGCTGAACGCGGCCGAACTCGACGGATACATCGAGTTGCTCGACGACACCGCCGACACGGCGGATGGGATCGCTGCCGCCGAAGTCGTCCTTCAGGCGATGCTGCTGTCTCCGTCGTTCCTGTACCGGGTCGAAGGCGAAGACTCCTCCGGGAGCGGGCTCGTCGCCGTGACGGGGTATGAGCTCGCTTCGCGGCTCTCGTATTTCCTGTGGGCCTCGATGCCCGACGACGAGCTTCTCGACCTGGCCGAGGCTGGGATGCTCGAAGACGACGCGACTCTCGACGAGCAAGCGAGGCGCATGTTGGAAGACCCGCGTGCCCGCGATGCACTCGAGGCATTTCACCTACAGTGGCTCTCGATCGGGGACCTGCAAGACCGGGTCAAGGATCCCGCGCTGTTCCCCGAGTGGGATGCCGGCCTTGCCGACGGCATGACTCGCGAAACGCTCGCGTTCACCGAAGCGGTCATCCGTGACGGCGACGGACGGTTGCAGACTCTGCTTACCGCGCCCTGGTCGATCGTTGACGCCGACCTCGCGGAACTCTACGGGGTCGACGCGGGTGGTACCGGGTTCTCCCGGACCGACCTCGATCCCGCGGAGCGCTCGGGGATTCTGACCCACGCCAGCGTGCTCACCGCCACCTCCCACGCGGCCGAGACGTCGTGGGTCCACCGAGGTCTGTTCGTTCGCGAGAAGCTCCTGTGCGACGAGCTTCCGCCGCCACCTGCGGGTGTGGAGACGAACAACGTCAACGACCCCGGGCGGCTCGAGGCTCCCGAATGCGCCGGCTGCCACATCTTGCTGGACCCGCTCGGACAGGGCTTCGATGCGTACTCGCCCCTTGGGGTCTTTCGCCTTACCGACGAGTCGGGCGAGTCCGTCGATGGTCAGGGGAGCATGACCGACATCCCGGAGATCGGCGACTTCGACGGACCGGTGGAGCTCGGTGCAGGACTGGCCACGAACGAGCGAGTCCGTGACTGCGTCGCAACCCAGTGGTTTCGATACGCAACCCGGCGGCACGAATCCGAAGCGGACACGTGCGGGCTCGAGGCGTTGCAGGCTCAGTTCGAGGCGTCGGATGGAGACATCCGCGAGCTCGCGGTCTCCCTCGTCACCTCTCCCTCCTTTCGCTTTCGCAGCCACGACTGAGGACCCGATGCATCACTCTCGCCGCGCACTCTTGGGCTCGGGCCTCGCTGCCTTGGGCGCCCTCCCGTTTCTCTCTCGGGGACTGATGAAGGAAGCCCTCGCCAAAGAGGGGGCAGGGCCCGCCCAACGCCTGATCGTGTTCTTCACCCCGAACGAGCCAGTTCACGCGGACCATTGGAAGCCCGCGGGGATCCAGGACGGAGACGCTCTCACGTCGTTGCGGCCGATGATGGAGTCGCTCGAGCCGCACATGCAGGACATCCTGATGATCGGCGAGATGGAGATGCATACCCGGGGGGCCGAGCCCCACGGTGCCGGGCACACCGGCATCGGCCACATGCTGACGGGTCGGCTCGTCGAGCCGTATGGGCCTGGCGCGGCCGAGTTTTGGGCTTCGGGAGCCTCGGTCGATCAACACATTGCGCAGGCCCTGGGCGTCGATGCGCTCACGCTGGGCGTGCGGTCTGGCGGGGCCAATGGGAACTCGCGGATCTCGTACACCGGTGCCAGTCAGCCCGTGCATCCACAGACGCGGCCCGACCAGGCGTTCGACAACCTGTTCTCGGACTTCACGCTTCCGCCGTCCGAGCTTGCCGAGCTTCGGGCGCGGCGGCTGAGTGTGCTGGACCGCGTCGCCGGAGATCTTCAGGGACTCTCCAGTCGGCTTCCTTCCGAAGGCGCCCAGAAGCTCGACGTTCATCTCACGCTGGTGCGGGAACTCGAGCAGAAGTTCGAGTCCGACACCACGCTGGAGTGCGATCCGGGCGATGGCCCCCCGGCGTTGGACTACGACTCGAACGCCAACGTACCGATCGCGACCACGCATCAGATCGACGTCATGGTCCAGGCGCTCGCGTGCGGCATCACCGATGTCGCGTCCCTTCAGATCGGGAACTCCGGGGCTGGCAGTCTCACACCCCTGTGGGCGGAGGCGGGCATCGACTACAACATCGACTGCCACACGATCGCCCACGACTGGGCGAACGGTCCCGAGCAGCTCGAACGACGACTGGCGCTCGAGTCGTTTCACTTCCGGCAGTTCGCCTACCTGCTTCAAAGCCTCGCCGACTACCCTGAAGGCACCGGTTCGATGTTGGACAACACGCTCGTGTTGTGGACGAAGAACCTCGGCTTCGGCCACAACAGCCGCCGGATGCTGCACATGCTGTGCGGAGGCGCGTGCGGTGGACTCGACACCGGCCGCTACATTGAGCGCGAGGGACAGGGGCACAACAAGCTGCTCACCTCCGTGTGCAACCTGATGGGAGTCGAGCAGGAGAGCTTTGGCGATCCGCAGTTTGGGCAGGGAGCCCTGGACTTGGCATGAGTCGGAGCGGACTGGAGGCCATGGTACGCTCGTCGTCGATCATGGAGATGGTCGACAGCGACTTCGACCTCGTCGAACGATGGGCGACAGGGGACGGCTCGGCCGGGGATGAGCTGACACGAAGGCACTACAAGAGTGTCTTTCGGTTCTTCGAGGTGCGGCTTCCCGGTCAGGCCGAGGACCTGACGCAACGCACCTTCCTGGCGTGCGTGGAGGCGCTGAAGAAGCGGTCGCTGCACACGAGTTTTCGGTCGTATCTCTTTGGCATCGCGCGCAACCACGTGCTCATGCACCTGCGACGTTCCGCCACCCAGAGCAATGCGCTCGCGAGCTTCGGCGACGATGGACAGCGGCCGTCCCGGCAGACCTCATTGACGGCGGTGTTCGCTCGGACCGAGGAGCAACAGCTCTTGCTGGCGGCGTTGGTCGATCTTCCGCCCGACCTGCAGATCTCGATGCAGCTCTACTACTGGGACAACATGTCGACGGCGGAGATCGGCGAGGTGTTTTCCATCCCACCCAGCACGGTCACAACGAGGCTGGCTCGGGCACGCCACCTGATCCGAGAGCACCTGGTCGCGATTCGGGCCACGCCTCCAATCCAGGCGGCGTTGGAAGCCGACCTGCCGGCGTGGACGCGGTCTCTGGTCTCCCCAGAGCCACCCAGCGTCTGATAGCCTCGGCCGCGGATGGCGGGGGCGAGCAAAGCTCAGAAGGCGGAGCTCCTCGCAGCGGGTACCCGGATCGGGAAGTACCACCTGTTGCAGCGGCTGGCCGTTGGAGGGATGGCCGAGCTGTACCTGGCGTGTGCCGAGGGGCTGGCAGGGTTCCAGAAGGTCGTCGTCGTCAAACACGTGCTTCCGCATCTCGCGACGGATCCCGAGTTCGTCGCGATGTTCCTCAACGAGGCTCGGATTGCAGCCACGCTCGCACACCCCAACATCGTTCACGTCACCGACATCGGCGAGGCCGCGGGCGACTTCTTCTACACGATGGAGTACGTGCACGGACGCAACGTGCGGGAGCTTCTTCGGGAGGGCTCAAAGGTTGGGGGCATCCCACTCAACGTCGCGCTGACGATCTCCATCGCCGCAGCGTCGGCCCTCGAACATGCACACTCAGCCTGCGATACCGATGGGTCTCCGATGGGGCTCATCCATCGCGACGTGTCCCCGGCCAACATTCTGGTGAGCTACGAGGGCACCGCCAAGCTCACCGACTTCGGGATCGCCAAAGCTTCGCAGAAGAGCATCGAGACCATCGGAGGCGGCATCAAAGGGAAGGTCGGCTACATGTCTCCGGAGCAGTGCCGGGGCGAGACGCTCGACCAGAGGAGCGATCTGTTTGCGCTCGGTGTTGTGCTCTTTGAAGTCACGACCTGCCAGCGACTGTTCTTCGGTGACAACGACTTTGCGATCCTCAACAAGGTCCTCAAGGGACAGTTTGATCGCCCGTCCGATCGCATTCCCGACTACCCCCCGGAACTCGAGCAGATCGTCCTGCGGGCTCTGGCGCCGGATCCCGCCGACCGGTACGGGTCTGCGATGGAGCTGAGGCAGGACCTCGAGGGCTTCGTGCACGAAGCCAGGCTGCGCACAACTCCGGCGGTCGTTGCGGCTTGGATGCGGGAGCGGTACGGGACTCCCCCTGCGCCAAGTATCGAGGTCGTTCACGAGACCGGCGAGGGGCCGGTCACCCCGACGTTGGTCGTGACGGCGCGGACCGAGGACCCTGACGCTCCTGCGGGCGCATTGGGGAACGAGGCTGCGACCACGATCTATCAGCCCGATGCCGAGCCTCGTCGCGGGGCCGGCCGTTGGTTGGCCGCAGTCGCGGTTGCGGCCGTGGGGGTTGGGGTCTTGGGATGGACACAGCGCGAACCGGCTCCAGCCGCGGCGACGTCAGCCCCAGAGCCCACGCCGAGTCTTGGGGGCTCGGACGATGCCGAGCCGCAGCGGGAACCGGACACCCCGGTGGTCGAACCTGCTCCGGAGGTCGTGGGCGAGCCCGAGACGTCTGTGGCCGAGGCCTCCTCCGAGAAGCCCAGCAAGAAGCGTGCGCCTCGGCGCAAGGCAAAGCGAAAGAAGAAGCGGCGCGGGACGAAGGACATGGACGATCCGTTCCCAGTCCCGTAACGAGTTTCGGTCTGCTACGGTGTCGGCGTGAGGGGCCTGTTGTTCGCCATGGCGCTACGGCTGTGCGCGCCAGGTGAGAGTCAGGAGGCTGCAGAGGAGGCTCGGCGGGCCTTTGAGGCTGGAGACTACGATCGGGTCGTCGAGCTCTCGCGCGAGGCCTACGAAGCGACGGGCGAGCTCTCGTTCCTCTACGCGCAGGCCCATGCGGAACGTTTTCGCGGAAACTGCGAGGCCGCGCTTGCGCTCTACGGTCGCGTTCTCGCCGCCAACCCAACCGGTGAGTACGCTGGGTTCGCACAACAGGGTGTCCGCTTGTGCGAAGAAGAACTCGCCGCCAACCCAACGACACCGTCGCCGGAACCGGAGCCGTCGCCGGAGCCGCCACCGCCGCGCGTCGTCGAAGACACGCAACCCGCCCCCGAGCCCGTGACCGAGCAAGCGACGCGCCGGTCGTCACCGGATATTCTTGGCGCGATCCTGCTGTCGACCGGAGCGGTGGCGACCGTGGCCGGCGCGACGCTGCTCGTGTCGGCAGACTTCGCCGGGCGTCGGGCCAACAACGCCCGCGACGAAGCGACACACATCGACAACCTGGAACGCACCCGGACGCTGACGATCAGCGGCGCGATTGTCGGGGGCGTTGGTGTTGCCCTTCTCGCTGGCGCGACGGTTCGGTATCTCACGCTACGTAGGTCGCGAGCGTCTGCCTCGTTCATCCCTTACAACCGCGGGGTTGTCGTGGTCGGACGGTTCTGAACGGGAGGTGTGCGGCCGGGTTGGCCCTGCACCGCGGCTCCGTCGCCGAGTCGGTGGGGTACTCTCGGCGCGGCATGTACGGTCGTCGTTGGGTAATTCGAGGTCTGGCAACGACGGGGACGCTGGCGTTGTCGTCGGGGTGGCTGGACGAGGTTCATGCGAGTTCGCAGCCGAAGCTGTCGGTGCGACCGATCGATGTTGAGCACGGGGAGGACGGCCGCGGACGAAGGCTGAAGGCCGCGGCCCCACATGCACTGGTCCTCGACTCGGATACTGGCTGGCTGGTACGGGCGGTGGACCCCGTCCTTCACATCGGGGACTTGCACTTCCACAGCTACGAACACACCGGGCGGCGGACGCTTCAGTTCGTCGTGGACAAGGTCTCTCGGCTGAAGCCTGGAGAGGCCGTGTACGTGCAGTACGGGGAAGACGATCGCAGCCGCATCCACCTGGTGGACCTGGAGAAGACCTGGTGAAGCGGCTTCTTTTCTCGGTCCTCGTGTTCGCCGGCTGCGGTGACGACACGGCCGTCGCGGACACCGATAGCGATGGCGGAACGTCTCAGAGCGGGTCCAACACGGCGACCGAGCCCAGCGGTTCGGAGTCGGAGTCGGACTCCGAGACCGACTCCTCGGGATGCGCTGCGCTGGACATCTCGTGTCCAGGCCCGGAGTCGATCGAATGCGAAGGGCCACAGACGTCGGTCGACCTCGAACCACCCGAGCTCGCGTGTTCGGAATGGGCCCTCGAGGACGACGCACCACAGGCGTTTCCGGTGGGTGCGACGGATGTCACCTTCACCGCCGCCGACGGGGCGGACGACGCGAGTTGCACCACCGAGGTGACGATCACCGACACGGTCGCTCCTGCGCTTTCCTGCCCCCAGCCGGCCACGGTCGTGCGCGGTGAAACGGGCGCTGCGGTGGTGATCCCGCTGGCACAAGCTGTGGACCTGTGTGACGAGGCCGCGTCCGTGTCCGCTTCACCGATGGCGCTCGATGCCAGCGGCGTCGTCACCTACGAAGCCACGGATGCATCTGGAAACACCGCCACCTGCGAGACCCAGTACACGCTCGTCGATGCCTTCGCCGTCCCGGGATTTCGCATCATCTCCGCCCGTGCCGAAGCGGCGGACACAGTGGTCACGCTCGCTTGGGAGCCTCCGGAATCCGCAGCGATTGACGGCCTTCGGCTCGAGTCGGCGGACACAGCCGATGGGCCTTGGAGCGAGGTGGCGACCTTGCCCATCGGCGAGCAGTTGCACGAAGAGACGCTCTCCGAAGACGCAGCATTCTTTCGGATCGTGAGCACGACGGCCTTCGGCGACGGGGGAGCCACGACCCCGCGGCAGGCCTTCCGCATCGATTCGGATGCGTACGACGTGGATGATGTCGACGTGCCGAACATTCCGTTCGACACCACGCTGTACGGCGTCGTGCGCCACCCGACCGCGCTCGATGAGGGCCCGTTTCCATTGGTGGTCGTCCTGCATGGCAACCACGGCAACTGTCGCTCGGACATCGACGACCCGTTTGACTACTGCGTCACCACCCAAAACCACGATTGCAGCGACCCCGGCGGCGTCACCACGCCAAACGCAGAGGGCTACATCTATTTCCTCGAGACGCTGGCGGCTCAGGGCTACATCGCGGTGAGCATCAGCGGCAACGCGATGAACTGCCGCGACGACTTCATCTTTCAACGGGCGGAACTCATGGCGGAGCACCTGCGTGCGTGGTCGTCCTGGAACGACGCGGACGCTGGCCAGACCGAGTCCTCATTCGTTGGGAGTGTCGATCTGAGTCGTGTCGGACTCGTGGGGCACTCGCGGGGCGGCGACGCGGCGTCGAATGTCCCGGGAGCTGTCTCTTATAC
>CAJXVA010000200.1 GCA_913061055.1 uncultured Pseudomonadota bacterium
CCGCAGCGCGCCGCGACCCTCGGCGGTGCACAGGCGCTCGACTCCAGCGGCGGCGCGCTGCGGGTCGGCGATCCCTTCGACGCCGTGGTCGTCGACTTGGAGCATCCCTTCTTCGCCCACGTCCCGCCGGAACACGCCCTGGACGCGCTGTTCACCGCCGGGACCGCATCAACCCTGCGGCAGGTGATCGTCGGTGGTCGTGAGATGCTCTAGCTCGCTGGCTGTGGTCGCAGCCGTGCTCCTCGCAGGGTGCGCGGCCAAGCGAGAGGCGCGAGTGCGTCGCGCCTGGAACCCCGATGCGTCTGGTCCTTCGGACGCCACCGGGAGCGACGGCGAGGTCGCCTCCGAAGATGGAGACGATGGGCCCAGAGTCGCCCCCCCAAAACAAGGATGGGCTCGCGTCGAAGAGCTCCTCACCCGCACGACCGACGTCCTGACCACCGCGCCAAGCCCGGAGGTTCTCGCCGAGCTCGCGACGAAATGGTGCGAGGTGGAACCCATCCCTCGGCAGACACGTCACGGCGAGGTCCGGGTCTGCTACCTCTACCCACCGGTACGCGTGAAGGGGGTCGCGCTCACACTCGAGCTCAGCGCCGAGGGCATCATCGGGTTTGTCGCCCCGGAACTCGACCTCGCAAAGAGCCAAGAGATCGCCACAGAGGCCAGGAATACGCTCGGATACCTCTGTGACGGCGCTTGGTCTCGCAGCAGCGAAGAACTCGACGTCCAGACCTGCGCCGTTACCGGGGGATCGACGCTGGCGGTCGGCCGGATTCGACCGCGTCCCGATGCAGACCGGTGGCAGGTGTCGGTCGCGGTGCTGGGTGCAATCTAGGCCGCCGCTGCAATCGCGCCGTGACCATCACCCGGCAAATTCTGCGGTACGCTCTGTTCGATGTCATCGGACCTTCGACGCCGCACCTCGTTCGGAGCCCTTGGCGGACTTGCTCTACTAGCTTCCGCTTGCTTCAACCCTGAGCCTCCGGCGTCCGCCGACACCGATACGGACACCGCCGACGGGTCCACCACGGCTCCCACCTCCCTCACGACCGGGGAGACGGACAGCTCCACCACCGAGACCCCCACGACGGACGAAACGTCCGTGGACACCACCATGGGGGCCGATGAGTGCTCCGCCGTGGATGCCATCGATACGGCGTGCCCAGACGCAACGCCGTATTGCTCCAGCGGGACCTGCGTCGACTGCACAGGACTCGACTGTGCTGCCGTCGACTCCGACACGCCCGTTTGCAGTGGCGGTGGACTCTGCGTCGCATGCACCGACGATGACCTCTCGTTCTGCGAGACCACGCAGAGCGCGTGCGTCGACAACGAGTGCGTCGCGTGCACGGACAACGAGCAGTGCCCCAGCGGCGTGTGCCAGTCGGACGGTGAGTGCCTCCTCGAAGCGGTGACGGTCCGCGGCGTCGTCTACGACTACTCCACGATCGCCCAAACCCCACTGGCCGATGCAACGGTCCAGATCACCAACGTCCTCGACGCTCCGACCGCCGAGCCCACCGGGGCCGATGGCGTCTACGAGTTCGAGGGCCTGGTCCCCGGAACGCTGCTCGACCTTCAGCCGCTGTACGACCAGAACGCCTCCATCGTCGTTCCGGCCGCGCTGACCTCTCGAACCAGCACCCAGATCCCGAACGACCAGCCGCACACCGTGGACGTCCCGGTCGTGCCCTACGAGTGGATGGCTCAGGTCGCGTTCGAGTGCGGCCTGTTCCCCACGCTCGAAGAAGCGATCGGAGACGGCTCGGTCAACGCGTACTTCATTCAGCGTTCGACGCTGTTCGGACAGCTCGTCGACAGCGACGGCAAGGGCATCGAGACGGTGACCAAGGCCGCACTTCGGGCTCGCCTTGGCGAGTGGTCCAACTTCCAAGACAACCTCCTGGACGAAGACACCGAGCCGACGGAGGTCTGCTTCCTCGACGCCGACGTCGACTCGGGAACCTACGTCGGCACCGACGACGAGTTCTCGAACGACACCGGGCGCTTTGTCATGTTCCGACTGCGGAGCAGCGGGGGATTCGGCCAAGGTCAACTCAGCGTCTCGGCCTCCGGCTTCAACGAGCAATACACGACGTTCTCCTCCAGCGGAAACATCGGAGTCGTCGACATGGTTCGCAACGACGAGCCCATCGCTCGGGACTTCGCGATCGACGTCTACCCGGTGTTCGAGACCTACGGCTGCGTCGAGTGCCACACCGCCGGTGGCCCTGCGGGCGCCATTCGGGACGGCTTCGAAGCTGACTGGAGCCTGTCGCCCCGCGAGGTCTGGGAGCTTCTGGTTGGACCGGGGACCGAATGCCCCGATGTCGACAACCCAGTCCGCATCTGCACCGACAACCCGGAGGCATCCTTGTTCGTTCAGCGCCCGCTGACCGACCTGCCCGGCATGCCCGATGTTCACCCGGTCGACATTTTCACCTCGATCGAGTCGCCGATGGTGCAGATCATGTTGGAGTGGATCGAGCAAGGCGCTCAGCCACCCGCGGCGATCAGCTTCGTGGAAGACGTCTACCCGCTGTTCGAACAACACGGCTGCATCGCCTGCCACACCGGCGGGGGCCCTCCCGAGGCGGTCACCGACGGCTTCAACGCGGACTGGTCCCTCGACCCCGAGTCGGTCTACGACCTGCTCGTCGGCCCCGGCACCACGTGTCCCAACCCCGACGATCCGGTCCGTATCTGCACCGACGACATCCTCAACTCCAAGCTGGTCAGCTTCCCGCTCACCGACGCCCCGGACGACCCGGACACGCACCCGGTCAACGCGTTCGCAACGACTGACCACCCGGACATGCAGCTGATCATCCAGTGGATCGCGCAGGGGGCCAACTTCGAAAACGACTGCAGCCACGATGCTTGCACCCAAGGAGAGGCGCTCGTCCCCGGGTGCACGCCCTGCGTCACCACGGTTTGCAACGACTACCCATTCTGCTGCTCGAGCAACTGGGATGCCGCGTGTGTCAACGCGGCCAACAACACGCCTGAGTGCGGCTGTTAGCAGCTTCACGTTGTCGTAGAGTCTGGGGGTCCGCGCTGAGCGTGGGCCCCCTTCTTCATGTTCGCATCCCGAGAAGCGCAGCTCTTCCTCGAGGGCCTCGAAGACCCCGAGGCAACACAGTCGACCGTCCTACTCAAGAAGACGCTCGAGCCCAACCGCGACTGCGAGTTTGGCCGAGCGCACGGGTTCGACAAGATCGCCTCGGTCGCGGAGTACCAACGCGCCGTGCCGATCCAGAAGTACGACGGATTCGCGGACTCGATCCGCCGCATCGTCCAGGATGGCGAGCAGGGCATCCTGACCAAGGACCGGGTCAAACGGTTCTTCATGACCTCGGGCTCCACCTCCGAGCCAAAGTACATCCCGGTCACCTCGAGGTTCATTCAGGCGAAGTCCCGGGCGTTCGGGATCTACTGGTCGTCGGTGTTCACAGACCATCCCGCCGCCAAAGAGGGCCGGATGATCACGAACTTCTCCGACTCCGGCGTCCCGGGCAAAACACCCGGCGGCATCGAGTGCGGTTCCGAGAGCTCGTTTTGGGCGGGGGTGACCCGCGCCACGCAGCTGAGCAAAGCGCCGATCATTCCGAAGCCGGTCGCGCAGATCAAAGACTCGAACGCGCGCTACTACACGCTCGCCCGCATCCTGCTGGAGGAGAGTTTCAGCGTCATCATGACGCTCAACCCCAGCACCATCTTGCTGCTCTTCAAGAAGATCCAAGAGTTCGCCGAGCCTTTGTTCCGCGACATCGAACACGGCACGCTGTCGAGCGATGTCGAGGTGAGTGACGTCGTGCGCGAGTTCGTCGCCGAAACGTACAAGGGCAACCCCGCCCGGGCCGAGGCGCTGCGTGCCCTGGCCGCCGAGTCCGGAGACGATGGTCTCATGGCCCACAAGTTGTGGCCTGACCTGTCGCTGGCGATCTGCTGGCGCTCGCCGATGCTCAAGCCCTACATCGATCTACTGGACCCGCACTTTGGGGACCGGGTCGCCGGCCGCGACTACATGATGATGGCCTCGGAGGGCATCATGGGCGTGCCGCTGCACGACGGCGGCAGCGGTGGAGTGTGCGGCGTCGGTCTGCACTTCTACGAGTTCGTTCCCGAAGACGAGATCGACAAGCCGGACCCGACGGTCTTGCTGCCGCACCAGGTCGAGGTGGGCAAGACCTACGTCTTGATCCTGACCAACGGGTCGGGGCTGTATCGGTACAACATCGGCGACGTCATCCGCGTCAGCGGCTTTGAGCGCAAGGTGCCGATCATCGAGTTCCTCCATCGCGCGGGTCGGACGTGCTCGCTCACCGGGGAGAAGCTGACCGAAACCCAGGTCACGGCCGCCATCGAGGACTCTGGGCGCGAGCTCGGGCTCGAGATCGAGGGATTCACCGTCGCCCCCGCCCCAGAGGGATTCCCCCGCTACGTGGCCTATCTCGAGCTTCGCACCGCGGCGTCCCCCGATGCACTGGACGCCTTCCCGCAGGCCTTCGATTCGGCCCTGGACCGGCACAACATCGAGTACGGCTCCAAGCGGGGCTCGCAACGACTGGCTGCTCCCGAGCTGTGGGTGGTCGAAGCCGGCACCTACGCCAAGCTGCGGCAACAGCGGACTGCCGCCGGGGCCAGCGACTCGCAGATCAAGCCGATGCACCTCACGCGCGACGCGTCCTTTGCCGAACGCGTGAACGTCACCTCCCGCCATCAGGCAGGGTGACAAACCCCCGTCAGACTGGCAGTTTCTTCCGGCCGCGACCCCGCGGCGCCAAGGCATGAACATGAGCACCCCCCACGCAGGTCTCCTCGTCCCACTGGACATGTTCCGGATCACCCAGCTCGCGTCGATCTTCGGCGAGCTGTTGGTGGGCAAAGCGCGGAACGTCCTCGATGCGGAACTGGTCGTCACGCGGCACCCCGAGTCGCCGCTGTTCCTCATGACCATCACGGGCTCCGTCGTCGACGAAAACCCCGCCGCGTTCTGGCGTGAAAACGCCGACCTCGTCCAGATGGCGAGCCGCGCCTTCCCGCGTCAGGTCATCATGTTCTACGGCGACCCTGGTGCGACGCCCGACGATCGCCGAGAAGGCTTCATCGTCGCCGCACAGGGGCAGGTCGTGGCCGGCGACGATGCCGGTGCAGACAAGTTCCCCGCTGGGACCCCCGACAGTGATTGGCCGCTGGGCAAGCTGTGCGAGCAGCTGCGGATCCCCCTCGAAGACCTCAAAGGCCGGTTCGCCGGTGGACCCCAGGTGGCGGTCAAGCTCCTCGAGCCCGCGGGCGACGACCAAGATCTCCTTCAGGTGCTGTTCGCAAAAGAGATGGCGGCCCAGGCCGCTGCTGCCGAGGGCGGTGCCCCGCCGACGGGTGCTGACGGCTCGGCCGCCGCACCGGCACCCGCTCAAGCGCAAGCCGGACAGGCACAGCCGCCGGGTGCCGCGCCCGCCCCCGCGGCCCCTGCCGCACCTCCCAAGCCGTCCGCCGCCGAGCTGGCTGCCGAGGACGCCAAGCGCCGAGCACGAGAGTCGGCAGAAGAGACCGCCGCCGCCGCCGCCCGAGCCGCAGAGATCCAGTCCGGCCTTCGCGTCGCCCAAGACGATCTCGGCATCACCCTCGCCCCGGACGCCGAGCTGTCCGAGCCCGACCAGCTACGCCCCTTCATCGTGTCGTCGCTCAAAGGCGATGCTCCCGAAGGTGTGCCCCGGGATCTCACCGAGCAACTTCAAGGCAAGCGCATCGACGTGGCCGTGAAGGTCGACTTCCTCAGCGAGGTCTTCATCGAGAGCACGCCACTGTCCAAGCCTCAGTTCTTGGAGATCTCCGCCGAGCGCGACATGGGCGGCAAGTCGGTTCGCGTGGCAGAGGTGCTCGGACCTCGCCTGGGCTACGGGTCGCTCATCAGCACGGGCTCGGCGCCACACGTCTTCGTGTCGCGAAAGCCCGAACTCCCGCTGCCCGAGTCGCTCATCGTCGAGCTGCTGGGATAGCATTCTCGACACAAAAAAAGCGTGACCAGCAAATGCCGGTCACGCTTTTTTGTTGGGTAGGCTTGCAGGAGGTCGGAGCTACATCGCAAAGCGAGTCTTGAGATCAGCGATGATCTCTTCTTCGCGCGCGCCGGTCGTCGGCTCTGCGAGGCGGTCTCGGACCAGTGCCTCGAGGACCATCGAACGCTCCGGGTGCGGAGGCAGGTGCTCTGCCAAGTTCAGCTTGCGACTCGCGAGCATCTTGAGGAACGGCTCGATTTTGCGGATCTCTTGAGCGATACGCATCGTGACTTGTTTGCCTTCACCACGACGGGAGGGGTAGCGCGGAGCGCATTTCTCGACGGCTTGGACCAGGTCGCGGGCGAGGTCGACGTCGACCTTGTCTTCGACCCCGAAGCTTGCGACGACGATGGGGCGGCTTTGGGCTTTCTTCGTGCCGTCGCCGGACCACCAAACGTTGTGGGCAATGGAGAGGTAGGTTCGGCGAGTCTCGCCGCAGCGCACCTTGTTTCGTCGGAGATACATGGCTAGTTCCTTTTCGTGAGAGGCTAGAGGCTAAGTGGAGAGTGGGTGACTCGTGCCTACCCGGCCTGCTTGGGGTCTGACGTGGACCCGGTGCAAACCTTCATCGCCCGCCAGCTCTTTTTCGACGGACCAAGGCGACCGAAGTCGCAAGTGGTTTGGGCATGTGCGGAGTTCATCCACGAATTCAGGCTAGCCGCCGACTCTGGGGCGGACCAGGAACAAACCCCACAGTTCTTCGCAAACACTCAGAACCATTCGGTTTTAAGAACCCAACACTCTGCATCCCTCGTCGATGACGGTCGAAAACGCGCGTGTTGGCTCACGTTCAACCTCCGCTGACTCTGGTTTGTAAACGGAGGATTTCCACGGCCCGCGAAGGGAAGCCCCAGGACGCGCTGAGATTTTCTCGTGGAAAGTTGCCTCATCTGCGCAACCGCAGGAGCTGCGAACCGTCGGCGAAAAGCTGGCTCGTGGACATCGCATCTGAGCCACGCGACGGCATCAGCGAACGGACCACTCGGCACGAGTAGATCTCTGCGCGTCAGCGGTGTGCTTGTGCAACGACGCCTCAGCGGTCGCGTCCAGCGTGCGACCGATGTCCACGCTGCAGGAACTCATCCATCGCCACCTCCATGGAGTCGCGCAAGAGGGACCCACGCACATCATCACCGGGTCCGATGCTGCGACCCGGGGAGCTCAGGCATGTGCGTTCGCCGGCGCCGGCCTCGACCTGCATCGTGGCGAACACACGCTCGCCGCCGTCCGAATGCACATGGAACCTCGGGGAGCAACGCACCTGGTCGTCCTCGCGCTGACCAACACCCGAGCTGTGCTAGGCGGCTTCGCGTCGATCAAGAACGAACGCAATGCGATCGCGGCCTCCGTTCACTACGACCAGATCGCGCAGGTCAAGTTCGAGAAGTCGTTCATCAAGGGCGCAACACTCGAACTGCTGACCCAAGCGGGCGCCGTCTCCCTCATGGAGGTCTACCGAGATGCACTGGGGGCGTTCTTCCAAGACCTCGGTGCAATCCCAGCCGGGAGTCGCGGCCAGCCGGGGGTCGATGCACTGCGTCCCTCGACAGACGATCCCTCGGGCGCGCTGACGGTCCGGGCCGAGTTGTGGACGCCCGACCCCCTGGTCGAAGACGTTCTCGAACGTGTTCACCAGGCGGTGACGCAAGGTGGGCTCGCGCCCGCGGCCGGGCTGGACCTCACCGGTCGAGCCGTCGTTGCGCATCGCGCCCAACTGCAAGGACCCGGAGGCTTTGCGGACGGGTTTGCATCCGCTGCGACCTCCGCCGCGCTCCCTTCCATCATCGCCGAACTCCTCGGCCCTCCCGTCGGGGGTCAACAGGGCCCGGACGGCACGCACTACGTCGACTTCGCCGTGCCCCAGGCACAGGGTCTGCCCCCCGCACTCGCCGCGCTCGGCATCGCGTCCTTCGTAGGCCTGGGCGTGGGCTTCTCCCCCGGCCGAATGATCGCGTCTCAGATGCTTGCAAAGCCGCCGCTGACCGGCATCCGGCTCGTCGCTCGTGATGCCTCGGGCGCGACCTACTACGCCCTATTCAACACAAACACCGGCCAGCCGCTGCACCACAGCGAAGCGATGTGGGCCCACGGTATCCACCAGCTGATCGCGCACCACGGGCCGACCTCCCTTCAGCGCCACGTCGCGCAGCTCGCAGGCTAACGCCGAGCACCCTGGGGCCTGACACCCCAGTGGCGAGGCTCCACGCGCACCCAACCGGGGGCTCACGACACCACCGGGCCCCATGATTCTCAGGGGTTGGCCCGGCACGGATCTCGCTCTCTTGGCGGAGCGTGGAAATTCACTGCAGTGCCTCGAATCATATTGGGCGACGTCGCAACGACGAAGATGCCCATGTCATCCGACCCGACCTCGGGCTCGTCGTCGTTGCCGACGGCATGGGCGGCTATGACGGTGGGGAGATCGCGAGTCGCATCGTGGTCGACAGCGTCGTCGAGCTGTTTGAGCGAACCCAAGCCGACCCGGACGCAACATGGCCGCACGCCCCACGCCCCCCAACGAATGATCTCTGCGACCGAGTGAACGTGGCGATCCGGCACGCGCACAAACGGGTCGTCGAACAACGTGAGGGCGTGCTCGGACGTATGGGCTCGACCGCAGTTGTCGTCGCCTGGAGTGGAACCCGGTTGGTCATCGGCCACGTGGGTGACAGCCGCGTGTACCGATTGAGGGGCAGCCGTCTGCAACGCTTGACGCGTGACCACTCCTTCGCCGAGGAGGCCCTCGCCGCAGGGTTCGCCGATCCGGTCGCAGTGGCCAGGTATCGCAACATGCTGACGCGTGCCGTCGGCGTCCCTGGCCTCGTCCAGCCGGACATCGCAACGCACGACCTGCACGAGGACGACGTGTTGCTCCTGTGTTCGGACGGCGTGTGGGAACCGCTCGCCAACGAGGACATCGGCGGCGCGCTCGCGCTCCCACCTGCCGTGGCGGCCCAGAGCCTCGTCGCGCAAGCCTACGACGCCGGCGGCGCGGACAACATGACCGCACTGGTCCTACGAGCTGGGGAGCAGCCCGTGCTTGCGCAGGAGAGTGCGTAGGTGTTTTCGGTCCAGGCCCGCGCGCCGAGCCGCGGCGCTCACGTTGCCATCGGCCTCAGCCCAGACCACGCTGAGATAGCGACGCTCGAGTTCTTCGACGACCGCTGCCTTCGCCTCCGAGAACGGCACGTCGGACCGCACTTGAAGTGGCGCGGCCTCATGGTCTCGAGGCCGAAGCCACAGTCGCAGGTCGGAAAACCCTCCCGCACCTGGCGTCAGTGCGAGCGCCCGATCCAACACATTCCGAAGCTCGCGAACATTGCCGGGCCACCCGTGGGCAGACAAGCGCTGCAGGCTGGCACCACCGATCTCGCCAGGATCCAACCCTCGCCGCTCGAGCAGCTCGTGCACGATGGGCGCGATGTCCTCTCGTCGCTCTCGCAGAGGCGGCAACCGCAGGTGCAGGACCGCGATGCGATAAAACAGGTCCGCGCGAAAGCTTCCCTCCGCCACCCGGGCGGTCAACGGTGTCTGGGTGGCAACCACGAGCCGAACGTCGAGAGGCTCCTCCCGATCGGAGCCAACCGGCCGAATCGTTCGCTCCTCCAACACCCGCAGCAGACGGGCCTGGACCGCAGCCGGGACGCCGTCGAGTTCGTCGAGGAACAGCGTGCCTCCACGAGCTCGCGCAAAGGCCCCTTTGCGGTCCGTGGTCGCCCCCGTGAACGCTCCGCGAACGTGTCCGAACAACTCGGAGTCCACCAGCGACTCCGGCAAGGCGCCACAGTCGACCGCGACGAAAGGACCCCGCCGCCGCTCGCTCGCCTCGTGCACGGCGCGGGCGGCGAGTTCTTTGCCCGTACCCGTCTCCCCCTCGACGAGCACGGTGACGTCCGTGGCCGCAGCGTGCTCCAGGACCGCAAAGACTTGACGCATGGCAAAGCTACGGCCGACCAGCTCGCCGAACCGGTGGGCGGGGCTCGGGGGCAACTCCAACGCCTCGGCCTGGGGCTGGATGCGCAGAGACGTTCGACCGACCTTGAGCGTGGCGCCGGCAGGAACGATTGCGCGATCGATCCGCGAGCCTTGGTAGTGGGTGCCGTTGGTGCTGCCGTTGTCTCGCACGTGAAAGTGGCCGCCCTCGGCCCGGAGTTCGACATGCTGTCCCGACACCCGCTCGTCCGCGAGGACCAAGTCACAATCTGCACCCGTCCCCACAACGAGCGTCTTGCCTTCGCGCAGCACCACCGCCCTGCCCTCATCGTGTCCCTCGACCACCACCAGCTCCGCATGTCCGCAGCCGCCTTCAGCGAGCTCTCGAAACATCGTCGCAACGGTGGACACCGCTCGAGCGTAGCGCATTGGCTCTGCTATCGTGAGATTCGGACCTCCCGTGCTCGGTGACCTTCCCGCGACCCTCGGCCCCTACCGTGTGATTCGGCGTCTGGGATCGGGAGGCATGGCCGAGGTCCTTCTCGGTGAAGCTCTCGGTGCGAGCGGGTTCACCCGTCTGGTCGCCATCAAGAGACCCCTGCTTTCCTTTCGGGACGACGACGAACTGACCCGGCTGCTCATCGCGGAGGCGCGCCTCGGAGCACGAATCCACCACCGCAACCTGGTCTCGGTGCACGATCTCGGGCTGCACGAGGGCACCTACTACGTCGTGATGGACTACGTCGACGGCGCGGACTTGGGCTCGCTGCGGCGCACGATTTCCCCCGGGGCCGAACTTGCGGTCTACGTCGTCTCCGAAGTCCTGCTGGGGCTGCATCATCTGCACTGCCTGGCAGACCAACACGGCAGGCCCCTGGGGCTCGTCCACCGCGACGTCAGCCCTTCCAATGTGTTGGTCTCCAGCAGCGGTGAGGTGAAGCTCGCGGACTACGGCATCGTCAAGGCGACCCGCCTCGCCGGGAACACCGCGGTGAACGTCCGCCGGGGCAAGTTCGCGTACATGTCCCCGGAGCAGGTCGCTGGCGAGCCGCTCGATGCCCGCTGCGACCTGTTCAGCGTCATGGTCATGCTCGTCGAACTGCTCACCGGGGCGCGGCCGTTCGATGGCGAGGGTCCCGCGGAGGTGCTCGAGCGGATCCGCGAGGCCGCGTCGCCAGCCCTTCAGGCTGTTCCCGCGGCGCTCCGTGCCGTCGTCCGACAGGGGCTCTCCGGCTTCCCGGGCGACCGCCACACCGACGCCCTCACGCTGCGTCGAGCCCTCTTGGACGCGTACCCGGCGGCCCGGAACCTCGGACCTCCGGAGCTCTCGAGGTGGGTCGCGGGATCCGAAGGCGAAGACAGCCCGGCGTCGGGCCCATCCCCATCCCAGAGCACGGTCTACGATCCCTGAACGTGGACCAGGAATCCCCCACCCGGCCTGGGGTGTTACCGTGTCAGGGCTCCTGCACCGCTTCAAGGCGGCCTGGGCGCAAATAGGCGACCGGGATTGAAGGATTAGACATGATGACAAAGAGTCTTGGCTCCAAAACAATCGCCGGCGTTGCGGTGATGTTGTGTGCGGTGAGCTGCGGGGACGATACGGCGGGCGTCACCGGCTTCGGTGGCCCGATCGCCGCTGATTCCGAGGGCACCGCGACCACCGGCACGGCGACCAGTTCGGGGACCGATACCCCGCCGGGGCTGACCACGATCACGGCCACCGCGGGCGGAACCGGGACGAGCACCACCGATGCCCAGACCGATTCGAGCGGCCGGGACACCGACCCGAGTGGTGCCGACACATCGACCGGTCCCGACACTTCGACCGGGCCCGGCGAGAGCAGCTCGGAGAGCACAGCCGGCACCACGTGCGGCGATGATGCGATCGACGGCAGCGACGTTTGCGATGGCACGGACCTCGGCGGTGCCGACTGCGTCTCCGAAGGCTTCGACGGCGGCACCCTGGCTTGCAACCCCGATTGTTCGGCCCTCGATACCAGCGCCTGCATGAACGACGAGTGCGGGGATGCAGAGATCAACGGCACCGAAACCTGCGACGGAGATCTTCTGGGAGGGTCCGACTGCTTGAGCGAGGGGTTCGACAGCGGAACACTCGCGTGCGCGGCAAACTGCATGGCGTTCGACACCAGCGGCTGTGACGCGTGTGGTGATTCCGCGGTGAGTGGTCCGGAGGTCTGCGACGGCGAGCTGTTGGGCGGTGCGGACTGTGTCTCCGAAGGGTTCGACGGAGGCACCCTCGGTTGCGCCGCCGGCTGCTTGGCGTTCGACACCAGCGGTTGCTACACATGTGGTGACGCCGCGATCACCGCCCCCGAGGTCTGCGACGGCGCATCGCTGGGCGGCGCAACGTGTGCGTCCGAGGGATTCGACAGTGGGACGTTGAGCTGCGCTGCGGGCTGCCTGACCTACGACACGAGCAACTGCATCGTGTGCGGCGACGATGTCGCCGAAGGCACCGAGGTGTGCGACGGCACCGATGTTCCGGGCACGGACTGCGTCTCTGAAGGCTTCGAGAGCGGAACGATCGGATGCCTCGCAAACTGCTCTGAGATCGACACATCGAGTTGCGTGCCGTTCGAATGTGGCGACAACATCACCAACGGCGCAGAGACTTGCGACGGGACGGACCTGGGCGGCGAGAGCTGCGATTCGCAGGGCTTTGGTGTCGTGGGGACCCTGGCGTGCGCCGGAAACTGTCTCGCGTACGATGTGAGCGGGTGTGCTTTGGGCGCGTGTGTCGACGAGGTGATCGGCTCACCGCTCGGCGTCGCCGCGGCGGCCGGAGACACCGCCGGCGACGATGTCAGTGGGGCCCCGATCTCGTGCGGCTCGGGCACCGCCGCCGACCACATCATGGAGTTCACGGCCCCCGTCGCAGGAACGTACATGTTCACGACGCACGGGTCGGCGTTGGCGGACACGGTGCTTGCCCTCTACTCCGACTGCAACACCGAGATCGCATGCGACGATGACAGTGGCATCGGATTTCATTCGGCGGTGAGCCAACCGCTTGCAGCCGGCGAGATGGTGTTCGTTCTCGTCAAAGGCTGGGGCGCGACCGCTGGCGCATGGCAGCTCAACGTCGGGTTCGCCGGGATCGCCGGCCCCGGGCTTGCGCAGGTCGTCCCTGACGATGGCTACGACGGCACGTTGGCATCGATGGCGTGCAACGATTTCACGCTCGGCACGGGCGGGGCATCCGTCGAGGACGTCGAAGTCGAGCTCGGCCTCGCGTCCACGTACATCGGTGACCTGACGGTCAAGGTCGTCAGCCCCACCGGGACGGTGATCACGCCACTGAGTCGGCCCGGCTTGGCCGAGGCCGCGGACGATGGGGCCGACGGCACGTTCGGAGACTCCAGCGATGCAACCGCAACCTCGGTGCTGCGGTTCGCGGACCTCGGGGGAACCGATGCCGAGCTCATGGGCAGCACGCTCACGGCCGCTCAGGCCGTCTGCCTCGACGACAACCTTTGTGACTACGCACCGAACTCTGGGGCTGCGACCGCAGGTTCGTTCGGGTCACTCGGCGGCGAGACCCCGCTGGGGACGTGGCGCGTATGCGTGGGCGACAGCGCTGCGGACGACCCGATCACGGTGGACTCCGTGCGACTCAACGTCCTCAGCGGACCGTAGGGGCGGGACTCGGGTGAGCTGCGGGGACGACGCCCCCCCCCGCAGCGAGGGGAACCAGGCCGCACGCCATTCGCCTCGCGAATCGCTTTCGCGGCCCCCGCGATTCGCAAGCGAATCGCTCGGACTAGAACTCGCAGTTCCTCGGAGTCCGCGGGAACGGGATCACATCGCGGATGTTCTGCATCCCGGTCGCGTACATGACCATGCGTTCGAAGCCCAACCCGAACCCAGCATGCGGCGCGGTGCCGTAGCGGCGGGTGTCGAGGTACCAGCCGTAGTCTTCGGGCTCGAGACCCAGCTCGCGGATGGCGTCCTCCAGCACGTCGAGGCGCTCTTCTCGAGCCGACCCGCCGATGAGCTCGCCCACTCCGGGGACCAGCAGGTCCACGGCACCGACGGTCTGCCCGTCGTCGTTGCGGCGCATGTAGAAGGCCTTGATGCTCTTGGGGTAGTCGGTGACGAACGTGGGACGGCCGACCAGGGTCTCGGTCAGGTAGCGCTCGTGTTCGGCCTGCAGGTTGACGCCGAACTCGACCGGATACTCGAACTTCTGTCCCGAGTCGATCAGACGTTTGACCGCCTCCGCGTAGGTCATGCGCTCGAAGCCAGAGTCGACGACGTGCTGCAGCCGCTCGAGCAGGCCCTTGTCGATGCGCTGATTGAAGAACTCGAGGTCCGAGGTGCAGTCGTCCAGCACGGTTCGCAGCAGGTGCTTGACGAAGTCTTCGGCCAGATCGCAGTTCTCCGAGAGATCGCAGAACGCCATCTCGGGCTCGATCATCCAGAACTCCGACGCGTGCCGGCTGGTGTTGGAGTTCTCGGCGCGGAACGTGGGGCCGAACGTGTAGACGTCGCTCATGCCCATGGCGAACGCCTCGGCGTTGAGCTGACCGGACACGGTGAGGTAGGCGGGCTTCCCGAAGAAGTCCTTGTCCCAGTCGATCTCCCCCTTGTCGGTGCGCGGGGGGTTGTCCATGTCCAGCGTGGTGACGCGGAACATCTCGCCGGCACCCTCGGTGTCGGACCCCGTGACGATGGGCGTGTGCAGGTAGACGAACCCACGGTTGGCGAAGAAGGCGTGCGTCGCCTGGGCCAGCGTGCTGCGGACGCGGAACGTGGCGCCGAACGTGTTGGAGCGGTTGCGCAGGTGCGCGATGGTTCGAAGGAACTCGAAGCTCGCGCCCTTCTTCTGCAGCGGATACTCCTCCGCCGCCCGACCAACCGTGGTCACCTTGGTCGCCTGAACCTCGACCGACTGGCCCTTGCCTTGGGACTCGACGAGCTCGCCAACAATCTCCACCGCAGAGCCGGTGGTGAGCTTGCGGACCTCCTCGATGCCGTCCATGTCGCTGGGCACCACGATCTGGATGCCACCCATGTTGGACCCGTCGTTCAGATTGATGAACGACACATTCTTGCCGTTGCGGACGGTACGGACCCACCCCTTGAGGAGTAGGTCAGACTGTGGGGCGGGCAGGGTCAACGCATGCGCGATGCGGGTCCTCTTCATGGCGGCCGGAATGTAGCATGCAGCCGTGACCGCCAACCCCCCGACGCTGCGCATTGCGGAGCGCTTCGTGTCCGTGCAGGGCGAGGGAATTCTCGCGGGGGTCCCCAGCAGCTTCGTGCGGCTGACCGGGTGCAACCTGCGCTGTTCTTGGTGCGACTCCCCAGAGAGTTCCTGGCGGCCAACGGGCGAGCCACAGTCCCTGGACGAGATCGTCCGTTGGTGTCGAGACGGACCCCGGCATGTCGTGGTGACCGGCGGCGAGCCCCTCCTGTCGCCCTACGTCGGCGCGCTCACAAAGGCACTCTGGGACAACGATCACCACATCACGGTCGAGACCGCCGGGACGCTCGACCAGCCGGACCTCGTTTGCGACCTGATGTCGCTCAGCCCAAAGCTCGCCCACAGCACTCCCGCCGCGCCGGCCTCCCTCGCCCAGCGTCACGAACGGAGTCGGTGGCAACCCGACGTGGTCCTCGCGCTGATGCGGTTTCCCTGGCAGCTCAAATTCGTGGTTCGGGCGGACGCCGACGCTGCGCTGAGGCGCGACGTCGCGGAGATCGACACCATGCTCGAAGCCCTCGGCGACCCCGACCCGCAGCGGGTGCTGTTGATGCCGGAGTGCATCGACCCCGCCGCACTGACCGAACGCTACCAGCGCATCAGCGCCCTATGCTGCACGCGCGGTTTTCGGCTCGGACCACGGCTGCACATCACCGCGTTCGGGCACACGCCGGGAACCTAGAACTAGGGGCCGTCCCCAATTCGGTGAAACGGCCATAGCGGCGCCCCCAGAGCCCAT
>CAJXVA010000201.1 GCA_913061055.1 uncultured Pseudomonadota bacterium
CGCCCAAGAAAGCTGCGCCCAAGAAAGCTGCGCCCAAGAAAGCTGCGCCCAAGAAGGCTGCGCCCAAGAAGGCTGCGCCCAAGAAAGCTGCGCCCAAGAAAGCTGCGCCACCACGGCTTCCGCCCAAGAAAACCGTTCCACCCAAGAAGGCTGCGCCGGTAAAGGCCGCTCCCAAGAAGAAGGTCGTTGAGCCCAAGAAGGCCGCTCCCAAGCCCGCTCCCGAAGGCGTCGCGCCCGCGGTCGTGCCCGAGCGAAAGAAGCTCAACAACTACTTGATGATCACGCTCGACAGCTGTCGCTTCGACAGCTTCGTGGCAGGCAACACCAAGACGCTCGAGAAGCTCGGCGAGCTGGAGCGACGCTACAGCTACGCGAGCTGGACCGCGCCCTCGCACTACAACTTGATGACCGGCCTGATGCCGCACAGCTCGCCCTCGAACGTGTACGCGAGCGAGTACTACAAGGAAGACTTCTTCAAGTACGGCGAGCGCCTCGGCACCGAGGACGCATCGTTCCGCGAGCTCATCCCCAGCCTCTGCTTCCCGGTGTGGCTCAAGAAGCTCGGCTATCACACGCACGGTCGCGTCTCGATGCCGGTGCTCAACTCGAAGACCGGCATCAACCGCGGTTTCGACACCTACAAGCTCATGGACAAGCACAACGACATGCGGTCGATGTTCGAGACCATGCGGTTCTCAGAAGAGAAGCCCAACTTCTTCATGATGAACGTGGGTGAGACGCACTACCCCTACGCGCGCCCCACCGAGGAGAAGAACGACTGGCCCCGCATCAGCGGCGTGCACGGCGTCTTCAAGAAGCTCGACGGCAACATCAAAGACGGCAAGGTCGTCACCTCGGACGAAAAGTTCTTCGACGAGAAGAAGATGAAAGAGCTGCACGCTCGTCAGATCGACACGGTCAACTACCTCGACGAGGTGTTCGAGGAGCTCTTCGACCTGGTCCCGGACAACACGTACATCACCGTCATGGCCGACCACGGCGAGCTCTTCGGCGAGGGCGGCTACTTCGGGCATGGCCCGATCAACCATGACAAGGTGTTCGAGGTTCCCTTCCTCGAAGGCAAGATTCGATGATCCTCTACATTGGCCCCGGCGCCGGTTTCGTCTTTGGCGGCACCTTCCTGGCGCTCATCGCGGCGCTCTTTTCAGGGTTCGTTTCACTGTTCCTGTGGCCGATCCGGATGATCCGGCGCACGCTTTCGGGCTCGCGCGCCTACAAGGACGCGAAGGTCAAGCGCGTGGTCTTCCTGGGCCTCGACGGCTTCGACCCCAAGCTGGCGGAGCGCTACCTCGAAGAGGGCAAGCTGCCCAACCTGGCCAAGCTCAAGGCCCAGGGCAGCTACAACCGGTTGCGCACCACGTTCCCGTGCCTGTCGCCCGTCGCGTGGTCGTGCTTTGCCACCGGTGGCAACCCGGCCAAGCACAACATCTTCGGATTCATCAGCCGCAACCCCAAGAACTACACGCCGGAGCTGTCCAGCTCCAAGGTTCGCCCGCCGCTGCGCACGCTCAAGATCCTGGGCATGGAGATTCCGCTGGGCAAGCCGGTTGTGGAGATGCGGCGCAAGAGCGTGCCGTTTTGGAAGCTGCTCGGAGAGCACGACATCCACAGCACCATCCTGCGGATCCCGATCACGTTCCCGCCCGAGAAGTTCAACGGTCACGTGCTCTCGGCGATGTGCACGCCCGACCTTCGCGGCACCCAAGGCAGCTTCAGTTTCTATTCGACAGCCTACAAAGAGTCGAGCCAGAGCGAAGGCCTTCGGCTGCCGCTGGTGAAGACCGAGAGCGGCGTCATGGGAGAGGTTTGGGGACCCCCCGATCCTCGCAGCGACAAGGGCGAGCACCTCAAGCTTCCGTTCACGCTCGACAAGCAGGAGGACGGCACCTACCTGTTCGAGGCCGGCTCGGAGAGCCACGTGCTCACGCCGGGCAAATACAGCGAGTGGGTCTCGATGGCCTTCTCCAGCGGCATGATGGGCTCGGCCAAAGGCATCGCGCGACTGCTCATCACGGGCACGGACCCACACCTCGAGCTGTACATGACGCCGATCAACATCGATCCGGCGTCCCCTGCCCTGCCCATCTCGCACCCCGCCTCCTACGCGATCTACCTGTCCAAGCTCATGGGCAGCTACTCGACGTTGGGCTTGGCCGAGGACACCTGGGCGATGAACGAGCGCGTACTCGACGAAGACGCGTTCTTGGATCAGGCGTACCTCAACCACGAGGAGCGCGAGACCATGTTCTTCAACGCCCTCGAGAAGACACCCAAGGGCGTGGTGGCCTGCGTGTTCGATGCGTCCGACCGCATCCAGCACATGTTCTACCGGACCTTCATTCCCGACCATCCCGGCAACAAGGGCCGCGATGTCGAGACCTACAAGAACGTCATCGAGGACATGTACGTGAAGATGGACGGCCTGGTGGGCCGAGCCATGGAGAAGATCAACGAAGACGACCTGTTCTTCGTCCTCTCCGATCACGGCTTCGAGTCGTTCGTTCGCGGCGTCAACCTCAACGCGTGGCTGCGCGAAGAGGGCTACCTGGTGCTCAAGGACGACCGCAAAGTCAGCGGCGACTACTTCGAGCATGTCGACTGGTCCAAGACTCGCGCCTACACGGTCGGCATGGGTGGCATCTACCTCAACCGCAAGGGCCGCGAGGCTCGGGGCATCGTCAAGCCCGGCAAAGAGGCTGAAGCACTCAAGAAGGAACTCAAGGAGAAGCTCGAGGGCTACATGGACGAGGAGCGCGACGAGATGGCCATCCAGAAGGTCGGCATCTCCTCCAACCTCTACAAGGGTCCCTACCTCGGGGCCGGGCCCGACCTGCTCATCGGCTACTGCCGCGGCTATCGGGCCAGCTGGGCCGCCGCGACCGGCGGCATCGAAGAGACCATCTTCCAGGACAACGACAAAGCCTGGGGCGGCGACCACTGCATCGACCCCGAGCTGGTCCCGGGCGTGATCTTCTCCAACCGCGAGGTCGGCGTCGACGACCCGGGCATCGAAGACCTGGCGCCGACCACCATGAGCATGTTCGGACTCAAGCCCCCGCGGCACATGGAAGGCCGCCCGATCATCCAGTAGCGGAGCGTTTCGCTCGATCGACAAGCCCCGGCCGCGCGAGTGGACCGGGGCTTTGTCTTGGGCGCGCCCCGATGCCCGGAGAACGGCTCCGATTCCCTCAGGGTGTCACCGACTCTTCGTTGGAGGGCATCAGCTGCTCGCCATCCGTCATCGCTCTCGAGCCGCGAGACAGCAGCGGGCGAGCTCTCCCTACGCAACGCGAAGCATGGCGTGTCCGACGTCCGCCGGACGCCCCTGTGAACCCCTTCGATCTCCGGTGCCTCCGCGGTAGCATCGATCAGGTGGAGGGTGAGAGCGGAAGCGCAGCTGGCAACGGGTCGGTCGAGTCTGCCCTGTTCGACCTCGTCGACTCCCCGATCCTCCTGCTCGAGCCCGAGACCGGCGCCATCGTCCGGGCCAACCGCACTGCGTTGGAGTTCTTCGGGTGCTCGCAACAGGAGGCGGAGCGCCTTACGATGACAACGATCGTCGACAGCTTCGACCCGGCGGTGGACATATCGAGTTGGCTGGCCCTCGCACGCGACCAGGGCCGGCATGTCTTCGAGTGTTCCGCGAGGCGCAAAGACGGAACGGCTGTCTCTGTGCAAGGCACGCTGTACCGAATCGAGGAACTGGGCGGGACGAAGATCGCCGCGGTGATGCGCGACATCACGGAGCAGCGACGCGTCATCGAGCAGCTCGAGTACAGATCCGACTTCGAAAACCTCGTCGCGGAGCTATCGACCCACTTTGTCAGCCTGGCGCATGAGGACGTCGACACCGAAATCGCGACCTCCCTCACCAGGCTGGCCGACTTCGCAGGCGCCGATGGCGGTTACGTCATGTTCTTCTCGGATGATCGCGCCACCCTGAGCGCGACCCACATCTCCCGTTTCGAAGGGTCAGCGGCGCGCCTCGAGGCGACCCAAAACCTACCCGTGGCGGCGATGCCATGGTGGATGGGCAAGCTCCTCAGCGGGCAGGTCGTCGCCATCGAGTCGGTGTCAGCGCTCGGCCCGGAGGCAAGCATCGAAAAGGCGATCATCGAGGCACAGGGGGTGCGCTCCTTGATCGACGTTCCGTTGCGCTTCGCTGGCAAGGTCGTGGCGGTACTCGGGTTCTGGTCGGGAACGGACCATCGGCCGTGGCAGAGCGACGAAATCAAGCTGCTCCGCATGGTCGGACAGGTATTCGTCAGCGCGCTCGAGCGTAGGCGCGCTGACGTCGCTCTCAAAGCGACGGACGCCCGGCTGCGGCAGGCCCAAAAGATGGAGGCCGTCGGGCGTCTCGCCGGCGGCATCGCGCACGACTTCAACAACATGCTCACGGGGATTCTCGGATTTGCCGAGCTGCTTGCCATCTCGCTGGAGAACGACCCGCGAGCCGAAGACGTCGACGAGATCATCCGCACCAGCGAGAGAGCGGCCTCGTTGATTCGACAGCTGCTGGCCTTCTCCCGGAAGCAAGTCCACCAGCCCCGTGTGCTGCAGATCAATGAAACCATCAGCGAGTCGCAACGCATGCTCTCGCGGGTCATCGGTGGACATATTGAGCTGGTCGTTCATCTCAGCCCGGCGCTCGGTCTTGTCTCGGTCGACCCGATCCAGCTGGACCAGGTGTTGATGAACCTGGCAGCCAATGCGAGTGACGCGATGCCCGATGGCGGATTGCTCACCATCGAGACTGCGAGCCTGACATGGGACAAACCCGACCGGGACGACCCGGTTGAGCTGCCTTCGGGAGACTACTCAGTACTGACGGTGAGCGACACGGGCAACGGCATGTCCCCGGAGACCCGTGAGCGAGTCTTCGAGCCGTTCTTCTCGACCAAAGAAGAAGCCGGAACAGGACTGGGACTCGCCACCGTCCACGGGATCGTCACGCAGTGGGGTGGGCAGATCACCGTCTACTCCGAGCTCGGAGTTGGGACATCGATCCGCATCTACCTTCCCCGGGTCAACGACGAGCCCGAGCCGCTGGTCACCCGCGAAACCATCGGCGTCGTTCCCCGTGGAGACGAGACAATCCTCCTGGTCGAAGATGAGGACATCGTTCGCGCCTTCGCCAGACGACTGCTGACCGACAAAGGCTATGTCGTCCTCGAGGCGGACAGTGGTGAGCGCGCACTCGAACTGGCCAGCACATCGGCCTTCGACCTCGTCCTCACGGACGTCGTCATGCCCGGCATCAACGGGCGGGAACTCTGCGAGCAGCTCCGACGGACGCAGCCCAACCTGCGCTGCCTGTTCATGTCCGGCTACGCGGAAGACGTCATCGTCTACCAGGGTGCGTTGGAACCTGGGAGGCACCTCGTTCACAAGCCCTTCAGCGCCGTCGAGCTGTCCCGCGCGGTACGGCGGACCCTGGACGAGGACGCGGGGGCCCAGGAGCCAACGTAGGTTCTCGCCCGCCGTCACGACGGATTGAGCCAGCGGCGGTTCATCGCCGGACGCGCGGCTCACATCACGATAGCGTTGAGGTTCATGTCTCGAGAGCGCGCCAGGGAGGTTTTCTTCGAGGTGTTCGAGCCCCTGCCCAGGCAGGGGCCGGGTAGTCTCGCCTGCACCGAGCGGGCGCTTGCGCTGTGCAAGGACCTACCGGCGGAACCGCGCATCCTAGATCTGGGCTGCGGCTCGGGCGCCCAGACTCTGCACCTCGCCGCGCTGACCAGGGGAAGCATCGTCGCGGTAGACAACCATCCGCCGTTCGTCGAGCGGCTGCGTGCACGGCTCGACGACGGATTGGCAGCTCGCGTGGACGCCCGGGTTGCAGACATGACCGCGCTCGACTTGGAGCCGGAGAGCTTCGACCTCGTCTGGTCCGAAGGGGCCCTGTACAACCTCGGGTTGGAGCGCGCCCTCCCCCTGTGCGCGGGACTCCTGAAGCCCGGCGGTCACCTCGCGTTCACAGACGCGGTGTGGCGTACCGACCATGCGCCCGCAGATGTCCGGGCTGCGTTCTCCCCCGAGTACCCGAGCATGGGCACCGCACAAGATGTGCTCTCGTTGCTGCAACGCGACGGATGGGCGACGGAGGGGCATTTCAACCTGCCCGACGCGACGTGGTGGGACGAGTTCTACACGCCGATGGAACAACGCTTCGAGGTATTGCGCTCCAAGTACGCCCAGGATGCGGAGGCACTCGCCGTGCTGAGCGAGTTGGCCGCCGAGCCGCAGATGCACCGAGACAGCGCTGAGCACTACGGCTACGACTTCTTCGTCGCACGCCGTCCTTGAGGCACGTTGTGCAAGCGCGCCTCTCGAAGCCGGTCGCGCGCAGGAAATCTCCGAGCAAGTCGGGGTAGGCACCGGGATGGATGCACGCGGACGCGGGCACGGGTACTCTTCGGCAGCGTGCGTGGTGGTGGAAAATCTGGAGCACTATGGACAGCGTTGACCCCACCGCTGGTCCTCTTGGCTGTCTGCAGCTCACTGGTGGCGATGTGGTGGACCTCCGCGCTCGTGTTGCAGGGCGGCGGGACGACGCTCACCGCACTGATGCTCGCGCTTGTCGTTGGATTGGCGGCACCTGTCGGGCTCGCAATGTGGAAACAAGGATCCCCTCGCGTTCCCCTGCGCCGGTGGGCCGCAGTCCACACCGTGTGGAGCCTCGCGACCGCCACACTGGTCGCGGTCGCGGTCCCCGACCCGTTGGCGCTCTCGCTGCGAGAACACGGATGGATGTTGTCGGCGCAGTCGCTCGGCGAGGACCACGGCGGAACGAGAGCCGCCTCGATGCTGAGCCACGAGGTCGCCGAAGCCCTCGACCGGTCCGAACAGACCGTCGTGGTGATCCCGACGGCATCCAACAGGATCACCGTGGATGTCACGCTCGGAGGTCCTGGCGGGGAGGTGCAACGACACTACCTGTGGGACACCGGTGCCACGTACACAACGTTGACACACCAAACGGCGCGGCAACTCGGGATCGAGGTACCCGCGACGGCACCGCGAGTGAAGCTCGACACCGCGGCCGGACCGCGCGAAGCGACGCTGGTGGTCGTGCCCAAGCTCCGGATCGGCGAACAGACGCTCGAGAAGGTGGCAGCATCCATCTGTGATGACTGCGCGCACGACGAGATCGGCGGCCTCCTAGGGCTCAACGTGATGCGGCACCTCACCGCCGAACTGAGTGACGCCGCCACGCTCCGAATCACGCCTCAGCCCAAGACGGATCGGACACCAGACATCGCGAACTTCGTCGCGCTGGAGGTCATCGGCAGCCCGACCCTTGTGCCGAGCCGACGGGGCCAGCACCTGCACTGGAGGATCCGTGTCACCAACCACGGAAGCCACCCGCTGCAGAACCTAGCGCCGGCTGTTGTGTTTGACGGGGGCGAGACACTACGTGGCGAAGAGGTTCCAGCACTCGCGCCGGGGGCCACCGCGGTCTCGCGCGTCAAAGGGCGTGTCGGCACGGACGCTGGGGTCGCCTTTCGACTGAGGCTTCATCACGCGACCTGGTAGCGCGAGCAGTCGCTGTGCATGTCACTCGCTGGGCGCGGGAAGCTCGAACACAAGCCCCGGCGCGGAGTCGCAGATCGTTCCGCAATCTGGCCCATTGGGGGCGAACGTCTCGTACTCGAACACCCCGGCCTCGTCGAGCACTCGCTCTGCGTCCACGTCGACCCGCAGAGCGTAGCCATCGGGGAGGTCACTGCGTTCGTCCGGCGAGAACTCGATCGTCACGCCCGTGGTGCCCCGCCATACGATGAGGCGCAGCGGCGTTTCCGACGGGCCATCGCGGTCGCACGCGTCTTCGCCGGGCCTGCACGTGATCAGCCACGCCTCGTCGTCGAACTCGAGGTTGATCTCCATCGTGGCATCGGGGAGGAGCGCGTCGCCCACGGTTGAGACCGTGATCGCGCCTCCGTTGTCGCAACCCGCGAACGTGCAGAACTGCTCGTCGTCGTTGTCGTCGTTGCATGCAAGCGCGGACACCGAGAGTAGGAACGAGGCGATCACGAGTCTCCGTAGCTGCATGGATTGATTTCTCGGCTGGGGTGTTCAGGCTAGCGCAGCCCCGAGACGGGGGCGAGAAGTTCGTGCCACATTGCCGTACGACGCATCGGGGAGATGTTGCGAGGTGACCGGGGGCGCGGGCCGGTTGGTGCTCAGCGGCACAACGGGCGTTCTCAACCGAGACAACATGCCCATAAGGGACACAAAACCCCACTCCGGACACCGACTCACCTCGACAGGGACCCCCGTATGCGGCGGCCCGCATCGGACCCGGAAGCCGGACGCCAATGGCTCAATCGCCGAGATACACTTGGGATCCGATGAGGCTTGAGGTCGGAGCGCTTGCACCGGATTTCGATTCGAGGACGCTGGCTGGGGCACCAGTCCGGCTGAGCGATTTTCGAGGACACCCGGTGTGGCTGAGCTTCTATCGCTACGCCTCGTGTCCGCTGTGCTGTTTTCGTGTCCACGAGCTGATCACGATGTGGGATGCGACGTTTCGGGACCTGGGCATCCTCAGCCTCACCGTGTGGCAGTCCAGACCCGAGACGCTGCAAGCGGTTGCCGAGCGGTACGAGCCCCCGTTCGAGCTGATCAGCGATCCCGACCTTCGACTCTACGAGAAGTACAAAGTCGAGAAGGGCCTGACCAAGGTCTTCGGCAAAGAGGTGTTCACGGGCCTCGCAGGCGCATACAAGTCAGGGATCCCGGTCGTGCGGGCCTGGGAAGGGCCGCCAACCCGCCGTCCAGCCGACTTTCTCATCTCCCCCCAGGGCGTCATCGACGTGGCGTTCTACGGAGAAAACGTCGCGCAGATGGTCCCCTTCGATGACGTGGTGAGCTGGGCGACGCAGCTTCAGTAGAGGACCGCGGCGGAAACACCGACGAGGAACTCACGCTCATACTCTCGACCCCGATGGGTCCTCACTGCGCCCCGCGTAGGCACAGCTCCGCACTCTTTACCGCATCGAGTGCCCCTGCTTCGGTGAGCGTCTCCTTGGACCGTGTACACAGGCGGAGCGCTTCGTCCCGGCTTCCCTGCTTCAGTTCGAGAATCCCCAGCTCGTAGAAGATCAACCCCCGCAGGTGAGCCGGAACGGCTTCGTGGTCGGCATCCGACTCCGCGCCGACGAGAATCTCCTCGACGTTGGACCAGCGCTCCAGCCCGCGATACGCCATGGAGAGCTGGTAGCGATCATTGAGCACTGCAGGGTGCTCGGCAGGAAACAGCGCGCTGCGTATCTCGTACGCCCGGCGAAGATGCTCGAGCGCCTCATGGGACGCGCCATCAAAGTGCAACGCCTGGCCCAAGGAACCGTGAAGCACCGCCAGGCGTGCATCGTTTTCGCCGTAGACGGGCTGCAGTTGAGCCAGTGCCTCTCGAGCGTACTCGGCCGACCGCTTCATGTTCCCGCGGGCGAACTCCAGCGCTGCCATGTTGGCGCGGACTTCTCCAGCCTTGGGCGAGTCGGACCCCAGTCGCGCCGAGAGCATCCGATGCGCATCCTGAAACGACCGTTCCGCGACGTCCACCGCACCCAACCGCGCCTGGTTGACCCCGAGCGCGACGAGGGCGTCGGCGACCAACACAGAGGCATCACCGCTGACGGCTCGCGACTCGCGGACCGCGTCTTCTAGATAAGGGGTCGCCTGGTCGTGCTCACCTCGACGACTGTACGCAAGGCCGAGTGTCCGGGCGCGCAGCGCCATCAAGCCCGCAGGCCTCCCTGCCCGCTCCAACGAGGCGTCCGCGAACCGCAACGTCTCCAATGCCGCGTTCAGATCCATGCCATCCCGCCCCTGTACAAACACCAGGTACAGCCAGGCCCGAGCCGCGATCTCGTCGAGCCCAGCGCCCGCCGCGAGATGGGCAGCCTCGCTCAGCGTCTGTCGTGCGGCCGGAACGCGACCGGCCGCTCGCTGGTGCCGCCCCCAAGCGATGAGGACCTCGGCAAGCAACGGGCCATAGTCCAGCTCCCGCACCCGTTCGACAAGACTCTCGAGCCGAGCTTCGATCGAACCGAAGCCCTCGCCGTCGATGTCGGCCTCGATCCCAATCAGCTCAGTTCGAAGCTCGTCCACGCGGTGCCGCAGCGGCTCAGGAGGCAAGGCCGCCCAGTGAACAAGTCGTTCGTCATCCTCGCAGGCCATCGGGTCCCCCAAGGCTTCCAGTGAAACGACGAGGGACGCGATGTTCGATCCATCGACCCGATCGGCCAACGCCTCGATCCGTTCGCGAAACCGGCGCAGGCACTCCCAGCGACGGTCGAAGAGTTCGTCGGGCATCGTTGCGGTGCACAGACGGCCTTGCACCTCGCTCCACGACGAAATGTGCAGCTCGGCGATGGCGTCGAAGGCCTCGACGTCGGTGTCTGCCACGGGCGCGGGCGCGTCCACGCAAGGGCGCGGTCCTCCGAACATCGCCCAGGACGCGAGCCCTGCCACCGCGACCGAAGCGACCGCCGCGGTCACGATCCATCGGGCTCGTTTCGGGGCCCGAGCAGCCTGGCTCAACCCTGTGGCGAGGCCGTCCATCGACGAGAAACGTTGCTCGGGAGCCCGGGCCCGGGCCCGGTCGAGCACCTTCAACACCGCGGCCGAGACGTCCTGCCGACCCCGAAGCACCTCACTTCCCACCATGCCCAAGCCGTATTGATCCGCCGCGGGCCCTCCCCGACCGAGCTCCAGAACCTCGGGCGCGATGTAGCCAGGAGTCCCGCGGCGCTCGTCCTGCTCGCCGGTCGCCTCGTCTGAGGCTTCGAGCATGGAGCATCGCTCGTGCTCGCGCAACGAAGCCAGCCCGAAGTCAGCGACCCGAGCCCGTCCGTCGTCCCCCACGAGAATGTTCCCCGGTGTGACGTCACGATGCACGACCCCCGCCGCATGCGCAGCCGCCAGCCCTCGTGCGGCCCCGGCCAAGACCTCGAGCACATCTTGGGTCGAGCGGTGTTCTTGCTCGAGCCAGGCTCGCAACGAGCCCCCATCCACCAGCTCCTCGATCAAGAACGCGTGCCCGGGAGTGGACTCGACGTCGAACACCGGCACGATGTTCGGATGGGACAGCCCCGCGAGGACTTGCGCTTCTTCGAGCAAACGCGCGGCGGCCGAGGCGGGGGCATCCAGCATCACCTTGATCGCGACCGGACGATTCAGTGCCGTGTCGACTCCCGCGTAGACCAGGCTCATGCCCCCGGCCCCCAGCACCCGCTGCGGGACATACCGACCCGCAGCGACGCCATCGAGCATCCACCCCGGCCCGGGTGGCTCGTCTCGCTCCGTCGCGACCGACACGTCGGGGGCGGGCTCGATGAGACGGGCGAGCTGAACGAGCGTCGCGCGGCATCGACAACAGGCGTCGACGTGGTCTTCGACGCGGCGAACCTCGGCATCCTCCAACGCTGCGGCCACGAACTCGACCAGCAGGTTTTCGTCGGGACATGTCATAGTGAGATTCGGATGCCGGGCTCCAATCATAGGCCGCTCGCGACCGCTTGGGCCCGAGGCCTGGGCCCGGACGCGGACATCGAACTCACGGCAGACCTCGAAGAGCGGCTCCGCGGACTCCCCAATCGCGCCGGCGACCTGCGCACAGAGATCGAGCTCGACGACGGCATCTTTGTGCACCATGTCGGTGAGCTCCTGCGCCCCAACGCCGACCCGATAGGCGCACTGGAGGGCTTGCGCGTGGACGAGCTGTGGCTGACGTGTGGTTGCAAAGTCGGCTCCCCCGCCGCGCTGCGCATGTTCGAGCGGACATACGTGCCCGAAGCCAAACGGGTGCTGCGACACAAGGGACCGTCCACGGACGAAGACGAGTTTCTCCAGCGATTTCGCGATCGCCTGCTCACTTCGACCGGCGACAAGCCACCTCGTATCGCGGCGTTTTCGGGGCGTGGTGAGCTACGCAACTGGGTACGGGTGGTTGCGCACCGCATGATCCTCGACGACTTCCGCTCGAGAGGCCAGGACCTCGAGACCCCCACCGACGCCAGCTCGGCCATCGCCTCCTCGGCCCCCGACCCGGAAATGGCGGCCCTCAAGAGCGCGTATCGGGACGACTTCAAGGCCGCGTTCGAGAGCGCTTTTGCGAGCCTCTCTGCGGGCGACCGGACGCTGCTTCGATATCGATACGTCGATGGCCTCGAGGTGCAGCAGATCGCCGTGATCGATGGGCGCCATCGGGTGAGCGTGTCTCGGGCGCTGTCGCGGATCCGCAACACCTTGCTGGAACAGCTTCGTGCCGACCTCGCCGAGCGACTACGCATGGGTGCCTCCGAGGCCGAGAGCATGGTCCGGTTCATGCGGAGCCAGCTCGACGTCAGCATCAGCCGTTTGTTGCGCGCGGATTGACTCACTCCCTCAACGGAGACGACGTACGCCGGCGGAGATGTAGCGCGGGACCGCCGCAATACCTGGTGAGCACAATCCGAACCAGGTCGCAGGCTCACCACGCTACGCGGCCGGGATTTGCCGTCGTCTTCGGCATGAGTACAGATGCGTGTCGGTGGACCGGCCCTTTGCTGGGCGCGATCTTCGCAACCGGGTGCGGGGGTGACCCAGCCGAACCGATTGACTTCGGCCTTGGAGACACGGGCTCCTCCGGCCTCAGTGCCGCGGAGACCTCGGGCCCCTCCGACCTCCCGTCGTCGTCGGGCGACACCTCGGGCGACGCTCAGGGCACAGACGATGGATCCGCAGGGCAGGACGACGGCTCCACCGGCGGGGACACATCGGGCGAGGCCGGCACCACCGGAGACCCGAAGTCCGACGTGGTCATCGCCAATCACATCTCGATGGGACACGGGCGCGCGTGCGCGATCGTCCAGGGCGAATCGTGGTGTTGGGGATCCAATGAATACGGGCAGGCCGGGGACGGCACCCTCGATCCCGCGCTCTCGCCGGTCGCTGTCCAAGGTCTGCCGGAGTCCATCGTCGCGATCCATGCCGGATCGAACCACACCTGCGCACTGAGTGACGCTGGGGCGGTGCATTGTTGGGGCGGAAACTGGAACGGCCAGCTCGGCCGTGGCAACGCGGCAGACAGCGTGAGCCGAGTTCCGGTGGTCGGGCTCGATGCCGGCGTCGTCGACCTCTCCGTGGGTGGCAGCCATGCGTGCGCGAGACTCGAAGAGGGATCGGTCCAATGCTGGGGCTTCAACTCCGATGGACAGGTCGGCAACGGCGGCTTCGGCAACGCGACCGCCCCAGCCCTGGTGGAACTCGCTCAAGCCGCGGTCGCTGTGGGCACGGGCGCCAACCACAGTTGCGCGGTCGTCGAGAGCGGCGGGCTGTGGTGCTGGGGTGAGAACGACCGTGGCCAACTGGGCGACGGCGGCATGCTGTACGACAACTACCCAACGCCGCTGGCAGCCGATGGGGACCCCAGCGTTGCGGGCTCGGACCTCAGCAACGGTGGCATCGTGGCCATGACCGGCGGCCTGCTCCACAGCTGCGGCATTGCCGATACCGGCGGCCTCAAGTGCTGGGGTGACGGCTTCTCCGTCAGCGGAGCGATCGACATCCCGGGACTTGGCGCCAACGTCGAGCACCTGGCAGCGGGAAGTTTCCACACCTGCGTCGGCCTCGCGGACGGCACAGCCTGGTGCGGAGGCCGAAACGTCGAGGGGCAACTCGGCAACGGCAACACCGCCGAAGTCGACGGCATGGTCCAGGTCGCCGGCCTCAACGACGTGGTCGACGTCGCCGCCGGTCAGTACTCGAGCTGCGCGGAAACCACGAATGCGATCTACTGCTGGGGCGACAACGGAGAGGGGCAGCTCGGCAACGGCACCACCTCTTCCAGTACGACGCCGGTGCAAGTGATGTCCTGGTGAGCCCGATCCAAAAAGATGCAGCCCACAGCGTTACGCCTGCGACGGGGGTGCGTCGTACCCGGGTGGACACAACCCGACATGCAACGCTTCATTTTGAACCCAGTCCTCCATCTCGCCTGTCTGCTTGCCGTGACCGCATGCGGCGAGCCTGATGGTGCCGATGAGTCCGGTGATTCCCGCGACGACAGTTTTCTCGCGATGGGCAAAGCGGATGGTGCGGTGAACGAGGGAACGCCCCTGGCCACAGCCGTCTTGGCGCTCGCCAACGAGGCGGACTTCGACACGCTCGACATCTCGGTGAACTCCGGTGGCGTCGGACTCGACGCTCGCGCCGCCCGCGGCATCGTCGAGCACCGAGCAGGGCCCGACGGCATCGAAGGCACCGACGACGACGACCTCTTCGACACCCTCGCCGAGCTCGACGCGATCCCCTACGTCGGCGAGATCGCCCTCTCACGACTGGCGGACTACGCCCAGAGCCATGGCGACCTCGAGCCGGAGTCCGAGACATGCGTTCCCGAGGTGCACCTCTCCTCGAACCATCAGGTCAGGGCCGTGTCCTGGTCGGGGAACGCGTACCTCGACTCGTTCACCCAGCGCATCGAAGTCACGGCCACGCTACGGCCCGACGAGGACCCCACGGGCACCCTTCGTCTGATCGGTCCACGGTGGACCCAGCCCGTGATCGAGTCGACGGGATTCAACGACGCAGGCAATTGGATCACATTCCACAACGGCATCCTCAGCTCGGCCGGCAGTGGCCACCTCTTGCGGGCGGGAATCAGTACCTGGCCGGCGGCCTACGTTGACGAGGACATGGACATCTACGGCTACACCTGGGATCTCTGGGGCCCCAGCAGCCGGGAGGCGCAGTGCCGAGTGTCCTGCGGTGACGTGGTCGTCGACGAACCTTGTTCCGCCTACGACAGCTACGACGCGTTCCTCGAAGACATGGGCTGGTAGCAGCACCGTGCTCCACGGCTGCGTGGGGGCGGAGCGGACGACCTCCCCCCCATGGCCCCGGCGTACCTTTTCCCTGCGCGCGCAGACGCTCTGGTCCATGATCCGAGACGAGATGTCCGCGAACCCCGGGCCCAACCCCTACGCTCCTCCCATCGATGACGCTCAGCCCGAGAGTCTCCCTACCGCAGGGGCGGGGTATCGCGACCAAGGCACGCGCCTGTCGCTCATCGCGGTGCTCCTCGGCGTGCTCGTGGTCACCAGCCTCGCGGCCATGTGGTCGTGCCTGGCTGCCAACGAGTTGGTCCCCGCGATCTTCGCCATTCTCGAGCCGCGCGATGTCGGAACCGAGGGGCTCGACGTGCTCTCCGCCTCATCGACCGCCGTGTATCTGGTGTGCGCCATCGCGATCGGAGCGTTTCTGGTGCGCGCCAACCACAATGCGCGCGCCCTGGGCGGGCCCGAGCACGGCATGACCATCAGCCCGGGATGGACGGTCGGGTGGTTCTTCGTTCCGTTCGTCAACTTGTTTCGCCCCTACCAGGCGGTGAAAGAGATCTGGGCGGTCAGCCAGCCCGAGCGCAGCGGTCCTCTGACGGCATGGTGGGCTCTGTGGCTCATCATGTCGCTCGGCGGTCGGCTCGTGGACAGGGTCTCCGAGAGCGCCGAGACGTGGGATGAGATCATTGCAAGCAACTGGCTGAACTTCGCCCACAACGGCGTCACGATCGCAGCCACGGTTGCCGTGTTTCTCGTGGTCCGCGGCCTCCACGAAATCCAGCAACAGCACGCCTCTGGTCTGCGTCGCGAAGCCTGATTCGCTCCGAACCGCACTCCGAGACCCCCGGCCCTCACGTGAGGCCGCCATGAGGCGCTCCGGGACCGTATGATGGCTCCGATGGCGCAACCGAGCTCTCGTTCAACGCTCCTGGGTCGTGGTGCTCTGATGCTCGTGCTCGCAGGTACCGCATGTGATGGCGACGCGAAGCAGCCAACACCGACCGCGGCCGCCACATCCAAGACCACCCTCAAAGCTGTCTCTTATACACATCTCCGAGCCCACGAGACCTCTCTACATCTCGT
>CAJXVA010000202.1 GCA_913061055.1 uncultured Pseudomonadota bacterium
TCTACACTAGATCGCTCGTCGGCAGCGTCAGATGTGTATAAGAGACAGATCTTGAGGTGACAGTCCCCCCGCGTGTAGCTGATATCGAAGTCGTACTCCGGATCCGACTCGGTCTTGTAGACGAAGTTCGCCGGCAGATTGCGCATCGCCCGGAAGCTACCGATGCACCCACCCACGCGATAGACGCTCTCGAGGTAGACTTCGGGCTCTCGCTGCCACAGCTCCACGGCCAGCTGCTTCGCGGCGTCCTTGTAGGTTCCCGCGTAGTAGTCAGTCGAGTACTGACCGACGGCGCCTTCGAGTCCCCCGACGAAGCGGTTGAAGTAGACGTACTGGTGGGGATGGTACCGCGCGACCGTCGCGGCCTGATCTGGGATCAATCCCCCGAGAACGGCCAGCCCCAGCGCGGCCCCGTGTCCCCTCCACCGACGCTGGCAGGCATCCAGGACGGAGTTCGCCGCGACAGCCACGACCACGATGATCGGCGGGACGATGAACAGGAAGTGCCTGAGACCATCGTACAGAGGCGAACCTTTGTAGACCGCGTAGATCGGAGGGAAGACGATAGAGAGCGCCAAGATCGAATAGCGCAGCAGCCTCCTGAAGCCGACCGAGCGAAGCCCACCGCTCACCAACGTACCCAGCACGATGAAGGACGTCACGCAGAAGGCCAGCACCACATATTCGGGCAGCTTGAACGCAAAGTAGTGCAGCAGGTAGTCCCACGGAGGATCGAGGTTGTAGACCTGTTCCCCTGCGAACGGCATGTACCGCCGGTGGTCGATGAACTGTGACATCCGGGTCAACGCGGCCAAGGGACGCCGGACCGGGTCAAACAACGCCCATGGCCACCACACCAGCATCACGATCCACGCCCCCACCCCGACCAGCGAGATCTGCAAGAGGACTCGTTCGGCAACCCTGTAGGTTTCCTTGAGGCTACGGCTGGTCCACGCGTACTGAGCAACGAAAATCGCTGCGAGCAGCACGAGGTAACAAAGCAGCAAGAGCCCGCCGATTCGCACGCTCATCGCGAACCCCAGGGCGACCGATGCCTGAATGACGAGCCGTCGCGGCAACCTGGGGAAGGCGTCGTAGATCCGCAGCAGGAAGTACAACCCCCACACGTAACCCACCGCAAAGGGCAGGTCCTTGGGGTTGTTGAACATGTGGCCGTAGTAGACCGAAGTCGTTGCCAGCATGCAGACGGCAAAGAAGCCAGCTCGCGGCCCAGCGACCAGCCGCGCGAGGCGTCCGGTTCCAGCAATCCCCAGCACGCCGATCAGAGCTCCGTAGAGATGAATCGCGTCGTAGGTGTCGAGGAAGGCCCGGGTCCACGCCCGGAAGATCATCCCGGTGGCATCGAACCCCCCGCCGTAGAGGTAGTCGATCCGGTACGTGAGCGCCGTGTGGTTCGAGAACCCCGAGCCGTAGAAGCGGATGATGTGGAAGCCGTACGAGAGGTGGAAGCCCTCGTCCAGCGTCGCCCCGTAGTCTCGAAACGTGAGCACGACAGCGACCGCGACCAGCCAGACCACCGCCACCCGAGCGCGGTCAAACCAGGCTCCGTGGCCTTCCGATGGGGTCTTGTCACTCATCGGCGAGCAAGTCCGAGCGAATCTACGCTAGTTCGGACGGGTCGACCACAACCGGGCAACGGCGCGAAGGTACGGCCGAAGGCATGAAGAAACGCACACTCGCCGGAGGGCGGGTGTGCGTTTCTGGAGGCCGCCGAAGCGGGATCAGCCGGCGGGCGGGCAGCTTACCGTCGCGGTTGCTGCGGTGTTGTCGCGCTCATCACACTCGAGAATCGGACCTTCTTCGTCCGAGTCGATTTCGACGTAGAACTCGAGCGGGTCACCTCCGGGGGCGTCGACGAGCCAGCTGACGATGGTGAAGGCTCCGGGAAGGAGGCCCACCTCGGTCGTCTTGGTGCTGACAACCGGCGCGCTGTTGTCGGTTCCGGCGTACAGGGTGACGTCGATTCCTTCGGACACCCCCAGGGCTCCGTCGTTGCGGACGATCGCCTGAATCTCGAACGCTTCGTCCAGGCAGTTCTGGAAGTCGACCTGCAGGTCGACCGCGAGGTTCGGAGCGTTGAAGACTCCGGCGCCCTGGAAGTTCTGACGGTAGTTGTTCAGACCCGGGACGGTCCAGTTGTCGTCCTCGTCGGCGGGGGTCAGCCCGCGCGAGTCCGAGTTGGTCACGTGATACGTGTGCGAGTTCCAGACCCTGCGAGTTCGGACCCAAGAGTCGTTGGGGTCGCCGTACATGAAGATGCCTCGGCGCGGCTCGTAGTCTTTGAAGTCCGAGCAGCGATCGGCAGCGTTGTTGTCGTTGGCGACCACGAGGATCTCGGAGTTTCCGTCCCCGTCGGCGTCGACGACGATCGGGTACTCGTGAATCGTCGCGCTGGAGTTCATCTCCTCGGCGATGACCTCGCCGGTCTCACCGTTGAAGACGCGCATGAAGCACTCATCGGCGTACAAGACCTCGGCGACGCCGTCTCCTTGGAAGTCGAACACGGACGAACCGGTCGAACGCGAGGTCTGGTCCTGGGTCACCGCGGACCAGCGCACGTAGATGTCACCGGGTCCTGGCGGTAGCGCCCCGTCGGGCTGGACGATGTCCTCGTCGGCTCGATTGAGGTCGAAGACGACGTACCCGCCCGCGCCCGCAGCTGCGAACTCGGGGCGCCCGTCGCCATCAAAGTCAGCGATGGTGGGAGGACCGCCGCGGTTCTCGGTCACGTCGACGATGATCTCGGGGAACGACAGCGGCTGGGATCGTGCGGCATCGTTGCCCTCGCAATCGCTGCCATCGGGGTCGACGCCACACCACAGCGCCCCTGTCGCCCCATCGAGCACGCGGACCACTCCGCCCGCGACGAGGACAACCTCGGGGGTGCCATTTTGGTCGAAGTCGGCGACGGCCGGGAAACCATCGTCTCCGCCTGCATCCCACAGCTCGGTGACCGTGACCGATGGCGGCCCCCCCCCGGAAACCCAATCGACCGACCAGGCGTGTCGACCCGAGACGATCTCGGGGTAGCCGTCCCCGGTCAGGTCCGCAGCCAGAGAGATGGCTCCAGGGTACCCCGCGGGGCTTCCGAACGAGCCGCCTTCACCGTCCTGGTTCCAGACGACGGTGCCGTCGTTGTCGATGAGCGCAGCGCCGTAGATGATCTCGGATTCGGGGTCATCGTCGAAGTTGGCGAAGGCCGGCGCCCCGTGACGGATGTGGATCGGCTCGGACGAACGCCACAAGCTCTGGCCCACGCCGTTGAAGGCGTGCACGTAGCTCCAGTTGAGCGTGGACGGGTCTGGGTCCGTATTGATGTTGGGGAGCGGGCGACCGGCGTAGATGATGTCCGGCAGATCGTTGCCGTCGACATCTGCGACACCGATGGTGGCCCGGCCATAGGAGCCATAGACGCTGCAGGCTTCGGACGCCTGGCAGTTCTGGGGCTCGTTGACGATCCGGAATTGTTCTTCGCCGGTCGTACCGTCGAAGACGACGATGATTCCGGTGCGGTGCCCTTCGGTACTGCCGGTGTTACCGCTGCCGTCGCCGTTCTCGTCATAGAACGTGGTGTTGACGATGATCTCCGGCAGGTCGTCGCCGTCGATGTCGGCCACGACTGGGTTGCTGATGATCGGCTCCTCGTCCCACGACCACTCCAACGTGAGCTCGATGTCTTGGAAGTCCGGCAGGATCTCGCAGGTGAGTTCGTCCGGCTGCGTGAGGCACTGCCCCTCGGGCTCCTCGGGGTTCAGCGTGAGCTCGCAGAACTCGCCCTCGGGGCAGTCGTACGAGTCGAGGCAGTCGTCACCCGGAGTGAGGCATTCGTTGCCCAGGCAGACGTCACCGCCGGGGCAGCAGACCGTGAGGTCATCACCGCACCGAACACCGCTGTCACATACGGGCAGACACGCCTGCAGGACACACTCTTCGGCAGCGTCACAGCAGACGCCGTCACAGTCGACGGTCTCGCAAGCATCGATAGGAGGGCCGCTCGTCGTCGACGATCCGTCGGCGGCGGGGCCCGTGCTGCTCTCGTCCCCGGAGGTGGACGAGGTGTCGTTCCCGGTTGGGTTCGTGGCCGTCGTGATCGGGCCGGAGGTTGCCGACCCATCATCATCGGTGGCGCGTGGTCCGTCCGAACACCCGGCGAGGACCGCAGCAATGGACATCAACGGGATGGAAAAACCTAAACGAGACCGAAGCATAGATCCGGGAGTATAGCGTGCAGACCCCTGCGGGTCGCGAGTCGGAGTGACCCACGCCGCGTCCCGATTGTGGTCGGCCTCGTCACCGCGCCAGCGCAGCCCGCGCTACGCCTTGGCCTTGCGCAGCGGCAGCGTCAACAACGACAGCAGGCCGAAGTTGAGGATCATCGAAGCACGGAATCCGAACACGAACAGGGCGATCATCACCGTCTCCGCTCCAAGCCATTGCAGCGCTCCGGCCCATCCAACGTCTTGAATTCCCAACCCCCCGGGGGTCACGGCAAGCAGCGCCGACAGCTGGGCAACGGAGAACGATCCGACCACCGAGAAGGTCGTCAGGACCGCCCCTGCCGCCGCGCCCATCCCAATGAACTGCAGCAAAACCGTGGCGTATCGCCCCACCGAATGCAACGCAACCCACGCCGAGGTCTGCGTTGTCACCTCAACCGGCTCGAGGACCAGCGGGTGGCCACGAAGCTTCTTCACCCATGCGTACATCCGCAGCAGGATGTTCGCCGTCGGCCCGATGAAGGGAATCGCCGCGACCGCGAAGCCGACTGTGATCGCAACCAGCCACAGCCAGCGATGCTCGGCGAAGGTCGCGGGACCCTCGAGGACCAAGAACAGCCACGTGAGTGTCGTGCACGGAAGGGCTGCATCGAGGACGCGCTCGAGCAGGACCGGAGTCACGAGACGCCCGAGCCCCTGCTTGCTGCCTGCCGCCCGCAGTCCCATTCCGCGTCCGACAAACTCCATCAGCAACATCGGGACGAACTGTCCGAAGAACCGGGTCACCGCGATGTAGTGAAAGTAGGAACCGTACGGAAGCCGGGTCTCGGTCATCCGTTCGTTGAGCAGGCGCCACCGTGCGGCCGTGAACGCGGTCGCCAACGCCGTACCCAAAAAACCGAGCCCGAAGTAGGCCGGATGGAACTCGAGGTTGTCTCGAACCTCTCCCCAGTCCGGGCCGAGGAAGTACAGCAGCCCGGCCAACAACAGCCCACCCAGCGCGAGCCGGGCCAACGCGGAGAGCACCCGGCGCGCGGCCGGTGGCTTCGGGGCTACCGAAGCTTCGCCAGCACCATCGTCCACGGGAATACGACCGGCGTTTCGAGGACCTCGAAGCGCGACCCGACGAACTCGAGAAAGCTCCGTCGGCCCCAATGGTTGACGTGCTCAGGGTCGTTTCCCCAAGCCGTGAGGTGTTTGCCCCGCATGAAGTTGAGCCCGCGGAAGAACGGCTCCCATGGGACCGAAAGCAGCAGCGGGCCCTTGGTCAGCCCTTCGAGGACCGGAAGCATCTGCGCGGGGTTCGGGATGTGCTCGAGGACCTCGAGCATCACCACGAGATCGTAGGACTCGCCCGAAGCGCTGAGGTCCCGCGCATCCTCAACCCTGACCGTGGCGCGATCGCCCAGGCGTGCCGACGCATCCGCGACGGCTTCCTGTGAGATGTCGATCCCGGTGAGCTCCAGCGAGGGTCGGGCCTCGGCAAGCACGTCGAGCATGTAGCCCTCGCCGCAGCCGACCTCGAGCACGGTCTTGGGCGCGACCCGGTCGACGAGCTGAACCGCGGCCTGCTTGAAGCGGTTCAACAGCGCACGTTGCGCCGGGTTCTTGGATTCGTGCTTCTGCTTGTTGCCGTAGTTCGACATGGTGGCGTTAGCCCTGAGGGTCCCAGGGGCGTAGGCGGCGAAGGATAGCCGAAGCGGGAGGCCGGTAGTATAGTCCGCGCCCGAGTTTCCAGATGGCAAACAACCCGGTCTCCGAGGGTGCAGAGCCCATTTCCTGGCTGGATCGACTGGTCACCAACGCGATGTCGTGGTTCGCGCTCACGGTTGCGATCGTGGTCGTGCCCGGACTGACGTACTGGCAAGTCTCCAACGTTCACGAGATCGGCTACGTGAACACCAACCAGCTCGACGCGGATCTCCGCTTCGACGTGGTTGAGGCGATGGCCCTGTCGGCCGTCGTTGGCCTCCTCGCCTACGGTGGCGTCTACCTCTACTTCAGGCGCACCGGCATCCGGGCCTCGCTCGAAGAGGTCTTTCGCGGGCTCAACCGCTACACCTTCGTGCTGCTGGCGGTCCCGCTGCTCACCGCGGCCATGAGCCGGGGCATCGAGAACTCGCACCCGCTGTTCACGCTGACGCTCCTGATGGGGGCGACCGTGATCATCACGCTCTTCCTCTATCGTCTGCGGGCGCACAAGGCTCCGCTGGAGAACGGCGAGCCGAAGGTGATCCACTGGGCGTTCGTTTTCGGAGCGTTCGCCTTCTATGCCGGGATGATGTCGTACCTCGCTGTGCTCGATCACCGGAACATCGGCACGCACATCTTCGACCTCGGCATCTACGACAACATCTTCTGGAACACCGCGTTCGACGACTTCCTGGGCTGCTCCTACTGCAAGATGGAGAAGCACGTCAGCGCCCACTTCGATCCGATTATCTGGATCTTCTCGTGGGTCTACCGGCTGCGGCCCCAGGCAGAGACGCTGCTGTTCATCCAGTCGATCTGGCTCGCGACCACGGTCTTCCCCGTCTTCCTGATCGCCCAACGCACGCTCAAGCAGCCCCGTCTGGCGGCGATCATGACCTGGGCGGTCACGTTCTACCCGGCGCTTCACGGCGTCAACATGTTCGACTTCCACTCGCTGACGATGGCCGTGCCCACCGTCGTGTGGGTCATCTACTTCATCGACAGCAAGTCCAAGGTCCGCCTGTGGCTGATGCTGGGACTTCTGCTCGCGACGCGCGAGGACATGTCGCTGCTGGCCTGTTTCTTGGGCGCGTACGCCGTCCTGCGGCGCCGCTACGTGACCGGCGTCGCCATGGTGCTGGTCTCGATGTCGTACCTGGCGTTCGTCAAGCTGATGATCATGCCCGACCCGGGCCTGCTGATGTCCGAGAAGGACACCTACGGCTACGCGTACTTCTTCAAGGAGATGATCCCGCATCAGGACGAGGGGGTCGCGGGCTTCGTGGTTTCGCTGACCACCAACCCGACGTACGCGATGCAGGTGGTAACCCACGAGGATCGGGTCTTCTTCCTGCTGCTTCTCTTTCAACCGCTGCTTTTCCTGCCCCTGTTGGCCGGGAAGAAGCGGTTCATGATGATCTACGGGTTCCTGTTCCTCGGGCTCGCGACCCGGCGATACGTCTACAACCTGCACTTCCAGTATTCGTCGGTGATGTTCCCGATCCTGCTGGCCTCGACTCCAGCAGGCGCACTCGCCGTCGCCAGGAGCGGACTGCCCAGACTCATCGGGCTCGATCGCAGACGGGTCCCGCACGTCCTGATGACAGCCGTTCTGATCTCGACCGCACTGGTCAGCGTCAAGTACGGCGCGATGGTTCCCAACGACCACTTCCGAGCCGGCTGGAACCGCTTGTCCCGCAAGCTCGACACCGAGCGCTACGAGTACCTTCAAGAGCTCGTTGCGCAGATCCCCGACGACGCAGTCGTCTGCGCGACCTCGAGCCTTGGCCCGCATGTCTCTGCCCGTGACACGAGCCGCAAGTGGCCCGCGTGCAAAGAGTCCACGTACGCGCTCTTGATGACCGGGAACTTCAAGAAGAAGGACAAGAACCGGCTCAAGCGTCAGATTCGGCAAGGACGGCTAACGCTGATCGAGGAAGGGCACAAGATCGGCCTGTACGCGCGCGACCCAGACCAGGGATCTCGCCGCCCCTCCAAGAGCAAGCCCACGCCCGGCAAGAAACCGAAGGGCAAGGTCGAGGGCAAAGGCAGGGACGGCTCCGAGCCGCCTGAAGACGAGGAAAGCGAAGGCGGCGAGACCGGCGAAGAAGCCGAGAACCCGCACCACCTCTCGCCCGAAGAAATCGACGCGCGCGAGCGCGAAGAGAACGAAGAGGAGTAGCGCGTCTTCGGCCGACGGGGCCGTCGCGCTTGCTCCCTCGGCCCCCCGGAGGGAGATGCTTGAGAAGCGTCAGGCCGGCTACTGGGTGTAGCCGAGGCCTTGCATCGCTTCGATCTCGCTCGCCGAGCGTTCTCGAGCGACGAACGAGGTCATCGTGCTCTCGTACTCGTCGAACATCTTCTTCATGCGCTTGAAGTCCTTGGGGCGCAGCGTGGAGACATCGTTTGCCTCCATCGGGTCGGCCTTCAGGTCATAGAGCGCGTAGCGGTAGTCGCCCTTGATGTCGGGGTAGGCGACAAGCTTGTACTCGGCGGTCCTGACTGCCCGAGCGCGTGTGGACTCCGGGGACCATCGATCGCGCGCGGCCAACAGCTCTTCGCGGGCCTCATCGGGGATCGTCGCCAGAGGCTGAATCAGCTTCGGATCCTTGTCGCGATCGAAGAACAGGATCTCCGGTTCCTGTGCGTCCCCGGTCCCCGGCTTCGCAGTCGCCGCGGAGGGAACCGCAGCGCTCGGCTGCGCGGGCTCCTTCACTTCGACCGGCGCCGGCGCGCCATCCTGGGGGCCGTGCTCGTCGTGCTCTTCGTGCTCTTCGTCAGGTCCGGGGATCCGGACAGGTGGGCGCACGCGTCCCCCTGCTCTCGCGTGCTTCTTCTCAGGCTCGAAACACATCGAGTACCGAGGCCCGTTGTAGCAGTAGCGTGAGCGGTCGCGACCCGAGACCAGGAAGCCCACGTTGTCGGCATTGAGCGCGCCCCCAGCCTCGGAGAGCGCCGCCGACCGAACCTGCTCGGGGTAGTCGAGCTCGGAGTTCCACCGCCATTGCAGCGACTGCCCCTCCATGTTCTCGGGGCGATTCTCGGGCGCGATGCCGATGAGCTCGAGCAGCGTCGGCATGACATCCTCGATGATGGCGACGCCACCGTCGTATCGGCCACTGGGGATGGTCGGTCCCGCCATAATCAGCGGGACTCGAAGCGAGCCATCCGCAAGGCTCGGGCCATGGGCGAAGTACATGCCGTCCTCCCCCATGTTCTCTCCGTGGTCAGAGGTGAGCACGACCAGCGAGTCGTCCCAGCGCTCGAGCTCCTGCAGGCCCTCGATGAGACGTCCGACCTCCTGGTCCACGAATCCGATCTCCGCGTCGTACAGCGCAGAGCACTCGTCCAGAATCTCTTCTGCGATCCCGTTGGCGTTGCTGATCAGGTTTCCAAGCGACAGCTCGTGCGCCTTGATCTGCTTTTGTATCGCCCGACACCGCGGACCCTTGGGCTGGTCCGGATACCTTTTCTTGGACGGGTTGTAGCGCCAGTGCGGGTCGACGTAGTGAACCCACAAGAAGACCGGTGCCTCCGGATCGACCTTCTCCATCATCGTCAGCGCCTCGTCGGTCATCACGTCGGCGTCGTCGCGCTTGCGCTTCTTCTTGATGACCTTGTAGTCGAGGAACTTGTCGAAGCCGACCGCGAGGCCCTGCTTGGAGCCCGCCGCCGAGTTGGCACTCAGACCGAGGGTCACGTACCCGGCGTTCGACAGCACCTCCGCGAGCCGGCTGCCCTTGTCGACATCCATGCGCTCCCAGACCTCGCGCGACCCGTGCTCCTCTGGAGACAAGCCGGTGAGCAGAGAGGCAAGCCCAGGGGTCGTCCGGGGCAGCGGCACCGTCGCATTGGCGAAGATCACCCCGGCATCGCCGAGCGCATCCATGTTGGGGGTCCGCGCCGATGCGTAGCCGTACACACCGAGACGATCGGCGCGCAGGGTATCGATCGTGATCAGAATGATGTCCGGCTTGTCCGGCATCTCATCGGAGAACGCCGGTTCAGGCTGGTGGATAATCTCCCCGACATGGTCGTCTCCCTCCGCACGGGCGGTGTAGACCACAAAACTGACGACCGCTGCGCCAAGCACGATCTGTGAGACGGACCGGGCGGTGCCGCGCGAAGCCATCGGCGGAAGCTAGCCGATTCTCGGGGCGGTGACAACGCGACCCGCCCTGGATCCGGCGCCCCGCTACCCCTGCCCGCATGATCGGGGTACGGTTAGGCCGAGAGCCTTCAGGGGCTCCTCACTTGTCCTGGAGCACGACGACATGACCTTGATCTCACGGGATTCGACCCTCCGCCTTGCGCCCTTCGCGGCTGGCTTCTTTCTCCTCGCTGCGTGCGGTGGCGACGATGGTGCGCCCGACCTCGTCGACGACGACGGAGTCGCCAGCACCGGCTCGGCCACCAGCGGCGTCACCGCCAGCACCACGACCGACCCGACATCCGAAGACGAGTCCAGCTCCGGCTTCGTGCCGCTGTGCCAGCCGGGCGAGCTTCGCTGCGCCAACGATGACAGCGGCGTCGAGGTCTGCGCCGCCACCGGCCTCGAGTGGGTCGTCGACCTCGCCTGCGGCAGCAACTCCGTATGCCAGCCCTGCGAAGACGGCGACGACGACTGCACCGTCCCAACGTGCATCGGTCCGTGCCAGCTGACGGAGAACGACCCGTCTTCGGCGGGGTGTGCGTTCGTGGTGAACCGGTCCCTGCATCCGTATCAGGAGTTCGCGGATGGGCTTGTGATCACGAACCCGAACGAGGAACTGTCAGCTGCGGTTCAGCTGTTTGAGGTTCCGGAGGGTGTTCTGGACGAGGAGTTGTTCGAGCAGTTCAACCTGGCACCCGGCGAGAGCCGAACGATCGAGTTGGTGACGGACTTCGTCCCAGGAAACAGCACCAACCTACGCACGGGAGGGATCTTCCGGGTCTACAGCGACGTTCCCGTTGTCGCCTATCAGCACGCGCCCCTTCGAGCAAACAACGGCAACGAGTCGGCGCTGTTGTTGCCAGATCGGGTCCTCGGAAACGACTACGTGGTGCCCTCGTACACCAGCGTATTCACCAACACCGTCATCGGGGTGAGCTACTTCGAACTCGTCGCGCTCGAGGACGACACGCGAGTGGAATGGACCCCACCGGTCACCACCGCGGGGAACGGTCTCCCTGTCGACCCGGTCGAAGCAGGACAGACCGGCTCTCTGGTGCTCAACCGCTACGAGACCCTTCGTGTCGTCCCGTCGGTGCTCGGCCTCCCTGTCGAGCCAGGTGACGACGGCTACGTCGAAGCGTTCGAGCCTCTCGATATCTCCGGAACCGTGATTCACACGGACAATCCCGTGTGGGTCAGTGGAGGCAACAAGGCGTCACGAGTGCCGCTTGATGAGCCGGGCCAAGGAGGGTCTGCCGACCCACTCATCGAGGTTGTCTTCCCGCTGCAACACTGGGGCCGAACGTACGTGATGCCAGCAGCACCCATCCGTCCCTACGAATTCGACGCGTTCCTTCCCGAATGGCAGGACTTCGAGGAAGCGAGCTACTACCGCCTCTACGCTGGGGCGAGTGACGTCACGATCAACTCAGATCCGCCCAGCCCGAACTTCCCTGTGACGTTGGACAATGTGGGAGACTTCGTCGAGATAGAGACGGAGTCCGGCCTGAGCCTCGTCGTCGCTGCTGACCGGCCGTTCCTTCCTGTCCAGTATATTCGCTCGAAGAACCCGGTTAGCCCGAACGGGGGCGAGGGGCCGCCACAGACCGGATACGGCGACTCGGCGATGGTGCAGCTCGTGCCTACGGAGCAGTTCCTGTCGCGGTACGTCTTCGCCACGGGGGTCGATTTCTACTACAACAGCGTCGAGATCATGCGCCCCACAAAAGGTGGCGAGGTCCGGATCACCTCCGACGCAGGGAACATCATCCGGGTATGCAACGACGCCGACTGCGATTTTTCGTTCTCGCCAGTCGGGGCGGCTTATGAACTTGCGCTCGTGCCGCTGGAGGAAGGCACATACACAGCATCCAGCGACGTTCCGTTCGGCACAATCCAGTTCGGCTCGGCCCGTTCCGCGCCGCTCGACTCGGAGGGTATCCCGCTCGACCCAACCTGCGCGTCACCCAACATGATCAACTGCAACACCACGTACGCGTATCCGGGCGGCTTGAAGGCTGAATCGATCTTCATTCCGTAGCTCGTATCCCAGCCGCGCAGACACCCATTGCTCAGGACCCCTCTACCAGCCAACTGCGCGGCCCCTAACTCCAAGCTTGAAAAGTACGGGTGCCCTAGCCAGGCGGCGTAGACTGAAACCGCTTCGGATTGCCCTTACCAGCTCGCCTCCCCCTCTTCCTTCGCCGGCTCCGCTTCTTGGCCACTCGGAAGACAAGGTGGCGGCCGCTCTCGGAGCGGTACTCCAGAATGACACGGTAAGGGGCCAAGGCGTCCTCGCTAACGTACCGCCTGAGAACTCCGAGCAACTCCTTCCGACCGGGATCCTCACTCAGCCGGGACCCATCGAGGTTGAAGGACACGATCCGATCGAAACCACGGGACATGGCGAGCCGGAACACTGCATCCAGGCTCTCCTTGCGCGCCTTGGAGGCCTCCGCGTCGACGACGAGCCCGTATCCGTTCATCGTCGGGAACTCGGTCGCCGAGGCAAACACCGCGTCGTAGAACTCAAGCACCTTTGGAGGCTCGTCGTAGAAGGCGCGGAGCCTGGGTCCCTCCTCAACGTAGAACTCGACGATGTCGTCGTTGAAGTTCGGGCGGTAGTGGCCCCAGCGGAAGAAGGCGAGCACAGCCAAAGCCGAGGCGATGCTCGCAACTCCCGTTCGACGCCGCGTCGATGTGAGCCACTCGTCAACGCCGAAGCGCCCAGCCAACCGCAGGGCGAAAGCCGAACACAGGACCACCGAGACGGGGAAGTACCAGTGCCCCTGAAAATCGGAGCGGACAAAACCAAAGTTGTAGACGGCGATCGCGAGAAGCCCGGGCACCGCCGCAAGAAGCACCTTGTCTAGCGCGTTCACGCCGTCGCGGAAGCCGAGGTTGGGGCGAAGCGCGACGGTAAACCAGAAGTAGGCGCCGGCAAGAACCACGGGTAGCAGTTCCTGCGAAAGTCGCCAGGCATCGTGTACCCAGACGGATTGCTTTCCGCGTAACAGAAGACTCAGGTCCCGCCAGTTGTCGGCCGTGAACCGCGGGAACGTACTCTTGACCGAACCGCTAACCGGCACCGCCGCGCCGTGATTGATGACGTTGAAGACAACGTAAGCCACCAGGAACGCGAAGACGACAGCCCACAGTTGGACGACAACCTGCCAGGCCGCCTTGTCACGGAAACGACCCAACACCAAGGCGAGCGGGAGGCTGAGCGAGAAAATCGCGTGGTCGAGGCGCGACAGCGCAAGCAAGCCGAGCATCGCCCCACAGCCGAGGACTCGGTTGCGAGTGGAGCCCTCCCGGATTAGCTGGACCATCAAGAGCGTTGAGGCGAAGAACGTGACGAGCACGAGGCCTGTCTCCATCCCATTCACATAGCGCCACAGGGTCCCCACGACCGCTCGCTCTCCACCCGCCACTCGCAGACGGCCGAAATCGTGCGACGGCTGGTAGATGGGGCTTGTGAGCAAGGCGAACACCCCGGGGACAGCCCACGGCAGCAACAGGGGCACTCTGCCCTCCGCTACCCTGAACGTTCGCGCAAACAGGACCAAGGCAGCCGCTACCAGCCCCAGCGATAGGAGAAGGGCCCCCGTGAAGAAGGAGAGCTTCGAGACCCCGAACGCGGCGCAGAGCCAGGCGAAAGCGATTAGCGTGTACTGCCAAACCGGGTGAAACCCGTTGGTCGGGTACTCCTGATCGAAGGTCGGGAAACCAACCTCAAGGTAGTTTCGCGCGATCGTCTCGTAGTAGAAGAAGTCGATCGCCAGGTATCCGAACACCCGCCTCTGGCCACCCAGTGCGAGGTCCACCAGGACGGGGACGATGAGCAGCCCGAGGGTGGCAAGCACGAGAATCCGGTCCCGAGACCACACCGCGCGGAGTCTCCCACAGTGACCGAGTGAAATACAGCCCTAGCGCCGCCTTGGGTGGTGCGCACGGGTCGCGAAGGGTCGGGACAGGCGGATGGAATGACGCAACCTGTCCCGACCGGGCTTCTCGAGGAATTCTGAACACATACGTTGCGGTCTCGTAGTGCAGCTACCACGGGTCCTGTGGGAGGGTGCACGGGTCCCACTGACGCAGCGGTCGACCCGGGACTACCTGTCGAGGTCTGCTGTATCGGGCATGCGAACGACCAGAGAGCTACCATCAGGGGCGTTGCCCCGGCGTTCATCCCCGGACTCCGCTTGAAACAAGGAACGCGTGCCTCTTCGTCGTAAGCTCGCCTTTTGGCTCGCGTTCGTCCTTGTCCTCGGCCTAAGCGCGTGGCTCCGCACCCCTGGCTTCACCCAGGGCGGCTTCGCGAACCACGACGTTGGGGGCATCCTCTATAACGGGATGCTGCTTGCGGCGGGCAAGCTGCCCTACGTCGACAGCGTGGAGTTCAAGGCGCCAGGGACGTTCTACTTGGCGTGGCTGCTGGCCGATGGCGGCCGGGACATCGCGGCGTTTCAGATCTGGGCCAACATCGCCGCGCTGGGCAGCCTCGCAGTGGTCATGTTCGGCGCCCGCCAGCTGTGGGGTCCGGTCCAGGGCGTGCTCGCGGGACTGGTCTACGGCACCCACGACCTCGTCCTCGACACGATGGATGCGAACTACGTGACCTGGGCTCAGTTGCCCTCGGTCGCGTCGGTGGTCGTCGCGCTGATCGCATTCCGCCGCAAGTGTCCGCCGCTGTGGATGTTCGTCCTCGCGGGATCGCTCGCGTGCCTCGCGACGCTCTGCAAACGTCCGGCGGGCATCGCCCTGATCGTCGTAGCCGCGGTCGCGGTCTCTTCGGGGTTGCAGGCCGAACCCGGGCAGCGAGGTGTCGTGATCACGAAGCGCATCGGCGCTGTCTTCGCTGGGGTCCTGCTGGCGGCGGCTCCGATCTCCCTGCACTACCTCGCGGCTGGAGAGTTCGGTGCGCTGTGGCGCGGCTTCGTGCTCAACGAATGGGGTTGGCGATACGTCGCCCAAGGCTCTGCGATCGGGCTTGGGCAGGCGCCGCGCGAGGCCGCATTTGCATCCGCGAACTTCCTCGCACTCCCGTTGGCACTCTCAGCGTTCTCACTCGGGGGGCTCGCGTATCGCCGCGACCGTCCGCTGGTGGCACTGCTGCTGCTGTGGTCTGCACTCGCGCTCGGTTCGGCCGCGCTCGGCTTCCGCTTCTACAAGGGCTATCACCTGCTTGCGGCGGCGCCCCTGAGCATCCTCGCGGCATCGAGCGCAGGTCTGTTCGGCCAGCGAAGCGTCCGTCGGTGGTCAACCCGCGCGGTGGCACTGCTGCCCGCGCTGCTGCTGCTGGGGCGGCAAGGCGTGCTCATCGACGCAGAGCGGACCAACCGGATGCACGCGCATGATCGGGGTGGGCGCGCCATCGCCAAGCGCGTCACGGAGATGACGCAAGCGGGCGACACGATCTGGGTGTGGGGCTGGCACCTATGGGACGTCTACGCGTTCACCGGCCACCTGTCGTCCACCCGCTTCTACAAGACGATGGAGCTGACCACGTCGGCCAACGACTCCACCTGGAGGCACCCCCGCAGCCCGCTGCACTTCCGGGATGACCTCGCCGCGAGAGCACTCATCGACGAACTCTACGAGTCGCCGCCGGATGTGATCGTGCTCGGCTCCGCAGTTCCCATCCGCGAGTTCGCCGAACTCCTGTCTCTTATACACATCTGACGCTGCCGACGA
>CAJXVA010000203.1 GCA_913061055.1 uncultured Pseudomonadota bacterium
TGTAGAGAGGTCTCGTGGGCTCGGAGATGTGTATAAGAGACAGGTTGCTGATGCTTCGCAGCTGCACCCACGGCACGCCGAACGCCTCGCACACCCGGGCGACCGCGGCGCCCTCCATCGTCTCGACCGCGGGCTGCGCTCGGTCGGCATACGCCTGTGCGAGCGCATCGGTTCCGCTGATCGTGGAGACTGTCGTGCCTCGCACGTGGACGACGTCGTCCAGCAACGCGCCAACCCGTTGCATCCACGCATCGTCAGCGTCCCAATCCGCGCGGTCGGCCAACTTCAGCGCGACGAGGTCTTCGAACCCATCCTCGGTCACCAGGCCTTCGTCCGCGAAGCTCTCCTGGGTCACCAGGCAAACATCGCCGACCTTCAGCCCAGCTCCTGGAAAGACCCCCGCGACGCCGAAGTTCACGACGACATCGGGCGTCTGTGCCGAGAGCCGGCGGGTGAGCGCAAGTGTGGCCTCGACCTTTCCGACGCCCAGCTGGACGCTTTGCGGAAGCTCGAGGCCCTCTGCCTCTTTGGGGTGGGCATAGGCCCACAGAACGTTCATGCGAGCATCGCGAGCGGCTGCTCGAGGTAGCCCCGTAGCGTGACCAAGAACTGCGCTCCAACAGCGCCGTCCATGACCCGGTGGTCGCAGGCGAGGTTGACCCGCATGCGCTTGCCGGGCTCGAGTTTGCCGTCCACCACGACCGCTTCGTCGCGAATGGCTCCGACGGCCAAGATGGCGCCCTCGCCCGGGTTGATGACGGCGAGGAACTGCTCGATGCCGAACATGCCCAGGTTAGACACGGTGAACGTGCTTCCGGTCATCTCGGCCGGCGAGAGTTTCTTGTCCCGCGCCTTGGTGCCGATAGCCCGCGTGGCCTTGGCAACCTCGGAGAGCGTGCGCTGCTCGGTGTGTCGCACCGGCGGCACGATGAGCCCGTCTTCGACCGCGACCGCCATGCCGACGTGAATGTCGCCGCGGCGGATGATGGTCTTGCCGTCCCAGTAGGCGTTGATCTCGGGGTGCTTCACCAGCGCCTTGGCCACGGCCAGGATGACCATGTCGTTGTACGAGATCTTGACGTCGGGCAGCGCGGCCTTGAGCTGCGTCCGCATCGCCACCGCGCCGCCCATGTCGGCATCGATGGTGAGATAGAAGTGCGGGATCTCGGCGTTGCTCTGGCCCATCCGCTTCGCGATGGTCTTGCGCATCTGCGAGAGCGACATCGTGGTGTCCGGTCGGGACACGAACGTACGCGCGCCGTCCGAGACCGTGGTGCCGGCTGCCGCTGCGCCGCCGCCAGCGATGGCCGCTTCGACGTCCGCTTTGACGACCCGCCCGTGCGGACCGCTTCCGGTGATCGCCGACAACGCGATGCCGGCCTCATGCGCCATGCGTCGGGCCAGCGGCGAGGCAGCCACCCGGCCATCCGCTGCGGTCGAGGCAGGCGCGGCAGCGGGGGCCGCTGCGGGTGCCGCTGGAGCAGGCGCGGCCGCAGGTGCCGGAGCCGACTCAGCCGCAGGTGCAGCGGGGGCAGCCGGAGCCGCACTGCCCGCCTTCGCGAGCGCCGCATCCACGTCCTCGCCCGGCTTGCCGAGCACCGCGATCGGCGTGCCGATCGCGTGGGTATCCCCCTCAGCCGCGATGATCTTCAACACCGTCCCGGCGTCGAAAGACTCGTACTCCATCGTGGCCTTGTCGGTCTCGACGTCCGCGATGATCTGGCCGCGTTTGACCTTGTCACCTTCGGCGATGTGCCACTTGGCGATGACGCCCTCCTCCATGGTGTCGGAGAGGCGGGGAAGCTCGACGATCGTTGCCATAACGCTTGTCCTGGTGCTGCCGGTTCAGGGGGTCTAAAGAGAGTGGTACGCGACCTTCGCGATGGCCTCGTAGATCTGCTTCGGCGAGGGGATCGCCAGCTGCTCGAGGTTCTCGGCGTAGGAGAAGTTGATGTCTTCGTAACAGACGCGCTCGACCGGCGCGTCGAGGTCGTAGAAGCACTCGCGAGCGATGAGGTCGGCGACCTCGGCTCCGGTGCCGCCATACGGCCACCCGTGATAGGAGACCACCACGCGGTTGGTCTTGCGGACGCTGTTCAAGATGGCGTCCTTGTCCAGCGGACGCAGCGTGCGAAGGTCGATGACCTCGGCGTCGATGCCGTTTTCTTCGGCCATCTTCGCGGCTTCAAGCGCCGTGGGCACCCCTTGCCCCCACGTGATCACCGTGACCTGATCGCCGGGGCGCTTGATGTCGGCCTCTCCGATCGGGATCAGATACTCGCCCTCGGGGACCTCCCCTTTGACGCCGTACATCACCTCGGACTCGAAGAAGATGACCGGGTTCTCGTCGCGCACGGCCGACTTGAGCAAGCCTTTCGCGTCGTACGGGGTGGCCACCGAGACCACCTTCACGCCCGGGAACCCGCAGTAGAAGCTCTCGAACGCCTGGCTGTGGGTCGAGCTGAGCATGTGCGCGGCCGCGTTGGGACCGCGGAACACCATCGGCACCGTGAACTGACCGCCGGTGAGGTGGCGCATCTTGGCCGCGTTGTTGAGGATCTGGTCGAAGGCGACCGCGGAGAAGTTGAAGGTCATGAACTCGATGATCGGACGCAAGCCCGCCATCGCAGCACCGACACCAACCCCCGCGAATCCGGCCTCGGCGATCGGGGTGTCGACCACCCGCTGCTCGCCATACTTCGCCAGCAGCCCCTGGGTGCACTTGTAGGCCCCCTCGTAGTAGCCGACCTCTTCGCCCATGACGAAGACGCGGTCGTCCCGGGCCATCTCCTCGTCCATGGCCTCTCGGAGCGCTTCTCGAATCTGTAGTGTGGGCATGGCTTAGTCGTCCTCGACGAGGTGGTTGCGGAAACGGTGCTCGGGGTCGGGCTGCGGAGACGCTTCGGCGAAGTCGACGGCGGCCTGCATCTCTTCGACGATGGCGTCATCGATGGCCTCGATCGCGTCGTCGCCAAACCCATGGTCTTCGCGAAGGCTCTGCTCGGTCCGGTACAGCGGGTCTTTTTTGCGCTGCACCTCGACCTCGTCCTTCGTGCGGTACTTGGCCGGGTCGCTCATGCTGTGACCGCGGAAGCGATACGTCAGCAGCTCGATCAACGCGGGCTGATTGTCGGTCCGCGCGCGCTCGACAGCCTCGGAGAGTCGGCGGCGCGTCTCGAACACGTCGGTGACCTCCCAGCGGTCAGACGTCATCCGATACGCGGGAGCCCGAACGGTGAGGTCATCCACCAGCGTCTGGCGCTTGAGCGGGGTGCCCATCGCGTACTGGTTGTTCTCGACCACAAACACGATCGGGAGCTTCCACAACCCGGCTAGGTGCATCCCCTCGTGGGTGGCACCAATGTGCATCGCGCCCTCGCCGAGGAAACACAGCGTGACCGCACCGTCGCCGGTGTACTTGGACGCGAACGCGTGGCCGGCCGCAACGGGGAGGTGGCCGCCGACGATCGCGTAGCCGCCCCACATGCCCTTGTCGCGATCAAAGAAGTGCATCGATCCACCGACGCCGCCGACCAAGCCGTCCTTCTTTCCGAACAGCTCGGCCATGCAGCGCTGCGGCTCACAACCGAGCGCGACCGCAAAGCCGTGATCGCGGTAGGTGGTGACGACGCGGTCGCCGTCTTTCATCAGATCCGCGGTGGCAACGGCGATGGCTTCCTGCCCGATATACAGGTGGAGGAAGCCACTGATCTTGCCCTGGGTGTACGCGCGCGAGGCGAGCTCCTCGAATCGACGGATTCGGAGCATCTCCTTGAAGACGCGCACCACCTCGTCCTTGTCGGGCGCCTGGGTGGGAGAGGTCGTGGGGGTCACGTGGGCGGGAAAATACCACCGCCGAGGCCCTGTGCGACCCCGCCCCTGTCGATCCTTGATATACGTGCTCGCATGTCGCTGGAGTCTCACGACACCGATGCACGTCCCGCCACCGAGACGTCCGAGGCTGGGGTTGGGCATGGATCCACGGTGCTCGCGCCGTCCGTCATCGCCGAGCGCATCGTCCGGGGCGACCTCCAGGCGCTCGACAGCGAGACCCTCCTCGCCTACCTGGGCTCAGAGGTGGACGTATGGTCACTGATGGCGGCCGCCGACACGGTCCGCAGGGCCCGATTCGGCAACTCCGTACACCTGTGCTCGATCGTCAACGCCAAGGAGGGGGGCTGCCCCGAGGACTGTGGATTCTGCGCCCAATCCCGGCACTTCAGCACGCACGTTCAGGCCAAGAAGTTCACGCCGGTCGACGAGATCGTCGAGCACAGCGAGCGCGCGGCGGGCCGCAACGCCAGCGCCCTCGGCCTGGTCACCGCGACCCGCGGCCTCGAACATGACACCAAGGCGCTCGATCACGTCGTCGCCGGGATCAAGGCCGTCCGCGACGCGGGTCATACCGAAGCCCACGCCTCGGTCGGCTTCCTCACCCCTGACGCGATGGACCGCATGGTCGAGGCGGGGCTCACCGAGCTCAACCACAACCTCGAAACCGGCCGCAGCTACTTCTCCAAGGTCGTCAGCACCCACACGTACGACGAGCGGATGGACACCATTCGTATGGCCAAGTCCAAGGGTCTGCGGACCTGCGTCGGCGGCATCTTCGGCATGGGCGAGGCGCCCTCCGACCGGGTCGAGTTGGCGCAGTCGCTGCGAGAACTCGATGTCGACGAGGTGCCGATGAACTTCCTGGTCAGCATCGAGGGCACCAAGCTCCCCCCCACCGATCCGCTCGAGCCCATGGAGATGCTGCGGATCATCGCCGCGTACCGGCTGTTCTTGCCCCGGCAGAACATCTTCATCGCCGCGGGCCGCACCCACTTGGGACAGCTGCTCCCGATGATGTTCAGCGCCGGCGCGTCGGGGATGATGGTCGGAGACTTCCTCACGACCGCCAACCGAACGGTCGACGACGACCTCGAGATGCTCCACGAACTCGGGCTCATCCCGCACCGCTGCGGCGACACGCGCCCCGAGCTGAAGCGCAAGGCTGCCCGGCTTCCAGTCCTCAGCTGAGGCTGACCCCGGCGGCCCCGTCACTCGGGCATCATCAGCAGCGAGACATGCACGTGCGCTCCGGCGTTGGCGAGGATGCTCTCGCTACCGTCGCAGTCCGCGTCGTTGTCCGCGATGCAGTACGTCAGCTCCCACGGCATCACGAAGGGGCGGCCGACGAATCCGTCAGGGGTCGGGGGTCCGAATGCGTACAACTCATGCGAGAAGCCGATCGGAGCACCGCCGTCGTCGGTGATGATCGCGCTGGGACCGAGCCCGATGCACGAGTCCTGGCCGCAGTCGCCACCGAACGGGGAAGCGCCGGCGCTGAAGCTGAAGCCGTAGAAACAAGCCCCGCCCCCGCACCCACCGGTGACCGCGAAGGCGGGGTCGCCCTCCCCACCGAACACGAGTGGCTCGCCAGCGGAGAAGGATCCGAGCAGCGGCTCGAGGAGGGCATCCACATCACCTCGCCGCGTCATGGTGACCTCGAAGCTGTCCTTCGGTGGCGTGTCTTGGGTGATGCAGAACGGCACATGCACCACAGCGCCCGCTTGACGCACCTCGGTAATCCACACCCAGGTGCCCCACTCCTCGGGCGTCGGTGTGCCTTCGATCTCGCAGGTCTCTTCGTGGACCGTCACAGCCTCCGGGCGGGTGCCGGCGCCGTTGCTCGAGGGCGTCGCGCAGGTGAGCGCTGAGCCGTCGCCCCCGACCAGGACATCGGTGACACTGTCTCCGGGTCCCAAACACGGACGCGCCAACACGGACAGGTCGACCGTGAGCGCCGCACCAACCTCGAGCATGCATGTGGCCTCCCCGGTGCCGTCCGGGCCATCGAGTGACACCGTGATCTCGAAGCTTCCTTCTTGCGTCGGGATGCCGGACAGCTCCCCGCCAAACGGGGAGAACGCCATCCCCTCGGGCAATCCTTCGACGCTCCACGTCCCCGACGCATCCGGCGGGTCGACGTCAAAGCCGTGCTCGTACTCCGCGCCCAGCGCTCCTGCGGGCATGTCGCCACAACCGATCTCGACGGTGGGTGCCGCGGTGGTGCCGCCGCCGCTGCCCTCGGCGAGTGTGTCGAAGCCGGTCGAGCTCTCGGCCGCGCCTGTCGATCCCGGGGCCATTCCCGCGGAGGCCGTCCCCGGAGTCCCCACCCCCGAATCTGCACTCGGGCAGCCGGTCAGCACCCAAAGGCCTCCAGCGACCGCCCCAAGCCGCTTCCCCACGATCCTCCAACCCATCGCCCCAGAGCATACCTTGGCGGAATCGAGGGCTTGTAGCCGTGTCGCGCGGCGCCGTCCCTGATACCGTCGCCCCGATGCGTGACACGTCCGCGCTCCGTCGCCGCCTGAGCCTCCTCGCGTGCATTCCCGTGCTTTTCGGGGGGTGTGGTGAACCGGCGCCCAAGCCCACCGCCACCGCGGCGAAGGGCAAGACCAAGCCCGTGCGCACGAATCCGCCCAGCGCGAAAGCGACCGAGACGGACGGAGCGACGAAGCCAGGCCCTGGACCGAGGGTCAACGCCGCTCCGCCACCGCCCCCGATGCCGACCGACCCGGACGAGCTGCGGATGATGCCGATCGACGGCGACCCTCCGTTCATCGACGGCTACAACCCCGAGGAAGACCCCTGCGTCTCGGGCAACTGGTGCGGCGCGATGGATGCCGCCCTGGCGATCGCACCGAAGGTCGGCGAGCCTCAACTGGAACTGGGCTGCCCGACGCGAGTCATCGGTGCACACACGCCCAGCCCAGTCACCTCGACCCCCGCCAAATACAAGGGCCTCTCCGACAAGAACTCGATGCAGGGCTCGCTCAACCAGCACGGCACCGAACTCAAACGCCAAGCGGGCGAGGAGAACGTGTGCTGCTACCACTGGTTTGAGTACTGCTCCGGCCGCCCTCTGGTCGAAGGGACCGAAGTCTTGGCGGCACCCGCGGTTCGCCGGACGGACTGGGCCGACCTGGCCTGCCCAGCCGCGGCTGGGGTCGCGGACGCGCTGTGCGACGCCTGGCTCGCGGACGCCGCGGCTGAGCACGCCTCCGTCGCCGCATTCAGCCGCGTCGTGATCGAGCTGATGGCGGTGGGCGCCCCCCCTGCCCTCCTCGACGACACGCTCCGCGCCGCGGCGGATGAGGTCCGGCACGCCCAGGCTTGTTACGGCATGGCCAGCCGCTTCACCGCCGCGATTCACGGACCCGGGCCGCTGCCCGCTGCCACCCCACGCTCGCCAACGCTGGTCCAGGTCGCCCTCGATGCGTTCCTCGAGGGTTGTGTTGGTGAGACCACGGCTGCGCTGGTCGCCGAGCGCGGTGCGGCCATCGCCGTCGATCCCCACGCCCAGGAGGTCCTGACGGGAATCGCCAAAGACGAGGCCGAGCACGCCGCGTTGGCATGGCGCACCGTGAAGTGGGCGCTCGAAGCCGGGGGCGCCGAGGTTGCAGGCGCGCTTCGGCGAGCCTTCGCCGACCTTCCCACCGCGAGCTTCGGACCCACGCCGGAGCATCCCCACTGGCACCACTACGGTCGGCTGTCCCAGGCCGAACTCACGGCAGCCGTCGCCGACGCCCGCCGCGAGATTGTGGCACCGATGCTGCGGACGGTCCTGGGGGGACGCGATCGTGTCCCGCCGCCGCGTGCCACCGCCTGAGCGTCCCGCACCAGCCGGGTAGAAAAGCAGGCCGACAACCACGGATCGGTCGGCCGGTGGCGTCTCGAGGTCAACATGCCTGGCTCGTCCAACACCGTCTCCATCGCCGCCGAGCGAAACTACCCGGCGCTCGTTGCGTTGGGTCGGCACCTCGCCGGCGCCGATGGAGCGGACCTCGTACAGGACACGCTGCTCGCCGCCATCGACAACACTCGCCCCGTCTCCAATCCGCTGGGTTGGCTGCGACAGGCGATCCGTAACCGCGCCATCTCGAAACACCGAAGCGCGCGGAGACGACAACAACGGGAACACTGGGCCAGTTCCACGCCGGAGCTGCCCCCGACCCCCGAAGAACAGGTGGCCCGCAGCCAGCTCCTCGACGCACTCCATGAGGAGTGGTCGGCTCTGCCTGCTCCCTATGAGGAGGCGCTGCGTTTGAGGTTCGAAGACGGGCTCACCGCCCGCGAGATCGGTCAACACCAGGGATGCCCGACCAACACCGCCAGCTGGCGGGTTCGGGAGGGACTCAAGCGGCTCCGCGAACGGCTCGACCGCCGATTCGAGGCCCGCAAGCACTGGCTCGGAGCCCTGGCCGCGGTCCCAGGCGTGACGAGCGGCATCCCTCCGGCCGCGCAAGCGCATCCGTGGACCATGAAGACACTCGCAGCCCTCATCACACTCAGTTCAGCCACAGCCGTCGGCATCACAGCGTATGCCGCGAACGACACGCAACCCGACACGGGCACAGCGACCGCCTCGGCCCCGTCGAACGGACCCGATTCGGGCGCGTCCCCAGACCCAGACGCGACCCCGTCCGTCGGGGTGGAGCGGCCCGGCGCAACCGCCGGAGTCGCGAAGCGATCCCCGCTCCACGATGACGCCGCCGACGCTCCGCAGTACGGAGCGCAGGTACAGACCCAGGGCACTGGTCGCGACAGCAGTGCGGACGAGATCCGCGAACTCACGTCGATGAGCCGTCTTCTCGCCCAGACCTGCGCCGCCGAACACCACGCCAACCCGGACACGAGCCTCGTCCTCGAAGCCGTGTTCGTCCGGGACGAGCAAGGCCGCAGCCAGCTGACCTCGGTCACCCATGACCCGGACGCCCGCGACTCACGGGCGACCGCTTGTCTCGCCGAGGCCCTCTTTCCCGATCCTGACACCGAATACGCGCCGGGCTTTGAAGGGTCGATGGAGTTCACGCTACGGCCACTGACCGAAGCGGAACTCTCTCCCACCCAGATCGTCGCCGGTATCCTGCGACGAGACCGATCCGCCCCACAGACGCAGGGGCTGGACTGGCGCGGCCACGCTGATGCCCCCACCGACGTGGTGGCATGCGTCGATCCCGACTGCCCGTACGCCCGAGCGTCCGCCTCGACCCTTGACCAGGTCCTCGACGTCTTCGCCGGCCGTGTCCGAGTCGCCCACCTGCAGTATCCGTTGGCCATGCACGACGGCGCGGAACGGAAGTCGCGCGCCCTCATCGTCGCCCGTAGCCACGGCGCGTACTGGCCGGCGTCGGACTACCTGCACATGCACGCGGGCCCGATGACGACCGAGGACTTCGTCACGATGGCCAACGAGCTGGAGCTCGACGCGAACGCATTCGTCTCGGAGATCGATAGCGACAAGGTCAAAGAGACCCTTGCCGATGAACAGCGCCGGTGCGAGAGGGCCGGGGGTCGAGGAAGTCCGACGTTCTTCGTCGAGGGCTACCGGGTCGCTGGTGCTCACCCCTTCGAAGTGTTCGAGCGACTGCTGGGCGAGCTCGGCGACTGACCCTGCGGTGGCTTGCCCCGGCATCGCCACCACAGCCAACCGGTCTGGGCCGCCCGACCCGCCGTGAAGCCGAGCACAGCCATGTAGACGCCCGGTGTTCCCTGCCAGGCGACCCCGACGCCAAGCACGGACCCGCACGCGATGCCGAACACCACGACCGCTTCGGTGATCGGGCGCGTGCGGTGCTCTGCGACCAGCAACCCTTGGTACCAACTCTGCAGCACCCGGGACGCGGGCTGAGGCGCCGCGATCACCAATCCCAGCAGCGCCGGCTCGACCAAGTCGGAGGGAAGATTCGCCACATGTTCGAACCACACCGCCGCGAGTGGCGAGAGTGAGAACGACAACCAGATCACGGTGAGTGTGAGCGCCAAACGCCAGGCAAAGCGCCACAGCACCTCCCGCGCTCCGGGACGAGCGACCAGCGCGACGACCACCTCGTTGAACGCCAGCCCCACGCTCTGCAGGACAAACCCAAGCCCCACGACCACGGGCCACACGGCGAGGGAGCCCAGCACCTCGGGCATCCGACTGATCGCTGCGGTGCCGATCGGTTGAATCACCAAGATGACCACCGGGGTCAGGGCGAGCGGCACGTAGAACGACAGGAACCCCGAGCCGGTCAAGGGTGGAGCTTCGGACGTCGCCGGCAGCTGGGTGGCGACAACGCGGCGCACGAACACGTGGACAAACGCCGCTTCGCTGAGCACGCCCACCGCGAGCGCGGCCGTCCCGATCTCCACGCCCGAGGCCGCCTGCGTCAGCACGCCGGTCGCCAACACAGTGGAGGAGACCAGCAGCCGCACGCCAGTGGCGAGGCCGACGATGCGGCTCTTGCCGGTCCGGATCAACAGCCCCTGCCCGGTGCGACGCGAAGCGATCGCCCACGACCACGGGATCATCAGCCACAGGCCCGGCCTGGATGCCTGCGCGACCTCTGAGGGAACCGAGAGGGCGGCCTCGATGAACCAGGGGCCCGCAGGGGTCGCCGCCACCACAATGTGAAGGCCGGTCAGCGCGATCCCCATGATCCGGGTGTAGCGAACCATTTGTGCGTAGCGGACCCGGTCGCGACTCAGCTCCGTGGACGCCGCGAGCAGCATGATGATCGGCGCTTCGATCAGCAGCGCGATCGGGAACACCACGCTGCCGTAGGCGGCGAGCTGAACCTTGGTGTCCGGGAGGCGAGCGATGACTGCCGCGATGGCCGGCTGCTCGATGCCCATCAGCAACCAGCTCGCGGCAAGCGGCCACCACGCTGCCCAGATCTGGGACGTTCTGAGCCGCTCCACGGGCGGGGCTATAGCAGGTTTGACGGGCGGATCACGCGGGACCGATTTGGCCGGCGATCCATCCGAAGGCCTCGCCGCGAGATTGATGGGGAGGCATCACCCCCAGGGAAACAACGATCCGGGCGAAAGCGATCGTGAGATGCAGCAGCATCCGATCGCGCCACAACTGGATGGGTGTCGCAGCAAGCTGGCACAAAAGCCACCGCCGACTCGAAACCGTGCAGATCCGAGTTGTGACCGACGGCTCCGCTTGTTAGCTCTGGACGCATGGGTAGACTTAGAACGACGTTGTTGGTCGCTGTGGCGGGGCTGATCGCTTGCGGTGACGACGGAGCCTCGGCCGATACCGACTCGGACGCGGGCACCTCGTCCTCCAACGGGACCACCAGCGCCGGGCCCTCCACCGGATCGACGACGCTGACGAGTACGACGACGGGCCCCGAATCCACGACGGACGGCACGGGCTCCACATCGGACGCCTCCACGTCCGAGAGCAGCGGCACCGCCGAGAGCAGCAGCACCGGCGAAGTCCCCGAGCTCCCCGTCGGCGCGTCGGGCTCCTACCTGTTCCCGTCGGATCTAAGCTTCACGGTCTTCGACGTCGAAGCGCACCCGGACGGCGGCGTGGTCCTCGTGGGCAACGTCCAGCGGGACGGCGTCCGCGAGGCCGCCATCGTCCACATCGCGGACGACGGTGAGATTCTGTGGGCGCGCCGGACCAACCTCCCCACCAATGAGCAGTTCTTCGGCGTGCTGGTCGAAGGCTCCGCCGTGTATGGGGTTGGGCTCACGCGCCGCGACACCGGAGGGGGCAACAGCAACGAGGTGCTGGTGGCCGAGTTCGCACTCGATGGAACCCACGTGCGCTCGGTGCTTGCGGGCAACCCGGGAACCGACGAACACGCGTGGGACATGATCGCGACCTCGGGCGGTGGGTTCGTGCTCACCGGGTACACCGACCAGACCGACTTCGGCGATCGCGATGGGCTGCTGATCGGCTTCGACGCGGACCTGCAGCTGCAGTGGAACATCGGCGTGGGTGGAGATGGCTTCGACCAGCTGTACGGAGCCCGCGAAGACGACGACGGAGGGTTCCTCGGCGTCGGTGTGCGCGGTCGCGGCCCAGAGGCCTCGGACAGCCTGCTGATCAAGGTCGATGCTGCTGGCGGCCTCGTGTACTCGGCATCGTTTGGCAACGGCGGTGCCGACGTTCTGCGCGGCGTCGCACCGCTCGCCTCCGGCGGCTACCTCCTGGTGGGCGAAACAAGCTCGTGGGGCGCGGGATCCGAGGACGGCTACTTCGGTGTTTTCAACCCGGATGGCGACCCGGCGATCTCGCTGTCGACGCTCGGCGGGCCCGGGTACGACGTGCTGCGGAGCCTCGTTCCGGCCGGTGGTGACCGCTTCATCGTCGGCGGACAGGCTGGGTCGGCCGCCACCTCGGAGGACACCTGGCTTGCCCGCATCGACGCCTCCGGGGAGCTCGCGCTCGACTGGCAGTTCGTCTACGACGCACCCCGAGACCAGCGCATGCCGACCGGAGCGACCGCCCAGCGAGCCGACGGAGGGATCGCGCTGGCAGTCTCCGACTTCGACAACCCCGGGGAGTTCGACCCCGCGGTCCTGTACACGGACAGCCTCGGGGGCATCGACGGCGACTGCCCGGCGGTCATCGACGATCCTTTCGCGCCGGCGGCGGTCGAAGAGGTCGTCATCGACTCCACGCTCAGCCAGGGCGTCTCCAGCTTCACCCGGACCGCACTGGCCCCCGGCGACGAGCCATTCGTTGCGCTGGACCTTGGCGCGGCCGCCGGGCTGTGCCGGTGAGGGGGTCTGGGGCCTCTGCCAACCCCCGCAACCTCGCCTATAGTCTGCAGCAGTGGACGACCCGTCCTGGATTTCCGTGCTCCCGCCCGTGCTCGCCATCGTCATGGCGATCGTCACGCGGCAGGTCTACCTCTCGCTCGGCGCGGGAATCTGGCTGGGCTCCACCTTTCTCACCCACTTCGATCCCATCGCCGGTCTCGGTGCCAGCCTCGAGCGCCTGGTCGCCGTCCTGGGCAGCGCCGGAGATGCGCGCGTCGTCCTGTTCACGCTCGTCGTCGGCGCCCTGATCACAACCCTGGAGGCCTCCGGCGGCGTGACGGGTTTCGTGAACCGCCTCGAGGAGCGGTCGTGGGTCGGCACGCCCAGGCGGGCCCAGCTTCTGGCGTGGACCTTGGGCGTGGTCATCTTCGTCGAGTCGAACGTGACCGTCCTCGTGGCGGGCACCGTCGCCCGCCCGCTGTTCGATCGCTTCAAGATCTCGCGCGAGAAGCTCGCGTACATCATCGATTCCACGTCGGCGCCGATCTGCATTCTGATCCCGCTCAACGCCTGGGGTGCCTACAACCTCAGCTTGCTCGAGGGTCTCGACGTGCCCAACGCGCTCGGCGTGTTCCTGGGCTCGTTGCTGTACAACTTCTACGCGCTCGCTGCCGTCGCGTTGGCGGTCGCCACGATCCTGTGGAACATCGACCTGGGGCCGATGAAGGCCGCGCAGGCCCGTGCCGCCGCCGGGACGCTGCACGCCGAGGGCTCCCACCCGCTGGCCGATGACGGGGCAAAGCTCGACCCGCAGCTGAAAATCGAGCCGCGCGCGCGCAACATGCTCGTGCCGATCGCGGTGCTCGTTGCCGCGATGCCCCTGGCCCTTTGGGTCACGGGCGATGGCGACATCATGAAGGGTTCCGGGTCGACCAGCGTGCTTTGGGCGGCCTCCGGAGCCCTGGCCACGGCGTGGATCATGCTTCTGGTTCAAGGAGCACTCAGCGTCGAGAGGCTCACCCGCCGCGCGCTCGAGGGCGCGGGCGCACTGCTGCCGCTGGCCATCATCTTGGTGTTGGCCCTCGCGCTCGGCGGACTCGCCAAGGAGCTCGGCACCGGGGTCTACATCGCCGCCATGGCGGCTGGCTCGATGCCCACCTTCGTGTTGCTCCCGGTGCTGTTCATGGTCGGGGCCGGCGTCGCCTTCTCGATCGGATCGAGCTGGGGCACCTTTGCGATCATGATCCCGATCGCAGTCCCCACCGCCGCCTCGATGGGCCTGCCCCTGGAGCCCTTCATCGCGGCCTCGTTGGCGGGCGGGGTGTTCGGCGACCATTGCTCTCCGATCAGCGACACCACCATCGTCGCTTCGCTCTCGGCCGCCACGGATCACATTCAACACGTGCGAACACAGCTGCCCTACGCCCTGCTTGGCGGCGCGATCGCGGCCGTGGCGTTCGCGGTCCTCGGCGCCTTGACCTGATCAGCCCGACGGACGGGGTGTCACAAACCACGGTCCGTGCGTCCATCCGATCGATGAAACGCACCCGACGCTTCTTCATGGCCGGCCTCCCAGCCGCCGCGGTTCTCGTTCACGCCCGGATGGCGGGCGCCGCACCCAGGATCGGCCCCAGCACGTCCGCTCGGCCGACCACCCGCCGGCCCACGGCACGGCCGCGGGCCGCCAAGGCGACCAAGCTCGACCGAACCACCGCACGGCTCGCAAAGACGCACGTGATCCGCCCGGCACACACCCGCGGCGTAGTCTGCGACACCGGGGTCTCGGCCAAGCTGCGCCGGGTCAAGCTCGGTCGCACCCTCCGCAAGATCGACACCACGCCCAAGCTCGACGTCGGTGCGTTCGGACCGGCGCTGCACGCCAAGCTCGCTCAGTCGGTGCAGGGCTACGCATGGCAGCTTCGGCGCGGCGGCGCGGTTGTCCACAACGGGCTGTGGGAGTGGGGCCGCAGCCCCGTCAATGGCGGTCAAGGCTGGACGATGGACACCCGGATGCACATCGCCTCGGTCAGCAAGCTGATGACCGCGATGGCCATGGTGCACAAGCTGCGAGGCGCCAACCGAAACCTCAACGACCGGATCTTCGACGACCTGCCCAAGTACTGGAACCTCGGCGCCAAGACCAAGGACATCACGTTCCGGCAGCTCCTCAACCACACCGCCGGCTTCCGTGTGCCGGGCTCTGCGACGGACTTCTCGACCATGAAGTCCAAGATCGCCGAGGGCGTCGCGTCCACCCACGGCAAGTACGCCTACGAGAACGTGAACTTCGCGCTGTGCCGGGTGCTGATCCCGGTGCTGCACGGTTGGATCAACAAGACCGATACCCATGGCGACGCCACCGACACCATCTGGGACGTCCGCAGCACCACGAGGTTCCGCGAGTACTGCAACAAGTACATCTTCGCGCCCAGCGGCGTGCCGGAGGTCGGATTCAAGCCCGCAGGCGGCGACGCACTCGCCTACAACGCCACCGGCGGCGGCTCCGGCTGGGACTCCGGCGACCTCACCACGGTCAGCGGTGGAGCCGGGTTCCGCATGTCGGTCAGCGAGGTGCTCGACGTGATGGGCACGTTCCGACGCTCCGGCACCATCGTCCCCACCTCCGAAGTGGACAGCTTCTTGAACAAGAGCCTGGGCATCGACCAACGCATCGAGACGCCGGCTGGGCGCCTGTACAACAAGAACGGCGCCTGGGGACCCGGCGACGGCCGGCTCGAGCAGAGCGTGGCGGTCTTCCTGCCCAAAGACATGGAACTGTGCCTGTTCGTGAACTCCGAGATCATCACCGGCGGCAGCAAGGTGTCGTTGCGCCAAACGGTCACCGACACCTACCTCGCCAACCTCCGCTGATGGGCCACGCTCCCGCAGCGAGCGGACTCAAAGGAACGGCTTGAGCGCCTTGGCCAACCCGGGCACGGCAGCCTGGACGTTGTCTTTGGCCGAGCCACGCAGCTTGCTGTAGGTCTTCTTGATCGTGGCGTTCTTCGCACGCTCGGCTTTGCCGTCGGTCACCTGCAAAAGCAGGTCGGCGGTCTCGGCCGCGTTGTCCGTGATGTAGCTGGCGAACTTGTCGGCATCTTCGTCGTTCTTGTCGAACAGCGGCTGCATGGCATCGGCGAACTCGGGGAGCAGGCCGTTGACTGCGCCGCCGACGAAGCCCGGCTTCAGCGCCTTGACGGCCTTGTAGCCG
>CAJXVA010000204.1 GCA_913061055.1 uncultured Pseudomonadota bacterium
GAGATGTAGAGAGGTCTCGTGGGCTCGGAGATGTGTATAAGAGACAGACCTGATACGCCAGATCGTTGCTGCTGTTCCCGGTCGCCAGGTCCGCCATCCAGCGCTGCACAAACGCCTTTCGCTCGGTTGCCGAAGCGCCGGTCTCTTCGAGGGCAACCACGCCCGCAATCGTTCGCAGTTGAAGCGGAAGCGGATGGTTCTCGGCCAGCAGAGACTCTCGAACCAACGGCAGCAACTCCTCACCATTTCGGCTCGAAAGCGCCGTCAACAAGGCGATCGAATCCCGAACGTGTGGCGGCACGTCATCCCGCATCATGAGCGTTCGAACGTGCTGCCAAAACGGCGTCTCGTGGATCCGAAGATGCGGTGCGACCTCGGCATAGACCTCGTACGTCGCGTGCATCCAACGGGGCCAGGGCTCCGGGTCGCTGTCGATGAACTGGGTCATCGACCGCCAATGATCCATTGCAGCGCCGGACAGCGTTGCGGGAACACGTGCCCCAGGGTCTTCGTAGCGCCGCATCAACAGGACCGCTTGTTCGGTCTCATACAAAATGTGGGGATCACGAAGGTCCCCGATCCCCGACAGCGGATACGGGCGTCGCGGAACCGATGCCAGCGCCTCCATGACGGGCGCCGGCGAGAACCTCAGCTTGTGGAGGAACTCTGCCGACGAACGCAGGAACCGCTCGCGCTCGGCTCCGGTATCGAGGATCGGGTGGCTGTCCCGGTTGGGCTGACGGTCGCGAAGGAAGGGGTGCAGCAGCTGCCGGTTGGCCACGATGAGCCCATCGATCTGACCGATGTCGTGAATGCCCAGAAGCGCGAAGCTCTCCTGCGCCCCCTCCCACGACAGCGGCGCATCCGACAGCGGCCCAATGCGCCCCTTGGGGGAGGAGAGAATCACCCAGTCACGCGCACCGATTCGGACGATGAGGTAGTCCTCAAACTCCTGGTCCAGGGCTGCGAGCACGCTGATCAGCAGGTCATCGGAGAGCTCATAACCCTGCAGCCATTGCGCCAGCACACCATCCTCGGCGAGGTACCGTTTCGTCTCCTGATAGAACTCGACCGTGAATAGGCTCGAGACCCCGCTGACCCAGGGGTTGGTGGGCTCGGAGACGATGAAGTCGTACTTGATCCCCGAGCTGGCGAAGAACGCCTTGGCGTCGTCGAAGTGAATGTGGCTGCGCGGGTCTTCGTACGCCCGCCAGTTAACCGCCCGGAAGAACTTGGAGCCCTCGACCATCTCCGGTTCGATCTCGACCGTATCGAGACGTTCCAAGGTGGGTGAGCCAAGCACCGTGTGGCACGTGACTCCAGATCCAAAGCCGATCAACGCCGCGTTCTTGGCGTCGGGTCGGACCATCAAGGGAACCAACCCGACGAGGAACTGGTTCGGCTCATCGCCGGCGATGTCCGGGCCCTCGAGCGGGTCGCGCCCCTCAGGCCAGCGATTGAGGATGACTGACGCGTCCGGTTTTCCGTTCGTGTAGATGATGCGGTAGCCGGGGTAGTGGATGTTCTCAACCACGGCCACGGTCGCCGTGCGCCCGTCGACGTAACTCAGCACCTCGAACGAGTCTGGTAGTGACGTTCGGCTCTTTCGGAAGACCGTCGAGGTCAGCACCATGGGATCGAGCTTGATCAGCAGGCCACAGACGGTGACCAACACCGCTCCAATCGTCGCCGATCGCAGAAGCTTCGGCGTGAGCGCGTTGGCCCTCCCGTGACGAATCTCTCCGCGGATCAGCGCGATTCCCAGCAGCATGTCCGCCAGGGCTCCGATCACGATCAGGCCCTGCAGGCGGAGCAGCGGCATGAGCACCAAGCCCCCCAGCGTCGCCCCGGTGATGGCACCCAACGTGTTCACGCCGTACACGCGACCGACGACCGACTCCGGCTGCCCTCGCCCCAGCATCACGTGGGTGAGCAGTGGAAGCGTCATGCCAGCGCAGAACGTCGCGGGGAGCATGATCAGCAGACACAGCAGATACCGAAGAACGTTGAACTGGTACCAGAGGGTGACCGTTCGTTCCGCCGGGCTCAGTAGCCACGCCATCGCCTCCACTGCCACCTCGTAGGCGGGCAGCGTCGCCACGGCGCACACGCCCATGATGATCTGCACGATCGCGAGCGTGATCTCCGGACGCTTGAATTTGTCCATCCGCTTGCGCACCCAAAACCCGCCGAGTGCGAGACCGAAGACGAACGCCGAGAGCATCACCTCGAAAGAGTGCGTCGCGCTCCCCAGGACCATCGACAGCAGCCGGATCCACCCGACCTCGTACAGGAACGAGGAGAGCCCGGTCCCGAAGGCCACCGCGAGGTACAGCAGCACCATGTCTCGGCTCTGCCCCGTGTTCCCGCTCGCGTCGGGGGTCGCGACGATGGGCTCGGCGACCTCCCGATCTCGCATGGCGAGCACCATGATCACCAAGTTCAACGCGGCGCCGACCATCAGAGCGCCGGGTAGCCCAAGCCACGGAACGAGGGCGAACCCGCTGAGCAGCGCGCCCAACGCGGCCCCGAGGGAGTTGGAGAAGTACAACACCGCCAACACCTCGCCAGAGCGCTGCTTCTCTCGCCGGAGGATCCCGACGGACATCAGTGGAAACGTCATCCCCAGCAGGAGGCATGGCGGAACGATCAACAGCGAGGCGATTCCCCACTTGGCGAGCATCACCGATGACCCGCCGCCCAACGCAGGGAACACCGTGTCGTAGGCGAGGCGAGAGGTGAACGTGAAGATGTAGGGGAAGGCGAGCGCGTACAGTCCGATCAAGCCTTCGATCACCCCGTAGACGACGATGGGGACGCGCACCCGCGCAAGCAGTCGACCCGAGAGCAAAGCTCCCAGGGACATGCCTCCCATGAACAGGCTCAGGACGAGGATCTGCGCCTCGGCGGCGCTTCCCACGAGTTGCTTGATGTACCGCGACCAGATCGATTCATAGATCAACCCGCTGATCCCCGAAGCGAAGAACAGCAGGAACAGCAAGCGCCATCGCTTGGAAGAATCCACCGAGGCCATGCCCGGCGCACGATAGCGCTCGCAGCGTGCTCTGAAACCCTGTGCGGCGAAGGATTTCCATGAATGAAGGGGGGAGGAGCACCCCAAGCTGGCTCCAATGGCTCCCGAGCGCTGCGGACGGGGTCTCAAATTCGCAGCTGTCGAACCGGTGCGCTCGGTTGCTATAGTTTCGCCAGGCGGCGTCTCGTGCCGCCTGGAACACGAACATGAAATACGTCACCAAGCACGGGATCGACGACCTCGACCGGGTGAAAACCGTCATCGAGAAGGCCTACGACTCCTACAAAGAGCGGCTTTCGGAGTACAACCCGAACCTCACCTGGAAGGACGACCGGAACGCCACCGTATCGTTCTCGGTGATGAAGAAGTCGCTCGATACCGACTTCGAGATCACGGAAGACGAGGTCCGCATCGAAGGCAAGATCCCGTTCATCTTCAAGCCGTTCGAGGGCAAGATCGAGAAAGTGGTCGGCGGCGAGATCGAGAAGTGGATCACCAAGGCTAAAAACGGCGAAGTCTAGCCGAGCGCTCCGCGTTCAACGAGGAGGCACCGGTGCACATGCACGGTGCCTCTTTTTTCTTGAGGGGTCCGTGGGCGCTCAGGCGGGCTCGGCGACTTTTCCCTCGTGCACCCAGGCAGGGAGACTCTCGCCGAGCAGGGCCGCCCACCCTTCGCGGAAACTGGCCTCAACATCCGCATTTGCTGCTCCGTGACAGTAGTGGTTGAACTGCAGCTCGGTGCCCTCGCCTTTGGCCTCCAGCGCGTAGCTGAACTTGCTGACGCCGGGCCCACCCAGTCCCATCCCTCCTTCGAGCGTGATCTTCTTGCCGGTGCGCATGAAGGTCACGGTTGCGTAGAGCTCGCCCTCACCGTCCCCCCAGCGTTCGATGAAGTGCCCCCCGACCCGCGGCTCGAGCGTGATCTTCGAGTCGTTCGGACCGATGTGAAAACCCCACCAAGACTCGATCTCGTGGGTGATCGCCCGCCACACCCGCTGTGGCGGCGCGTTGAGGGTGATGGACTGCTCGATGTGAAAACTGAACGTGGGTTGGTTGCTCATCGTGTCTTGCTCTCGTGATTGGTCGAGGTGAGCTTCGAGCGCGAGCAGACGCTGCGCCGAGTCTCGGGTGAGTCGCCCCATCCATCGCTGTGCGATGCGCTCGATCGGGACGGCATTGAGGTGATTGAACCGCTGTCGGCCCTGGCGACGGACGAGGACGAGTCCTGCGTCCTCGAGCTGCTTGAGGTGCTTCATCACCCCAAACCGGCTCATGTCGAACTCTGCACACAAGGCGCCCGTCGTTCTCGGACCGGCTCGAAGGTGATCGAGCAGCGCCCGACGGGTCGGGTCGCCGAGGGCCTTCCACAGCCCGTTGTCCTCCGCACTCAACATGTGACCATTTAGTCACATTAAAAAAGAGGGCGGTCAAGCTCCGAATTCGGAGGGCTATCGACAAGAGCCGTTGATGCGCCTCCTCGAGTCGTTCCTGTGCCTCCTGCTTTCGCCGGGCTGCGCGCCCACGCCCCCGAACTCGCCCGTGCGGCTCACGGCCCGCACCCGGTGGACGGCCTACTGCTGTGAGGGCGGCGATCTCGAGCACCCCCGGAGCTGTGTCGCAGCGCCCCCGTCATGCGAAGCGACCGCGCTCGAGATCGAATGCCGACCCGACGACGCGTGCGAAGGGGGCACGGCCCACTGCCACTGCTGTCGCGCTCCGGACACGCGGGCTTGCGTGCCCTCGGCACGCTCCAGACGGATTTCGCCCCCGCAAGAACCAGAGCCCGATCCAGAGCCACCGCCTTCGGCTCAGCACCGCCGAAGCGGCACCGTATGGAGTCCGTTCTGAGTCACAGCCGGGAACTCTCGCCGTGGTCTCCTCGTGACAAGAGCGACGTGGCCGCATTGAGAGAGCTGATCGCCGAGCATCGCCCGTACGTCCGCGCTTCGCTGCGGCATCTTGGTGTCGGCGCAGATCAGCTCGACGACGCGGAGCAGGATGTGTTTCTGGTGGTCGTCCGGCGCGAGGACGATTTCGATCCGAAGCGCGGGACGTCCTACCGCGGGTGGATCTGGGGCATGTGTAGAAACGTTGCGGCAACGCACCGTCGCAAGCGGCGAAAAGCCCTGCGTCACGACACGACGATCGAGCTCGGGGTCCGCCCTCTCTTCGAGGAACGTGTCGCCGCTCGTCAGGCGCTCGCAAGCCTCGATGAGCCCAGTCGCGCGGTTTGGCTCGGTCGCTGCGAAGGTCGGTCGGCACGAGAGCTCGCCGATGCGCTCGCGCTCCCGGTCACAACGGTTGAATGGAGGCTTCGACAGGCCCGACATGCGGTGAGAAAAGCCCTGCGGGGACTGGGCCGCCATGCGAGCGCATGGGTGGGATGGTTGCTGAGGCCGGAGCAGGGCCTGGCATCACTCGCCATCCCGGCACTCGCGGTGCTCGTGCTCGTCCCCTCCTCATCGGACGAACCGCCCGCCCCCGCAGCGCTGGCCCTCCTCCACGCAAAACCCGAGCCGCACCTGGCTGGGGCAACTCCGAGTACGGCGCCGCGGGCAAGCGCTCGCGCTCGGCCGCAACCAGTCGTTGCACACGTCGAAGAGCACGAGCCGCTCGTCCGCACCCACGAACCTCCCCCGCGCCTGCGCCGTCGGCGTACATCTGGACGGGTGGTGTTGGGCGACCCCAGCGTTGACCACCCGTGATATCGCCGCGTGCTGGCCCGGGCCAAGAGCGGGCCGGGGCGAGCATCGGCCTCGACGTCAGGATCGGAACGCCATGGTGGACTGCTAGTATGGCCGCGTGGACGAGGACACCCCTGCGACGCCCGATCCGGGGCCGGGAATCGAAACGCGGCGTCTGCAAGCCGCGCTCGAATCCAGGCTGTTCGGACACCGCGCCGCCCCCACGTTTGCAGGCCGGTTCGAGGTACTGGGACGGCTGGGACAGGGCGCGATGGGGACCGTCTACCGAGCCCGAGATCCCGAGCTCGACCGAGAACTCGCGGTCAAGGTGCTGCGCCCCGGGGCCGGCACGACGGCGGATACCGACGGAACCGCTCGCCTCCGGCGCGAGGCCCGAGCTCTCGCGAGGCTGAGCCATCCCAACGTCGTGGAGGTCCTCGACGTTGGGGTGCAAGACGGACAGGTCTTCGTCGCGATGGAGTTCGTCCGAGGGCGGACCCTCGCACAGTGGGCCGAGGCGACCCCACAAGACGTGCCCGACCGGTTGAGCCGGGTCCTGGGGTTCGCAATCGAGGCCGCGCAGGGTCTGAGCGCCGCGCATGCAGCCGACGTCGTGCACCGGGACGTCAAGCCACAGAACATGTTGGTCGGAGACGATGGAAGGCTTCGCCTCGCCGACTTCGGCCTGGCTCGCGGGACGCTCGATGACAGTCTCTCCGCGGAGGTCAGCACCACCGGCGGGGACGTCCCCGAACACGTCACGCTGTCTTCCACCGGCATGGTCGTTGGCACCCCTGCATACATGAGCCCGGAGCAATTCGAAGGGCGATTCGACGAGCGCAGCGACCAGTTTTCCCTGTGCGTCTCGTTCTGGGAGGCCGCGTTCGGTCCGCGACCCTTCCCTGGCGCGACGGTGCACGAGCTGATCGCCTCGGTCGTCGCACAACGGGTTCGAATGCCTTCATCACGGGATCCGGACACGCGCTGGTTCGCGTCGGTTCTCAAACGTGGCCTTGCAGAGAACCCCAGCGACCGCCATGCCTCCATGGCCGCCCTCGCCGAGGCGCTGGCCGAGGGGCCACCGTCCAGTCGAAAGCCCTGGCTGCTCTGGGGGACAGGTGCAGCCACCCTCGCCTGCGGAGCGCTTGCGGTTGCCGCTGCGTCCGCGGCGGCCCCTCCACAGCGCTGTGCGACGGTGGCCGAACCTGCGGACGCGGTCTGGACCGAGAAGAGAAGCGAGCTGCTGTCGGCGGCACCGGCCTTGTGGGAGCCGATCGATCGCTATGTGCAGTCCTGGGTCGGCATCCGCAAGACGTCGTGTGAGGCGGCCTGGAGAAACGACGCACCGGCGGTCGACCAACTGGACCCGACGATGCGCTGCCTGCAACGTCGCCTGGACCAGCTCGATGTGTTCCTCGCCGCGGTTGTCGCTCGGGGCACGGTTGAGCCGTCGGACGAACTCGCGAACGTCGTGCGAGCCTGGCCGAGTCCGCAGACCTGCACCCACTCCGACGCCGTCCGGGCCGAGTTCACCCTCCCCGCAGACCCTGCGCTTGCACAGCAGGTGCGGTTGCTGGAGCGGGACCTGATGGAGGACACCGTCCGCGAGACTGTCGATCCAGCCACCGTCAGCCATGCACGGTCCAGTGAGCTCGTGCAGCGGGCTCGGAGGATCGGACACGAGCCACTCCTGTCCCTCGCGTTGGAACATCTCGGCGAACGCCAGATTCTCGCTCGTGACGTGGCCGCGGCGCAGACCTTGACCGAGGCCTCTCAGATCGCCGCCCGGCTCGGCCTGTTCCGCGCGGCCGTACGCGCGTCCACCTCCGCGGCCTCGGCCTTCGCCGTGGTCGAGAATCGACATGAGGACGCCGAACGCTCGCTCCGGGAGGCCGAAGCTCTGCTGCAACGCGTCGACGAACCCCGGACGGCAGAGCAGGTTGAGCTCACCTACGTTCGGGCCTCATCGTTTCTCGCCCAAGGCCGTGCCGCCGACGCAGCCGAGTCTCTACAGGCGCAGCTACGCAACGAGCATCGCCCCCTCGATGAAGCGCGCCTCCGTGAAGCCCTCGGCAGCGCGCTGGCGAAGCTGGGCCGCTACGACGAGTCCATTGCGACCTCGAGCCGCGCCGCCGAGCTCTACCGGCTCAAGCTCGGACCCGACCACCACGTCGTGGCCAGCGCACTCAACGCGATCGCCCTCGTTGAGATGGAGCGCGGCAACCCCAACGCGGCAATCGCCGGGTTCACGGAAGTGCGGCGCATCGTCTCGAAACTCGTCGGGGAACAGCACCCGATCTTCGCAGGAGTCGAAGGCAACCTGGGGACCGCATACATGGCTCTCGGCGACCGCGACCGGGCTGAAGTCGCGCACCGACACGCCCTCGAAGTTTTCGACGCCACCTTGGGTGAGGCAGACCCTCAGCGCTCGGTGGCCCGAGTCCACGTGGCGGCGTTTCTTCCTCCACAGGAGGCCGAGGTCATGCTCAACCAAGCCCTGGCCCTGGCCGAAGAACACTCCGGCGCCGACAGCGTTCCGGCCACGTCTGCGCGCTCCTCGCTTGGAGAGCTCTACCTTCACCAGAAACGGTTCGAGCGGGCGGAAGCTGCGCTGCGGCGGTCTCTCGAGCATCACGAGAGGTTTCAACGAAAACTCCGCGTGGCGTTCGATCAAGCGAGCCTCGCCAGAGCCCTGGCGCTGCAGGACAAGCTCGTCGAGGCCCGACCCCTGGCGGAGAAGGCCCTGACCACGGCAGAGGAACTCCTCAGCGCCGATGCTCCCGAGCTGATCGGCCCGCTCTTCGCAGCCGCGGTCGCACACCGCGATCAGCCGGAACGCGCGCGGGCTTGGCTCACGCGAGCCTTGGCCCTCCCCAACGTCGCCTCCATGCAGAAGACCACGCACGAAGACGCGACGGCGTTCTTGTCGAATCTCGACGGCTGAGACGCCGCGTTGTACGCTCGTTCGCCTAGGGATGGCCGAGGACGACGATCGAACACTGCTGGAGCGGTGGCGGGCAGGCGACGCGGAAGCTGGCAACGCGCTGTTTCGCAGCCACTTTGCGTCTGTGCGGCGATTCTTTCGCAACAAGGTCTCGCCCGACGAGGTCGAGGACCTCATCCAGCGGACCTTCGTGGGATGCGTCGAGAGTCAGGAGCGCTTTCGCGAGGACGCTTCGTTTCGCACGTTCCTGTTTGCGATCGCCCGCAACCAGCTGTTCAAGTTCTTCCGGTCCCGCACGAGCCAGCGCAACCAGGTGGATGCCGACCTTGGTGTGTCCTCCGTCGCCGCGATGGGCATGACCCCAAGCTCGGTCGTGGCGGCACGGCAGGAACACGAGCTGCTTCTGATGGCCCTTCAGCAGGTCTCGGTCGACGACCAAACCCTGCTCGAGCTGTTCTATTGGGAAGCGCTCAGTGGCCCGGAGATCGCCACCGTCCTCGACATCTCAGCCGGCGCTGTCCGAGTCCGCCTGCACCGTGCGCGGGGCAAGCTTCAAGACGCGATCGAGAAGCTGATGAACCCGGGCCAGAGCTTCGATCTCGAGGCGGCCGCGGGCACGTTGCGCGGGCTTTGAATCAGTCCGTTTTCGCCTTGGCTTCGTGCGCTTCGAGGCTGAGTAGCCACTGCCGAACGGTCCAGTCGCGGTCGACCTCTTCGCGAATCGCCTCGCGCATGTTGTCGATGATCTCCTGCCGGTTCGCCTTCGGGATCGGACCCGGGCCCGACAGATAGTCGGCGACCAACTCCTTCGTCGTCCGAGGATCCTTCGGCATGTACTTCTGGGCGGCGTCCATGCCAACGATGGCGTTGATGAGCATGGCTCTTCGGGGCAGCGCGGGCTTGCGCGGCATCGATGCCAGCTGCAGCGTGTACTGCCCGCGGGTCTGGCCCCGCATGCTCGGCGGGTAGACCGACATGGCCTCGTCCAGCCGCTTGAGGAGCTCGGCCTCGTCGAGTTCGATCAACGCCTTGTAGGCCTTGGGAAGCGTGGCGACGTAGGCGGGATCAAAGTTCTCCAGCTCATCCGCCACGGGGTCTGGCACGTGGAGCGCGACCTTCGCTGGCGTCTGCCCTTCGTTCGAATCCGACTCCGACGGAGGATCGTCTGCAGACGCCGCGACCTCGGCTTCGGAATCCGTTCTCCACCTCGAGACCCCCCAAAACACCAACCCGCCCAGGACGGCAACACCCAGTCCCGTCGCGAGGAGCACCGGCAGGAAAGAGGACTTGGGGGGTGCGGGCGCAGGGGCGTACAGCGAGGCTCGCAGCGCGTCCGCAAAGGCCGACGCGCTGTGGGGGCGAGCGCCAGGGTCTTTGGCCAACGCCGAGAGCACCACCTGTTCGACGGCCGGAGGGACCATGCCGGGCACGATCTCCTGGATGCTCGGCACCGCGGAGTAGACGTGGCTGTGCACGTAGCTCATCGGGTTGTCGGAAACGAACGGGGTCCGACCGCACAACATCTCGTAGGTGATGAGCCCAAGCGCGTAGATGTCGGTCCGCGCATCGATCGGCGCGCCGGTGAACTGCTCCGGCGCCATGTAGCGGGGCGTGCCCACCCACCCGCGAGTCTGGGTTCCCGTGCCCGCATCCAGCTTGGCGATGCCGAAATCCAGCAGCTTGGCCACGTCGCCATCCGCACCACGGACGACCATGATGTTGCCCGGCTTGAGGTCGCGGTGGATGACCCCCTTGCGGTGGGCCTCGTCGAGGCCGCGTGCAATCTGCTGCACCAGATCTGCCACCTGTTCGAGCGGAAGCCGACCGTATGTGGCGAGCTCGGCGTGCAGCGTCCGCCCCTGGAGGAACTCCATGGCGAGGTACAACTCGCCCGACTCGAGCCGACCAAAGTTGTAGACCGAGACGATGTGCGGGCTTGCAAGTCGCGCGGCGGCCTCGGCCTCGACCTGAAACCGCCGTGCCGCGTCGGGTTCGGCGCTGACCTCCGCATGCAGGACCTTGATCGCAACCTGGCGGTTCATGCCGGGCTGTTCGGCCAAGAACACCGTGCCCATGCCTCCTCGGCCCAGCTTCGAGATCACCCGGTACTGACCCAGGATCTCCTGTCCGATGATTCCGGCCGTCGTGGGCCCCATCGGCGACACGCGATCCTGGGTCGCGTCGGACTGCGGCACATCAGCGACGGTCGCGACGTCGCTACCCGCCACCGTCCCCACGTCGCGTTGCCCGCTCATGCGCGGGCATCATGACACGGCCCCCCTACGGGCGCTGCGCGAAGAAGGCTCCACGCGCGCCATCTTGGGGGACGAATAGGTCCAAGTGGCCGACTCACCCCTCGGAGGGCGGGAGGCCGCACACGGCGTCGGTGTCGAACTCGGCTTCGTAATCGACGCCGGGGATGTCGAAGCCCCGGGTCTTTCCGTACTCCGACATGAAGCGGTCGTAGAGCCCGTCATCGAAGTTGGAACCGACGGCCGCGGCCTCATAGCGGGACGCAAGCTCGGACTGGAATGCCTCCTGCAGCTCGACATCATCCATGCGGACCAGGCCTTCGTCGTCCGTGGCAAGGCCACCTTCGGAGAAGTGTCCGGCGAACATGCGCTGCATCGATGCGAGCGGGTCCTCGAACTTGTCGCCCATCACCTCGAGCATGTGCGCGAGGTAAAACGGAACGCCGGGAATGCCGCCCGATGCCTCGGTGACCACGGCGGGTCCTTCGACGGCCAACGCCTTCCCACCCACGCGCTCTGCGAGCTGCGCGTTGAGAACCGAGGTCTCGAACTCGAGATCAGCCTTGGCCAGCCCGATCAGTCCGTCTCGGTACATGCCAGCGTTGAGCGGGTTTCCGCGGTAGCTGATCGTGTAGAGCGTGAAGCCTTCGGCGAGTACGTCCGCCGCGATCAGGACATCGATCCACTGACGAACGATGCCACCGCCCATGACGAAGATCGTGGAGATGGCTTCTTCGGGATTGCCCGGAGGAAGCTCCATCTCCACGACTTGCGGTACCTTGCCACGCTTCTCGTCGCGTCCCGTAAACGTCTTGACGCTCAGCGACTTCCCCAGCGGCTTGAGCGCGCTGGTGACCGCCTTGCCCGTACGCGGGTCGGTGGCGCGCGGAGCCGCAAGCGCCCACACCAGCCCGTTGATCTTGCCACCGAAGCTCTCGCGAACCGTGGCCACGACCTCGTCCCGAATCGCCGGGTCGAACGCGTCGCCGATGATCGAGCCCGCCTTGGTGCCGCGCTCGGTCAGGCCGCGCTCGAGCGCCAAGTTGCGGTGAAAGCCGGGCGACCCGATCTTGCGAATCTTGTTGTTGCTCTCGGGAGTGGGCTGGGCATCGAGCGAGACATTGAGGGTGTTCGCGCCATGCCGCCCGCCGAGGACCGCACGCGCGGCACTTCCAAAACCGCCCGATCCGCCTACGATCAACCAGTTTTCCCCACCTTCCGACACGGACGCTCCAACACGCTCGAGCATGGCGTCGGCGGCCTTCTGAGTGCCGACCGGATGGAAGTTGCCCGGGAACACCACGTTGCCCATCGAAGGGATAAAGCGGAACTGGAAAGATGGGATTGCGAGCTTCATCGCTTCGCCCGTGTACCATGGAACCATGACGGTTCGTAGAGCGGCGTTCGGCGCTCTGACTGCACTCTTCCTCGGTTTGCCGACCGCTTGCGCGGGCACCCAAGACCACGTGTTGTCATTCGAACAGGGCGAACACCAGGCGCGTGTTCACGACGTGCGCATCGACGTGGTGGAGGCCCGCTATGCAGAGCGTCAACTCACTGTGCAGTGCGCCATCGCCAACGCAGGGGAGAGGGCCGTGACCATCGACCGCGAGGGGATCCTGCTGGACGACGCCGGCCTCGAGATTCCGCCTGTCGCGCTGACCGGCCAGCCTCCCGAGTTCGTTGTTCCCGCGGGAGGCTCAACCGTAGTCCAGTTTGCGTTTCCGATCGGTGGGCTCGAGCCCCGCATCCGCACCCTTGGGCTGTGGGCGATCCGCTCCCCGAGCGCCTCGCTTCCGCCCCTGCGCGTCGTGGTTCCCGGGATTCGAAGCCAGTCTACGTGACGCCGATGACGATGGACTTCGACACGCTCCAGATCGAGACGCCCGGCGGGCCCCGCACCGCGTTGGTCATTACTCCCGTCGAGGACACGGTCGTCGCGGCGCGGCGCCACTTTCCAAGCAACAAGGCGATGTCCGAGTCGGACCAACGGATCCTCGACGGTGCACGCGACGCACGGTCGGCAGCCGCCTCCGTCTGCATTTTTCGTGCGAAGGCCCCGGTCGGTGACGGGGCGTATCGTTTTGAGCAATCGATGAGCGACCCTGACGCGGTGTCGACGGCTCTGGGCATGCTCGACGGGCAGCTTCGGGTCTACCGGGAGATGCTCAGGCTCGGCATCTGCCTGTTCCTTCACACCGACCTCGACCCGGTCGCCGTTCACGGGTTTCGGGGTGCGGTCGATATCCGAGTCGAGGAACTCGAGCCGCTCACCTTTGGCGTGGGCCCCGACGCGAAGAAGGCCCAGCTCGACCTGTGGCTCCTGCGCAACCTCAACTTCTTCTTCTCGCTCGGATTCGACAAGCTGATCGCGACGATCCTTCCCGACAAGCTGATCCTCATGGAGAAGCGCATGGAACGAATCCGGCGCTTGGCCCAAGAGGTGGAGTAGAGCTCGAGTTGGGTCGACTCGGGGCGTCGCGGCTTGAGACGAGCTGATCGTCCTGCCGAGCGAACTCAGGGCACCGCGCCCTGGCCTTCGCGAAGCACTTCGATCTGATCGTCGAACAGTCGAAGCACGGTGCTCGGCTCGGGCCACAACGGCCCAGCATCGATGATCACCGAGACGTCTTGACCGTGGATTCGTTCCAGGTCTTCGGGCTCCTCGAGGCCTGGTTCGCTCTCCCCGGGGGTGACCGATCCGGTCAGCAGCGGCTCCTCCAGCAACTCGACCAGCATGGTGCAGATCGCAGACTTCGGCATGCGGAGTCCGACCTCATGGTTGCGGTTCTTCATGCTGCGCGGGATGTCCTGCGTCGCGGGAAGAATCATCGTGTACGGGCCAGGCAGAAGCCGCCGCACGACACGGAAGTGCTTGTTGCCCATGTGTCCGTACCGACCGATCTGCGACAGGTCGTTGACCAGCATCGTCAGCGGCTTCGCGTGCTTCTCGTGGATGCCCTTGAGCTTGCGGAGCGATGCGATGCCCTTCTTGCTCGACATGGCGCAGCCGAACGCGTAGCCGGTGTCGGTCGGGTAGATGATCACATTGCCTCGGCGCAGCGCGTCGACAGCAGGGGCGAGTTTCCGCGGAGCGGGGCGTTCGGGGTGAATTCGAAGGCGCATGTGCCTCACTCGGATTCAGCTTCGGAATCGGATACGGGCCCAGGTTCGGGATCGGGTTCGGCCTTCAGTGCCGCCGCGGCGCGATACGCCTGGACGCGCAGATAGACCACTGCGAAGACCTCGGCGGCCAAGATGATCGCGTAGATGTCGTAGGGCGTCCGCAGGCGGATCGACCCGAAGAACAGCCCCGCGATGGCGGTGGATGTGAAGGTCTGAAATGCGATCAGCGACATCGACGGACGACGCCGCACCCAAGCCATGAACCACGCCATCGCGACGAGCGAGGGGATCCAAATGGCGACTTGGTAGAAGTGCTTGAAACCTTCGACCGGCGGCAAGAACCACTTGCGGCCCTTCTCCTTCTCGGGCCACTGCTGCCCGACAAACCACAACAGCGACATGTTCACGAGGCTGTAGCGGGCCTGCTCCACCACCCCGGTCCGCTCGTAGCACTGGGTGCGAATCTCTCGGTGGATCTCGGGGTCGCCGATGTAGCCGACCATGCGGATCGTCTGGCCGCCCAAGGCCGGCCGAAGTCCGAGGATGCTGTCGTCAGGGATCCTCTTGGCGATGAGTCGATAGCCCGGCAGGCTGACCCGCCGCCCGTCTCGCGTGTTCTGGCGCCGCTCGCTGCGTTTCTTGAGGTGCTCGGTGCGGAAAGCCTGCGTGACGATGTTGTGGCACCGCGCAGCGGTCAGGTTCATGTTGGCGTTTTCGGCGACTCCGGGCCCGTACCCCGTGTGTTGCTCGAAACGCCACATTGAGAACCCGAGCATCGCGATGATCGGAGCGGCGATCGCCACGAGGTGAAACCACCGCACGTGTCGCAGTCGCTTGACGTTGACCAGCCACGCGATGAACACCAAGAGGAAGAAGAGCGCGCACTGAGGACGAACCGCGAGCGCCACCGCCGACACGAGGCCAGCACCAAGGGCACGTTTGCCATCCTGCAGCGTGCACAGCAGCCAATAGGTCGACCACAACTGGAAGAACAGGAACGGCGTCTCCGACAGGAAGCTGCCCGAGTTGCTCAGGCTCGGGAGCCAGACCAGGGCGGCCACGCCAGCGACCTTCGCCAGCAACGGTGTGCTGCAGACCCGGCAGCCCACCAGGTATGCCAGCGGTACGGTCAGCCCACCCATCGTCGCCCACAACACCGAGCCGGCGACGAGGTTGTCCTTGCCGAACAGCCGAAGCGGGATCGCAAGGATGTAGTGCGTGCCCCAAGCCTGCCAAGCGAGCGTGCGGTCGCCCCAGACGAACCCGTGCTCGGCCAACGCTTGTGCCCGGTGCACGTACTTCGCCATGTCCGAGAACACGTAATCCACCGGGGGGTGAATCCACAGGACCCACACGAAGCGAGTGGCAAGTCCCAAGACCAGAAGCAGCAACAAGAAGCGACGCTCGGGCGGATGACGCGACAGGAAACCCGGCCGCTGCGGGGGCGCGGTCTGGGCTTCGGCGTTCTCTGGCGACGCGTCAGGCTGCTCGCTCACGGTGCGGGAGGGTAACAGCCTGGCGCCGCGGGCGGAAAACCGCTCTGGCTATCGTCTAGGCGCCGATCCAAGTACCCTGCGGGCATGTCGGGCCAGCTTCCGGTGCAGTCGCCCCAGGTCCTGTCTCTTATACACATCTCCGAGCCCACGAGACCTCTCTACATCTCG
>CAJXVA010000205.1 GCA_913061055.1 uncultured Pseudomonadota bacterium
GCAGCGTCAGATGTGTATAAGAGACAGGGGAAGCTACTGGGGCTCGGATACCCCGGAGGTCCGGTCATCGACAGGCTCGCCGCCGAGGGCAACCCGAAGGCGCACGCCTTTCCGCGGCCGATGCTCAAGCAACCCGGGTTCGAGTTTTCTTTCGCCGGCCTCAAGACGGCGGTGCTGGTTCATGTCGAGCGCAACGGGCCGCCCGATTCGCGGCAGGCATTGGCCGATGTGTGCGCTTCGTTCCAAGCGGCGGTCTCAGACATCCTGGTTGCGAAGGCGGCTGCCGCACTCGAGCGCACGGGGCTCAAGCGGCTGAACATCGTCGGGGGAGTCGCGGCGAACCGGGGCCTCCGTGATTGCGCCGCCGCGCGCGGTGCCGCCGACGGCTTCGAGGTTCGGGTTCCGCCCCTGCGCTACTGTGGCGACAACGCTGCCATGATTGGGGCGGCGGCGGCGGCTCGTGTGCAGGCCGGCGTCGAGCCGAGCGTCGACGTCTACACCAACCTCCCCATCGACGACGACCGAGTGGTGTTCGCATGATCGAATCTCCCGTTACCGTTCTGCGCCGCCACGGCCTCGAGGCTCGCAAGAGTTGGGGGCAGCACTTCCTGCATGCCATGCATGTGCACGCGAGTATCGCGAGGAGTGTGGGCGCTCGCGAGGGGCAGCGCGTGGTGGAGATTGGCTCGGGCCTTGGCACCCTCACCGCGCATCTCCTCGAAGCTGGCGCGGATGTGTGGTCGATCGAGCGGGACCGCGATCTGTGCGAGGTGCTTCGCAAGGAGTTTGGCGACCAGCCCAACTTCAAGCTCCACGAGGCAGATGCGGTCAAGTTCGACTACGCGTCCGCGGCCGAAGACGGCATCCGCCCCAACATCGCGGGCAACCTCCCCTACCACCTCACGGGCCCCCTGCTCTTCCGCATGTTGGAAGCACAAGCGGTGACGGGAACCTGGGTGATCCTGATTCAGAAGGAGGTCGCACAGCGCCTGTGTGCACCACCGGGCAACAAGACGTACGGGGGCATCACAGTGGGGCTATCCCGGGTACGGGACATCTCGATGGTCATGCCGGTTCCCCCCGGAGCCTTTGCGCCGCCGCCCAGGGTGGACTCCGCCGTGGTGATGCTGGCTCGCCGAGAAGCCCCTCGTGGCGAAGTGCCTGATGAAGCTCGCTTTCTCTCCCTGGTCCGCACCGCGTTCCAGATGCGGAGAAAGACCCTGAGCAACGCGTTGCGTCCCCTGGGCAGTCGCGAGGAGGTCGAGGCCTGGTGCGCGACTGCTGATGTCGACCCCAAGCTGCGTCCGGAACGGATCACGGTTGAAGGCTTCGCGGCCATCGCTCGAGCGCGCGATGCCTGAGCTGCCCGAGGTCGAGTGCGTCCGGCGGGGACTCGCCCGCGCCGACCTGTCCTCAAAGGTCATATCGTCGATCTGGAGATCGGACCTCGCGCTCCGGACGGGAGCGTTCTGGCGAGATGAGCGGCTCCACTTGCTGGAGCGGGCCCGCACTGGGGAGTTCGAGCGACGCGGGAAGTTCCTGGTCTGGCGACTGACCTCCGCGAAGAAGGAGGCGCTTGGTGCGGTGATTCACCTCGGGATGACCGGCCGCGTCACGGTCTGTGCTCCGGGGGCCGAGCGGGCCCGGCACACGCATCTGGAGATCGCTCTCGCAGGAGGCCCGTGCATCCACTACACCGACGCTCGCCGGTTTGGTGGGGTGCACGTGGACACGATGGCCCTGCTCGACGAATCCGGGCCGCTTGCGTCGTTGGGGCCAGAACCGCTCAGCCGGGCCTTCAACGCGCAGGTTCTGCAGGACCGTGGAGGCCGATCGAAACGCGCGATTCGTGAGGTGCTTCTGGATCAGCGCGTGGTCGCTGGTCTCGGCAACATCTACGTCAGCGAGGCGCTGCACCTCGCCGGAGTGCCCCCGCTCGCACCCGCGGTCGAGCTGCGAGCCTCGGCTTGGGAGCGGCTTTGTGTCGCCATCCGGGACGTGCTTCGGCAGGGCGTGCGAAACGGAGGGACCACGCTTCGGGATTATCGCGGCTCGCGAGGCGAGCGAGGTCGCAACCAGTCTGCGCTGGCTGTCTACGGCCGCGCGGGACAGCCGTGCACGACCTGCGGAAAGAACCTGCACGGGTATGTGCACGCTGGCCGCAGTGGGGTCACCTGCCGCTCCTGCCAACCCGTCCGCCGCCGGGCCTGAACCAAACGAAAACCCCCTCATCGGGAGGGGGCTTTCGGTCAGGGTGCCGCGAAGGGGAAGGCCGGGGGAGACATCGACCCGTCCGGGGCACAGGGTTGTGGTTTCGGTTTGTGTTGCAGGGCTCCCATCCGTGTCGGGAGACGGGACATATCTTCTGCACCTGCCGTACCAACTCGGATCTGGACGGCCCAACATGTCTTTCTTGGGGCCTACCTCGATCGCATCGCGCTCCGGCCACCCGATCGTTCTGATCTTGACGCCAGCAACCTGACGGTTGACGGTCCCAAACCGGGCCTCGTCAAAGATCTGACGGCCCGGGTTGGAACGCTGACGGTGTCTTGGGCGCTTTTGACGCTCGCGTCAGGATTTTGACCGCTGATCGCCGAAAGCATGCCGGCGCGACCAACGTTCGCATTGGGACAGATCAACCCCGGAACTTGCCCGTTGGTAGCCGCAGAGCTTGCGTCATGTCCGCCACGGTCGCCACCTGGGAGTCCTTTATCCCCCTGAAAACGCCCTCTGTCCGCACAGAGCCGCGCCGTCCCGCGAAATCCATGTCCCCCGCCAGCAAACCAGCCCCCACCACGCTTCAGCCGCGAAGCGAGACCGACGTCCGCTCGGACGAGTCGTTGATGGAGGCCTTCGCCGATGGGGAGGCAGAGGCGCTGGATCACCTCATTCGGCGCCACAGCCGCGGTTTGTACAACTTCCTACTCCGGAGCGTGCAAAACGCGCCGAGGGCCGAGGAGCTTCTGCAGGACGTCCTGGTCCGCGTGATTCGCTCGAAGCACCGCTACCGCCGCTCTGCGAAGTTCACGACCTGGATGTACACCATCGCCAGAAACCTCTGCGTCGACGAGAGCCGCCGGGCGCGGTTTCGCGACCATGAGTCGCTGGACGCGCCCCGGGGCGCAGACGGCAGCCGCTCCCTCATGTCTGGACTCCAGGCGCAGGCGGTTCCCACCGATGCACGCGCCGAGGCCGTGCGCCTGCGCGCTCACCTCGCCGCCGCGGTGAGCCGTCTCCCGCCCGACCAGCGCGAGGTTTTCTTGATGCGGCAGCTTGGTGGCCTATCGTTCCGCGAGATCGGCGATGCTGTTGGCGCGCCCGAAAACACCGTGAAGAGCCGCATGCGATACGCCCTGGAGAAACTCCGGGGAGAGCTCGAAGAGCTCCACGCCGGGATCGTCGCCGTTCCTGGCGGCGTGACCGAAGGATGGTCGCATGGCTGAGCCACGCCTTGGACCCGACGAGCTCGATCGGCTCGAAGACGCGCTCGAGGGCCTCGAAGCGCTGGAAGACCTACACGACCCGTCCGAGGCCGTGTCGAGTCGCCTCGCCGACTTTCAGTTCATCCTGCAGGCCTCGCGCGACGCCCTGCCCCTAGAGGACGTGCGACCTGGTTTGCTGGACGGGGTGCTCTCTGAGGCCAGGATGTCTTCGACAGACATCCGTACGCCGGCTGCCGAACCCCCTGCAACTCCGAGCTTCTGGGCACGCATGCGAGGGGCGTGGCTGATCCCAGGTCTTGCCGTCGCTGGCTCGGCGGCGCTGGTCTTGATCCTCGTCCGGCCCATGGCTGCGGACAGCCCTCCGACCGAGACGGCGGGAGCCGTGGCGGTCAAGGAGGACACCTCGCGGGTCCAGGCTGAATCCGCGCCGAGCCCCGCAGCGGGGTACGAGCGCGCCGAAGAAAACAAGGACTCGATGCCCGCGGGCAAGGCCGTCGCGGGACAAGCCAAGTCGGATAGCGCTCCGCCGCCGCCAGCGGAACCTGCCGCAGCGGCAGCAACGTCGAGAACACGACGCGGACTCGAGCAGAGCGACGCGCCGGCCAGGCCGATGCCTGAGCCGATGCCCGAAGCCGAGCCGAGCCCCGATCTCCCCGGGGCCGCCGCCGATGCCGGCGTCACCGACGAGAAGCCGGCCGTCTCCGAAAAGGGTTGGAACGCGATCGAGCAGGGGGATTCGGCCCGAGAAGGGGGAGACTGCTTCTCTGCCCGAAACCACTACGCGCGGGCGCTCGATGATGGCAACGACAGTGTTCGAGCTCGCGCTTATGCCGGGATGGGGTTGTGCAAACGCAAAGACGGAAACACCGCCGCGGCCGATGAGTACTTCGACAAAGCGCGTGAACTCGACGAAGACGCGATCCGGTTTGCAGACACGCGGGCCGAGGACAAACCGTCCAAGCCAGGGTCGCGCAGACCCAAGAAGAAGGCCTCGCGCAAGCGAAAGAAGTCGATGGACTTCGACGAGTCCATGGACCCGTTCAAGTAGGCTCTCGCCGCGAGCTCGTCGAGTCGAACAGGCCGACCTGAGGGGAGGGCACCTTCTGCGCTCCCCAGCTCTTGCGAGCCTCGGGCGGTAGCGCGCCATGTTTGTCTTGGTACGCATCGAGGAACGTGCGGGTCGCCGCGTTGAGGTAGCCGCCCCCGCGCAGGGTTCCGAACTCGCCCTCGTAGCGGGCCGCGATCTCAGCGAACGCGTCGTCGCGAGCGTCTTTCGCAAGGATGGACGCGGCGGCGACAGAGACGTGCTTTGACTCGCCCTGGTTCACGGCCTCGAGCTGCGGGAAAAACTTCCGGAGCGGGGCGAACATGTTGGCGCCGTCGCACACGATGCGATCGACCGGGTTGGCACCGAGCTCGACGAGGAGGTCGTGCACGACCTCGCGCTCCAAAGCGTTGAGCAGTCCGCGAAAGGTGTACCGGTCGACCTCGTCGGCGTCGATCACCCGGACACTGTGAAGTGGCGCGCGTTCCCGGACGATCTGGGCCAGCTCGCGCCGCTTCTGCCGGGCGCTGGCGCCGGCTCCAAATCCCTTGCTGTCGCAGACTCCGCGTTTGGAGAGGGAAATGGACGCCCCGCGGTCGAGGCCGACCACCGCGATGACCATGGGACCAAGAATCGGTCCACGCCCAGCCTCGTCGGCGCCAAACGTGCGCTTCCCGCTCATCGGCCGCGAGCCTGCGATGGTTCGTGCCGGCGGTCAAAGCCACCATGACATTCGTGCCGCACGCGCCCCCCAAGCGCGGCCGCAAACGGCCGAAAACAGGCGTTGGCGCGGGCGTTGCTACATACGTTCCCATGGCTTGGACGTCGGACTCGTTGTCGAAACTGTTCGTGGGATTGCTGGCGACCGGGGCAGGGGGCTGCAGCGAGGAGACCGGCATCGACCTCGCGCGCTTCGACATGGACCTCTGCGGCGAGGACGGATGGCAGGCCCTCCAGGCGGTCGAGCCCCAGGAGGCGGTCGACTACCTCGAGCTACGCCGGGTGGAAGAGGTCCAGTTCACCGAGGCCGAGGACCCTTTCGGTGAGCCCAGGGTCCTGGATGCGGATGGTGACAAGTGCGGCGCGGCATCGGACGTCGAAGCCTGCGTCGCAGAGTTCGACGCGCTGCCCGTCGCATCCGAGATCGTCACCTATGACGGATTTGGCGACCTCAAGTTTCACGACTCGCTGGCGTACACGCGAGCCGAAACCGCCGCCGTTCTGGGCTCGACCGACGGCATCAAGAGCTTTCTGGGAGACATCGACGCTCCCGGGGACGCGGCGCTCTGGGCCCGGGTGCAAGGACACCGGATCGTGTGCGGGGAGGGAAACGACGTCGGTGCGCACGCCGACGGCTTTGTGCTCCACACGAAAAACGGCAGCGATGGCTGCGGTGCGGATGTCGTGGAGAGTGTGATTCTGGTTCGCCCCGACGGAGAGATCTCAGTCATTCAAACGGTCGTCGTTCAAGAGGGCGACCCAAACTGTTCGGTGGGACGCATTCCCGATGGCTTCTGTCGAGGGCGGCGGTCCCCCGGACGGAATCCTGTGGGTCGTTTCCTGGCCCGGGTCGCGGAACTCGAAGCCGCGTCGGTCGAAGCGTTCGCCCAGTTTGGAGCCGAGCTCTCCGCCCACCGGGCTCCTCGCGCGTTCGTGGCCGCCGCCGCGTCGGCCCGACAAGACGAGGTTCGACACGCCGCGGCAACCCGCCGGCTCGCCCGTCGGTACGGGTCGGGTGTGGCCTCCTCTCCCGTGCCCGCCGCGCCGCTCAAGGGTTTGGTCGCGATGGCGTCGGACAACGCCGCAGAAGGCTGCGTTCGGGAGACCTTTGGCGCCCTGGTCGCTCACGCCCAAGCGCGGCAGGCCCGGGACCCTCAGGTGCGGCGGGTCATGCAAACCATCGCGCGAGACGAGACCCGGCACGCAGCGCTGAGCTGGCGGGTTGCCGCGTGGGCGCGAACTCGCATGGGTTCGGCCGAGCGGGCGCGTGTGACCCGTAGTGCTCGGCAGAGCGTGGAGCGACTGCGGGAGGAGCTGACCGCACCCCTTCATCCCCAGGTTCACGCGGTCCTCGGCATGCCAGAACCAGCAGAAGCCGGCGCCCTGTTCGGCGGTTTGCATGCGGGGCTCCTCCGCCAGCTCGAGGCGTGAGCACCACGAGTGCGGGGACCTGTCCTCGGTGTACACCCGGAAAAAGATCGGAGATTCGGGTGGCGGCTTCAAGTTGGGCTGCAGTGAGTCGCGGACCCTCCGGCTTTCGGAAGGGGTGAAGTCCCGGGGTGAGACGGGTGCTTTGCAAGCATCAGGCGGCGGGTTCGACTCCCGCTACCCCTATTCCGGCCCCTCGTGGTTTGGACGCTCGGCTCTGAACCGAGAGGTACGGGCTTAGCAGCCCGTGGTGAAACCCGACACGGCGTCTCGCTCGTGTTTTTCGCTCCTGGCGGTGTCGCCAAAACTGGCAGTACACCCCGTACAGCGGCGTTTTGGCTCCTACCCTGGAGCGAAAAATCCTTCGCGATCCGCCGCGCCGGGTTTCACCACGGGCTGCTAGAGCGGCGACCGGTTTGAATTCGACCCGCAATGCACGCCTCTGGCCACTTGTGGCCGCGTTGCTCGGCGCTCGACGGACCTCCAGTCCGTCTTCGACCTCCCGTCTTGCCACAAGCGTCCAGCGACGCACCTTGCGAGCCGTTTCAAACCGATCGACGCTCTAGGGGCGCGCGGCGACGGCAGCCGCGTCGACGTCCAGGTGCTCGATCGAGCGTCCGCGGGCCTTGAGATCGGCTTCGAGGGTTTCTCGGAGCGCGTGGCGAGCCCGGTGGAGCCGGGTTCGCACGGTGGCTGGCGCAACGTCGCAGACCTCGGCGATCTCCTCGGTGGAGAGTTGCTCCCAGTAGTGCAGCTCCAGCACGGTCTGGTGGTCGACGCTGATGCGCTGGAGCGCTTGCAGCATCAGCGCCTGCTCCTGCTGCGCGCCCATGATGGAGCTCGGGGTCCGGCCGAGCTCCGCCACCGAGGTGACGCTGAGGTCGTCGGAACGTCGGCCCTCCTTCACACGCTGGTCGCGGAAGTGCTTGTAGAGCTGACGCCGCCCGATGGCGAACAGGAACGTGCGGAAGGAAGAGTCGCCGCGAAAGCGTTCGACCGCCTCGACGCAGCCCATGAAGCTTCGCTGCATGAGGTCTTCCACCTCGTGGAGGTCGACCTTGTTGGCGAAGAATCGGCGGAGCGCGGTGAAGTGGCGCTCGAAGAGCTCCTTGCCCGCCCGCGTATCACCGTCCCGCCAAGCGGCGAGGAGCTCGTTGTCGCTCCGCATGGACGCAGGAGTCTACACGAGGCCCGCGAGCCGCTTCGGCGTGGCAGACGCTGGCCGACGCGTCGAGGAAAGACCCCGCCTCAGCCGCCCGCGAGAGGACGCGCCATCTCGGCGAGCCCATCGAGCGTCGTCACCAGGGACGTCCGCAGGCGAAGGGCCTCGGCCCGCGGTTTGGAGGCAGCCGACCGGTCGAACCGTTGACGCGCGCGCTCGACCTCTTGCACGAGGGTGCGGGCGTGGGAGGCCCAACCTTCGGCGAGCGGAACGAGGGCTTCTCGGAAGGCCTTTCTCGCCGCGGTTTCCCCTTCGGCGATCGACTTGCCGCGCTCATCCAGGAGGTCGGTGATGTACCCCGCGGACATGAGGCCGTCGAGGTGGCCGCGTGCCCAAGGGAGAAACTGCTGGTCGAGAACCTCGCTGGCGGCGGGGTCGATGGCCGCAACCTCCATCAGAGCCTTTTGCAGGGCGCCGAGCACCGACTCGCGGATGCAGGCGCCGAGATACTCGGCGTCGAGCGGATCGAGCGGCCCTTTGGCGAGCCCTTTCTTGGTTTGCAGAATGCCCAATCCCAGACCCTCGCGCACGAGCACGTCGTCGGCGCCGAGGAACGCCGGGATGATGCTGTCCCCGAAGGACATCAGGAGGGATGCGGCGGACGGGCGGTCCTGAGCCGCGGACCTGGTCGCCTCGTCTGCCCCTTTCTCGAGCGCGTGAACCGCCTCCAGCGTCGCGAGCTTGGCGGCCTCGAGAGCTTCCTGTAGGCGGCGAGCGGTGAGTGTTCGCTTGAGTTCCCGGGCCTTGCGCAGGAAGTGGGTATCGAGCGCGGTCTCGATGCCGGCGAAGGGGTCTTTGCCCTCACCGCCTTCGGTCCGGAACTTCAGGGCTTCGTTGCCTCGCAGCGGGACGACCTCGACCAAGACGTCTCCAAGCTGCTCTCGGAGATAGGTGGCGAGTTCGGTCTGCTCACTCTCATCGAGCGTGTCGACCTTGTTCAGCACGCCGAGAACCTGGCGGCCCGACTCGCGGAGCTCGGTGAGCATGCCGACCTCGGACGCGGCGCCGCTGCGGGTTGCGGAGAACACCCAAACCACGGCATCGGCTTCGTCGAGGAACTCTCGCGCGACTTGCTCGTGGTATTCGTCCAGCGCGTTGAGGCCTGGGGTGTCCACAACCGCGGCATCGCCCATGCGCCCACCGCTGCGCTCGATCTCCATGTGCCGGATGCGTTGGGCCTCGGCGTCGTCGAGGCCGTGGAGGAACTCCTGCACGTCGGCTTTGTCGATGATCCCAATCCGACCGTCACGATAGTGAACGCGAGCACCGCCACCGGTACCGCGCCGAAACACGTTGATCGTCGTGGTCGTGGGGAGCACGCCCATCGGCGCGATCGCCTCGCCGAGCAGAGCGTTGACGAAGGTGCTCTTGCCGGCCGAGAACTCGCCCATCGTGGCGATGGTGAGCGGGCGCGCGAGCCGCTCCCGGGCCGCGACGACCCGGGTCATCGCCTGCTCGACGCCATCGAGAGACACCCCATGAATTCGCCCTGGAACGCTCGCCAACAGGCTTGTAGCAGCGGTGAGGAGGTCCTCGAGGCGCGGCTTGGTGTCGACGGGGAGCTTGAGGGTGGCCTCGCCCAGCAACATGCGGGCGCGGCCGTTCTCGGGGCGAACAACCAGCGAGTCGACGAGCAGGTCTCCCGCGAGATCGTGGAGTTCATCGTCGCGCAGGCAGGCCTGCGCCGCGACCAACTTGCGCTCACTCGCGAGGACCGAGCTGCGGAGGTCGGCATTGCGCAGGGGGCTTTGCGGATCGGGACCCCACGGGCCACCGATCTCGGGGTCGGCCCGGAACACGGGCGGAACGGTGGGCAGAAGGTCGGGCCCGACGGCGTCACCGTCCTGTTGGCGCCGCCGCGCGGCAAGCAGCCGAAGCTCCTCCGGGGGGGGCTCCGGCGCATCTTCCTTGAGTCGGCGCAACACGGGGCCGACGGCATCGTCGTCGAGACAATCCAGGCGCAGCGCAGCGTGAGCGAGCTCGGCCAGGTGACGGTCGCGATTTCCGACGGACGCTTTGGCAGCCGTTTCGGCGAGCGCGGCGATGACCTCGGTGATGCCTTCTGCGGACAGGTCGTCGCGGCGGGCACCGTCGAGCTCCGTGAGTGCCCACAGCCGACGGCCTTGCGGGTTGTCGGGTTCGGTTTGAAGCAGCCGGAGCGTGACCTCGCGCAGCGGCGGTGCGTCGTGGGGCAAGCCGACGCTCAGCCCAACCCAGACATAGGTTCGGGCATGCTCGGCGATGGTCAGCTTCTCCAGCAGCGCGTGCGCGGCGATCGAGTCTCCTTTGGCGGCCATCACCCGAGCGAGGGTGGCCAGGAGGGTGTCGTCGTCCGGGTTCTCTCGCAGGGCCTCGCGGACCCAGGACTCGGCGTCCACAAGTTGGCCTCCGACGAGCGCCAACTCGACGCCGTGCTTGAGGATCAGCTTTCGGAGTCCGCCGGCGACCTCGGACGGCGTACGGGCTCGGGCTTTCTGAAGCTCGCGAAGGGAGCGTTCTTCGTAGCCTAGCCGGAGCTGGGCGATGCCTGCCATCACGTGGGCAAGCCAGATGGCCTCGCTCTCGACGGGGTCGGGTAGCCGACGAAGCTCTGGCATGGCGCGTCGGATCAGGTCGAGCGCGCGGCCGGGGTCGTCCTGTCCGAGGAAGGGGCCGGCAGAGATCAGCAAGGGAGCCCCACGTCCGAGCGCATCGCCAAGCGCCTCACCCAGCTCCTCGAGGGCCTTGATGGGTCGTCCGCCCTCGAGCAGGTCGTGCAGGTGGGTGAGGGCCATCGCGAGGGCCACGAAGGGCTCGCCGGGATGGTCGAGGTTGGTGGCGCGGAGCCGGGCAAGGGATCTGCCGCGGTCACCTTCGTACCGGAGCGCGCGCGCAGCGGCGAGCGGCTCCCGGAGTTCTTCCGGGATGACGGGGCGTCCGGCTGCCGAGGATGCAAACGCACCCACTCGCCGCGCGAAACCGCCAAGCGCTTGGCCGACCGCTCGGAACGCACCGGCCGCGTCGGAGCTGTCCTCTCCGGTCGCCTGGGCTTCGGTGTCTTCAGGGGGCTCGGGGGTCTTCGAGTCTTCGTCCGCCATCCGCGCTCCGCAACCGTAGCAGGCTGTGGCCTCTCGCGGCCCACAGAAAACCGTCCGGAGAGAGCAATCGATTCTCCCGCGCCGGCAACGAAGGGCCAGAGCGTGATGTCCCCGTCGATCTTACTCAGCCCCGCCTTGATCTCAGCCCTTGCCGCGCCTGCCGAAGAACCGGAGCCCGCCCCCGCGCCAGCCCTCGAATCGGCGCACGGACCCGCCCTCGGCCTGCAGGTCCGGTCGGTTGGGGTGGACACCGGGACAGAGCAGTACGCGCTGACCCCTCGGGTGTGGTCCGACGTCGTGGCGGAGAATCCTTCACTCCTCCGAGACCAGCGGCGGGCCGAGTTGTTCGCCCCCGGTTTGGCTGGCGTCGGACTCGGGTCGGTATGGCTGGTCATCGCCACCTCGGTCGCGGTCGATGAGGCTCTCGTCGCGCGGCGCAACGGAGGGGACGAAGGCCGCCTCTTCAGCGAGGACCAGGGCTTGTCCGCGACCCAGGTGACGTTTCGTTTCGTCATTCCCTCGGCGATCCTGATCACCGGGGCTGTCCTCACATCGATGGGAGGCCGCGCCCGCCGCCGAATCGATCGGGCTCAAGATGCGCTCTACCTGGGCCCGCAGCTCTCTGAGGGTGGGGGCGGCGTGTCCGTAGGAGGCAGGTTTTGAACGCTCCGCTGGCCGTTGGCGAGGCGCTCGCGCAGAGCCTGTTGCGGCGTCGCCCCCCGCACACACTGCCGTGGCGTTGGGATGCGAGCATGGCGATGGTGGGCCTCGGACACCTCATGGAGGCGAGCCCGTCCCTGCGTGACCGGCACCTCGGCGCGCTGGAGGACTATCAATCGAGACACCTGGCAACGCGTTCGATCTCGCTGTCGGATCAGTGCTTGGGGGCTCAGACCAGCGTGCGTCTGCTGGGCTGGACAGAGAGCACCGAGGCTCGTTTCGCGGCCTCCCGGGTGGTTCGATACCTTCGGACGGCACCCGAGAACGAACACGGGGTCTTGGAGCACCTTGGGCGGCACGCCTGGGTTCGGCACTTCGTCCGTCCGGGGGTCTGGGTGGACTCGATGATGATGTACGTCGCCACGGCGGCTCAGCTTGGCCACGCATCGCGGGAGCCGTGGCTCACCCGGATGTCCGTTCGACACGCGGAGGCGTTCTGTCTCCACCTGCAGGGTTCGAGTGGGCTCTTCCGGCACGCGAAGCTCTCTCCCGACCATCGAGCGCCGGTTCATTGGCTGCGCGGGAACGGTTGGGCTGCGGTTTGCCTGGCCGAGCTCTTGGCCCTAACCGACGCTCCTCGCCTCCGCGTGGCCTTCGAGCGGCAGGCCGGCGCGCTTCTCGAAGCACAGTCCGAGTCTGGGCTGTGGCCGACGGTTGTGGATGCGCCAACCAGTCCCTCAGAGACATCTGGGACTGCGCTGGTGGCATATGCGTTGGCCCTTGGGGCGCGACGGGGATGGTTGCCTCCGCAGGCTCGGCACTCGGCATGGCGTGCCTGGCGGGGGCTTTGTTCGAGGCTCGTCCCCTCACGCTTTGGCGTTACGATCTCCGGGATCTCTGCGCCCGTCATCCCGGCACCGGCAGCCGTGTACCGGTGGACCCCGCAGCTCTCCGGGCTGAGCTACGGCGTTGGCGCGATGATGATGCTCGCGGCAGAGCTCGGGCGAGAGGTCAGCGCAGGAGAGCCCACATGAACGCGGCTCCCAAACCCGCTGCGCCTGCGAGTCCGGCTCCGAGGGCGAGGAGCCGGCGTCTCTCGAACCGGCGGATCAACGTGTCCATCGACGCGTGCCGCTCGAGGGGGTCTTCTCGAAGTCCGCGCGCGATGATGGGCTTGGCCAAGGCCAGCCACCCCCGGGCGAGCCGACCGGTCGCCGGGCGCTTGAGGGTGAGGGCCTCGTGAAACGTGACGCAGAATCCGTACTGGTCGCTGAGCGCGGTGGGAACGTCGCCGCGACGCTGCTCCGGGGACATGTAGTCGGGCGTGCCTGCGGGCGGAGCGTCCGTGGAGGAGACGGCGGTCTGTGCGAGCCCAAAGTCCAACACTCGAACCCGGCCGTCGTCGCCGACCATGACGTTGTGGGGCTTGAAGTCCTGGTGAACGAGTCCTACCGCGTGGGCGGCATGCAGACCTCTGCCCGCATCGAGCATGACGCGAACCGTCTCTTGCTCACTTCGTGCTTCGTGGCTGAACCAGTCCCCAAGGGTCATGCCGCGGACCCACTCCATTGCGATGTAGACCGCATGATCCGTCTCACCGACGTCGTATACGGGGACCACGTTGGGGTGCGCCAGCTTCGCGAGAGCATGGGCTTCTGCAAGGACGGCGGTGACGCGTTCGGGTCCCGACGCGAGCACGAGTTTGAGGGCCACCTCGCGCTCGAGTTTCGGATCGTGGGCGCGATAGACAACCCCATGAGCTCCCTGCCCAAGACGGGCGCGAAGTGTGTAGCGACCCACCGTAGTGGCGTCGGGCTCCCTGCGTGCGAGGCGAGCATGCAGGGCCGCCCGTACGCGCGCCTTCTCCACCGGGACGAACACGGGGTCAGCCGCGGTGGCTTCGGTGACGGAGGGCACAGGGCGTGGGGCCGCGCAACCGGAGGGCCGCGGGGATGACCGGAGTGTATGTTGCCTCCGTGCCGGGCGAAAAGGAGCTGCTCGAGGCGTGGGATCGGGGAGACGAGCGGGCTGCCCAAGCGCTGCTTACTCGGCACTTCGATCGGCTGTTTCGGTTCTTCGAACTGTCGGCTCCGGGCGCGGCTGAAGACCTGGTCCAAGAGACCCTGCTCGCGGCGCTCGAAGGGCGCGAGAGGTACCGGGCGGACGCGAACTTCGGCGCGTACCTGATGGGCATCGCGCGCAAGAAGGTGCTGATGTACTGGCGAACGCGGTCGCGACGCCCGCGCGAGGTCGACGTGGGAGCCTTGAGTCTCGAGGCTCTGGGTGCGTCGGCGACCTCGGTGCTTGCCCATCGCGATGCCGAACGGAGGCTGCTGCTGGCGCTGCGCGTGATCCCGCTGGCGGACCAGCTCCTCCTTCAGATGCACTACTGGGACGCTCTCACCGGTCCTGAGCTGGCGAGCGCATTGGATGTCCCCGAGGGGACGGTCCGCAGTCGGCTCCGCAGTGCAAAGGCGCGGCTGCGCGAATGCGCGGAAGCGAACGGCTCCACCCGCGGTGCCGACGCCGACTCGTTCGACGACTGGGTCCGCAGCCTGCGTGAGCGGCTCCATCGTTGAGGCGTGAAAGTCGGCGCTGCTTGGACAGTGGGCCCACATTCCTGTACGACAATTGTGTGGCGGATCCGAGGCGCACTGGGACAGAGGTCTATCAGCAGGTGGTGGACATCGTGGGCCACCCGAAGCTCTGCAAGAAGGTCGACTCGCAGACGCGGGGACTTGTCGCGAGCTTGTTGAGGGACCAGGGCGTCAACTCTGGAGACGCGAACCAGGCGGGTCGGGCTGTTGCGGCCAACGTCGAGCAGTTCTGCACATCGATGACTCCGGAGGGCCGCACGGTGATCATTCTCGCCGGAGCTGCCGCCACCGTCGTCTACGGGGTGATGAACTGGGACGAGGTCGAGCCCAAGATTCAGGACGCGCTCCGGAACGCGAAAGTTCCGCTGACCGTTCCGATCGACAAGGTCCGACTCCCCGGGACGCTCAAGCTTGGAGTCAGCCTCGAAGAGTTCGAGGCCGACTACCGCCTGCAGCGGGGACCCGGCACGCTGCGCCTGCAGTTTGAGAACACCTACGACACCGGTGACTCGAACATGTCCGCGAGGTACAGCCAGCGGACGAACGCGGGCAACTTCAATGCTGGCGTCAGCCACAACACCGGAAACAACTCCACGAACTTCTCGGTGGGCCAAAGCGGCAACGCTCTGGGCGGTACCTACAACGCCCGCGCGGGCTACAACACCAAGACCGGTGGCTCGGTCTTCTTCGAGTTCAAGGTCACGTTCTAAAACCGCATTGCGGCGACAATCTGAGCGCCTTCGGGGGTTGGGATCGGCATCAGCGAGAGCCTGTTCCGCCTGCGGTGCTTGCTGAGGACCACCGCGCCGAACACGACCGCGGACGCGGACGCGATTTGGATCGCGCTGCTCGTGAGTCCCAGATATCCGCGGGTGTAGTTCGGGGCCAGCGGCGCGGCGAGGATTCCGCCGACGAGCGGTGCCTGGAGACGGCGGGCGAATGCATCGCCACCCTTGGCGCGGTCGCGCGAGAACCCGAACGTCATGCCCCAGGTGACCGACAGCCACATGACCCCTTGGGTCAGGGCGAGAACGCCGGTGGAATTGTTGGGCTTGGGAGGGCGGTCGTGCCCGAGTCGGCGGTGACGGGATAGGGAGACCGCGCCGATCGTCAGGAAGCTGAACCCGGCGCCCTGCATCATCCCGAGCGTCGCGACGTACTGCTGAGGGCGGTCTCCGATGGCCGCCGCCAAGATCGGGCCGGCAAACGGGATCGGGAGGACCCGCCCCATCGCTTGTTTCGTCGCGCTGCGGGAGTCGAGGTAGCGTGATGCCACCATCCCGGTCGACCAGGTGCTCAATGCGCTGAGCACGCCTCCGGCGACGAGGAACCCTCGTGCCGAATCCCGACTCAGTTTGGGGTTGGGTGTCCTCCGGCCTGCCCGGGCCTCGGTCTGAGGTGGGCGGGTCTGTACGTGTGGTGTTGGGTTCGGGGAGGGTGGCGCCATCGCCAGCGCTGTCGTCAACCTGTCTCTTATACACATCTGACGCTGCCGACGAGCGATCTAG
>CAJXVA010000206.1 GCA_913061055.1 uncultured Pseudomonadota bacterium
CGAGATGTAGAGAGGTCTCGTGGGCTCGGAGATGTGTATAAGAGACAGGAGCAGCTGCGCGCGGCGAGGTCCGACGATGGGTTCACCGTACTCGTCCAGCCCCCGTTCATCGTCGCCGGGGATGAGGCGCCCGAGCAGGTGCAGCGCCGGGCCACCAAGACCATCGGCTGGGCCACCGCCCTGCTCAAAGACGCCTACTTCGAGCACGACCCGCCCGATGCCCCGACGGTCTGGTTGTTTCGCGACGATGCGAGCTATCGCCGCTGGGCCAAGCAGCTGTTCGACGACGAGCCCGACACCCCGTACGGCTACTTCACGGCCGAACACAACGCCCTGGTCATGAACATCAGCACTGGCGGCGGGACCCTCGTGCACGAGTTGGTGCACCCGTTCATCGACGCGAACTTCCCAAGCTGCCCGTCATGGTTCGACGAAGGCCTCGCGTCCCTGTACGAGCAGTGCGGTGAGCGAGACGGCAAGATCGTGGGCTTTGAGAACTGGCGACTGCCTGGACTGCAGGCTCACATCAACGCGGGCACCAACCCCACGTTCGAGACCCTCACCCACACCTCCCGCGACGCCTTCTACGCAGACGAGACCGGAGTGCACTACGCCCAGGCGCGCTATCTGGCGTTCTACCTGCAGCATGAGGGACTGCTGCGTCGCTACTATCACGCGTTCCACGAGGGCTCCGCATCGGACCCCTCCGGCTACGAGACGCTGAAGTCGGTCCTGGGCACCAACGACATGAAGGCGTTCGAGCAGGAGTGGATGCGCTTCGTGCTCTCGTTGAAACGAAGCTGAGCACCGGCGTGGCGCATGTCGCTTGCCACGAACGCGCGCCGCCGGAATACTTCGAGGGTGTCCCGTCTCCTGTGCGTCGCGCTGCTCGTAGTGAGCAGTGCCTGCCGGCTCTGTGACGAGAGCGACTGCGAAGGCGGGAGCTTCAACGTCTGGGTGGGGAGCTCCGACAACACTCCGCTCCCCGAGGGGACCTACGTGCTCACCGTGATCCCCGATGTCGGGCCGGCGCTCGAGGGCGAGTGTGTGGTGAGCAGCCAGGGAACACGCGTGGAGTGTTCCGGAGACGCTGTCGCAGGTGCCGTCAACCGCCGCGATGCCTTCACATTCCTCCGTATCTCCCAGGAGCCCACCTCGGCGGAGTCCCTCGACGTGGTGCTCACCCGAAATGGTGTCGCTCTCGAAAGACGCGAGGGCGAGGAGTTGGAGTTCTATCAAGCCGACTCGTGTGACGGCGATTGCGGAGTCGCCGACGTGCAGCTCGAGCCGTAGCGTTTGCACTCTGGGTCCGTGGAGCAGGACTCGAACCTGCACGCGCCGAAGCGCCGTGGTTTTACAGACCACTACCCTGCCAATCGGGTGTCCCACGGGAAACGGAGGGTGAGGGAGTCGAACCCCCAGACCGTCACCGGCCCACCGCTTTCAAGGCGGCTTGGCGTGCCCATGCCGAACCCTCCATCGGAAGATGAGGGAATCGAACCCCCGCTGATTTTCACCAGACCGTCGCGTTCCAAGCGAGTGCCTTACCCCTCGGCCAATCTTCCAGATCTCGGTCGAGCGGAGGGGGCGGGATTCGAACCCGCGCTAACGATTGCTAGACCTCGGCGTAGCAGGCCGGCACCTTTCCACTCGGTCACCCCTCCAGGGCTGCGTCCGCACACCTCGATCACCTCCGCCCGCTGCGATCAGCGGCGGTGGAGATTCGTTGGGGACGGGCTACCGCTGCGCTCGACTGCCGAGCGCATACGCGGAATACGACCAACTCGATCGCACATCGGCAATCTGGTTGGGGAGTCGTACGGCGTTGCGTTGGACAGGAGCGTTCATCGGTTCGGCGTAAGCTAGCGCGACATGCCTGACCGTCAAGCCGAAATTGACACTGCGCTTGGGGGTCCGCATCGGTCCCACTGCAAGCGGCACGTGCCTACTGCGCCGCGAGCTTGACCGAGGGCGCTGGCGCGTCGGTCATCCGCACGACCGCCTCGAACGCCGCCTCTTGCAGTGACACGTCGCCAAAGTGCTTGAACCCGGTTTGGCGGCCCATCGGACCCACCAGCTTCTTGGGGTGCGCGGTCGCGTAGAACTGGCCGTTTTCATCATCGTCGAAGGCAAGCGCATCCACGTACCGGCGCGCGGCTGCCTCGAGCGACCCCGCCATCCCCATCATGGGTCCCAACACCTTCATGAAGGCCATCATCACCTTCATGCTGAACCCGGCACCGCGGGCGAAGTTGCTCCCCGGCGCCGAGCCGGGGGAGACGGCGTTGGCCGTCATGCCTTGGGGAAGCCGACGTCCCAACGCCCCAGCCCACCACGCGACCACGAGCTTCGCAGTCACGTACTCGTGCATGTTTGCGAATCCGTCCTGTGCCTCGGTCTTGGCCAACGCGACGATCGCCGCCGTCTTGTCACCGCCAAACCTGGCCTGCGCGAGCCCTGCAACATCGTGCAGCGTCATGCCCGGCAACGTCCCGCGCGCACCTTCTGAACCCGCGATGATGATGCGAGCGTGCGGCCCCAACAGGCCCGCCTCCCACAAGCGCATCGTCAACACGTGGTGACCGACCAGCGTCGAAGCCCACGTGATCTCGACACCGTCCTCGTTGTAGTGCGCCTGCGAACTCGACGCTCCGGCGTTGAGGACGAGACCGTCGACGATGGTTCCGCGAGCGATGAGTTCGTCCGCCGCCGCCTGGGCTGCCTTTGCCTCTGAGGTGTCGATCGCCAGCGTGACAAACACATCTTTGCCGACCCGATCGCGCAGCGCTGCCCGGGCGGCCTCCGCCTTTTCGATCGTGCGGCAGGCCAGGATCACCGTGCCCCACCCGGACTCGGCCAACTGTGCTGCGGCTTCGAAGCCCACGCCAGAGTTCGCGCCCGTCACGAGCACCGTGTTGTTGTTTCGTGTTTGAGTCATCGTTCGTTCCTTGGTTGCAGGTTCAGGCGTTGGGGGCCGTCTCGACGGTCACCACGCTGGTGTCGAAAGCGACGCAGCATTCCAGCTGTGCGATCCGGCGATCGAAGTCGTAGGTGGTCTGGTAGCTCCACGCCGCGCGTTCCAAAACGGTGTCGGCCACGACGTCGAACGCCACGGCGGTGCCCTTGAGCGGGCAGGCCGTGGTCACGGACGTCGGCGCGAGCGCAGTCGCCTCGACATCCTGCGGCGGGAAGTAGACGACCGGGTCGTAGATGCGACGGCCGACTTCGCGCACCCGCAGGGCTCGGCTCGAGTGCGCCAGGACCTGGGCGCCGACTCGCGCGGTGATCACGCCCTCGACGGGCTCGATCACCATGAAGTGTCGAGGCTCGTCCGGACGCGCGGTGGCGCCACGAACGAGAAAACTGGACTCAAGGGGCTTCTTGGCTGCGGTTTCGCTCATCGCGTCTCGACCTGTGTGTTTGATATGGACCCCGAGTAACCAAAGAAAAAGAACCATTTCCGACACACAGTGGTACGAAAACAAACCATGTCCTCGATCGATGAGCTCGACTGGGACCACCTGCGGGTGTTCCTGGCGACGGTGCGCTCCGGAACCCTGCGTGGTGCCGCCGACACGCTCGGGCTCACCCACCCCACGGCCCGTCGGCGCCTCGGCGCCCTCGAGGCACAGCTCGGCCTGCAACTCTTCGAGCGACGGCGCGACGGTCTCCATCCGACGATCGAGGCCGCCGAACTCCGACTCGCCGCCGAGGAAGTGGAGCGAGCGGTGCATGCGCTCGGCCGGGTGGCACAGGCCGCTGATCCGGCGCTTCGAGGACCCATTCGAGTGACCGCCCCCGACATCGTCGCGAGCGAGCTCTTGGCGCCGGACCTCGTCGCCTTCCAGCAACGCTGGCCCGCGATCGAACTGCGCGTCGACAGTTCCTATCAGGTCGCCGACCTCGAAAAACGAGAGGCGGACATCGCAATCCGGGCCCTGCTCGCCGGCAAGCTCCCCGACCAGCACCTCACGGGACGAAAGGCCGCCACGTCCTACCAAGCCGTCTACGGGGAGGGCGAGCAGTGGATCGGATGGCAAGGCGAGCGTGTCGATCGGCCGTGGATCCTCGAGACGCCCTTTCCCGACCTTCCGATCTGCGGGGCGTTCAACGACGTGGCGCTGCAGCGGAGCGCCTGTGCGGCGGGGATGGGGCTGTCGCTGCTCCCGTGTTTTTACGCCGAGCCCATGCTCCGCCGGCGCAGCGAGCCCCGACCCCACTTCGATCTGTGGGTCTTGGTCCATCCGGACCTTCGCCGCAGCCCCCGACTCCGAGCATTCCGGGACGCCATGGTCGAAGCGCTCGGTGCCCACAAACCGCGACTCGAGGGCCGTGTCGGCACCGAGCCCTAGCCCCGTGCACGCCGCAGCTGCGTCGGCGCCCCTGGTGTCCTACCCGAGCCGACTGGTACGCCTGATCTGTGGCCGCGCGATTGTTCTACACCGACGAGCACGACGCCTTTCGCACCGAGGTTCGCAAGTTCGTGCAGCGAGAGATCAGCCCGCACATCGAGGCCTGGGAAGAAGCCGCCGAGTTTCCGCGTAGCCTCTACCGCGCCGCGGGGGCACTGGGTTTGCTCGGGCTCGGTTTTCCCGAGGCCTACGGCGGCACCGAAGCCGACGGATTCCACAAGCTGATCCTCACCGAGGAGCTCTCGCGGCCAGGCTCAGGGGGAATCATCGCCGGGCTCATGTCCCACGGCATCGGCCTTCCGCCGATCGCAAACATGGGGAGCGACGCGCTCAAACAGCGGTTCATACCGCCCATTCTCAGCGGCGAGAAAATCTCCGCCCTCGCCGTCACCGAGCCCTCCGGTGGTTCTGACGTCGCGAATCTTCGAACCACCGCTCGCCTCGACGGGGATCACTACATCGTCGATGGTTCCAAGACGTTCATCACCTCGGGCATGCGTGCCGACGTCATCACGACGGCGGTGAGAACCGGCGAGCCGGGCATGGGTGGCGTCTCCATGCTCGTCATCGAAGGTGACACCCCCGGGCTCACCCGCACCCCGCTCAAGAAGATGGGCTGGTGGTGCAGCGACACCGCCACGCTCTACTTCGACGCCTGCCGCGTCCCGGCGGCAAACCTCATCGGACAGGAGAACGAAGGGTTTCGCGGGATCATGCAGAACTTCAACAACGAGCGGCTGATGATCGCCGGGATGGCGATCGCCGCTGCGCAGGTCTGCTGGGACGAAGCCCTCGCCTACGCGCGCGAGCGGGAGACGTTCGGGCGCCCGTTGTCCAAACGACAGGTCATCCGCCACAAGCTCGTCGACATGGCACAGCGGATCGGCTCGGCCCGGGCTGCGCTCGAGTTGCTCACGTGGCGGGTCGATCAAGGCCAATGGCCCATCGCGGAGGTCTGCATGCTGAAGAACACCGCCACCCAGTGCATGGAGTTCTGCGCGAAGGAAGCCGTTCAGATCCTGGGCGGCGCCGGCTACATCCGCGGCGTGAAGGTGGAGCGGATCTATCGAGAGACCAAGGTGCTCTCGATTGGCGGGGGTGCCGAGGAGATCATGAAGGAGCTCGCGGCCCGTCAGCTTGGCTTGTGAACGATCGGCCTAGCGCGCCTCGAATCCGCCTGCCCCCTGCAGGTACCCCGTCCACAGGCGCGCCACCTCATCGGTGAACACAGCCGCCGAGACCCCTTCGTCGGCAGCGACGTAGCCGTGCACCAGCGCGTTGCTTCCTTCGATGACGATGCGTGCCGCGAGCTCCACATCCGGCACCGCCACCTCGGGGTGCAACGCGAGCCAGGCTTGCAGGACGCCGCGTAGCTTGCGTTCGGCCTCCGCGACCCGGTCCCGGACCACCGGAAGCCCGGTGAGGCGCTCGAGGAACACTCGCTGGAGCCCGGGCTGCCCCTCGTGCAGTTTGAGGAGTTGCTCGACCATGCGCCGCACCCCCACCCGCAGCGGGGTCTCCTCCGGTGGCGAGGCCTGCAACGCCCCGCCCAGGGCATCCACCGCCTCCTCGATATGCGCCTCGAACAGGCGGCCCAAGATCGCATCCTTGTTTGGGAAGTACTCGTACAGTGATCCGATCGACACCCCGGCCAGCTTCGCGATGCCGTTGGTGGTGGCCGCCCCATGGTCGAAAAGCCGAGTTGCGGCCTCGAGAATACTGTCCACGGTGTGCCGAGATCGGTCTTGGACCGGGCTACGGCGGCGTCCTGCAGGCTTTGAGGGATCGGACATACGGAACAGAACCCGAGTCGCGTGAGCCGAACCCGAGCTTCACCCTAACGGCATGCCCGGCGACACACTCGGCACCGTAGCACTCGGACTGCTCACCCTGTACGGCCTCGTCACCCTGGGGGGACGCACCGCACTGCAGCGCATGCGCAACGACGACTCGGGTTGGCGCGGCATCTCCGGCCAGCCCGGCAGCACCGCGTGGTGGGGCGGCGTCTTGCTGGCCGTCTCCGTCGTCGGCTTGGGACTCGCCCCCGCCCTCGCACCCGCCGAGTCGACGATCGAACAGTGGCGCGTCCTGGTCGGCGGGATTGGGTTTGGGCTCGGCTTCGGGTTCACACTCTACGCCCAGCTCGCGATGGGGCGCTCATGGAGGATAGGCGTGCGAGCGGGGGAGCACACTGAGCTGCGCACCGATGGACCGTTCGCGTGGTGCCGCAACCCAGTGTTCACCGCCATGCTTGCATCAACCGGAGCCCTGGCCTTTTGGGTCCCCTGGCTACTCGCGCCCTGGCTGCTCATGTTCCTCTCCCTGCAACTGCAGGTCCGGGCGGTCGAAGAACCCCACCTGTTGAGCACGCACGGCGACACCTATCGCGAGTACGCCCGTCGGACGGGGCGCTTCCTGCCGGGCCTAGGCCGAGGGCTCGCTGCGGCTACCCAACGCGCGCCGCAAGAGCGTGCCCACTGATCCAGGCACCCTCCAGCCCGGGTCCTCCACACCAGTCTCCGCATGCGCCCAGGCGCATCGACGCATCCCAGAGGCAACCCGCCGGCAATCCCTGCGCCACTCGAGCGTAGCGCCAGCGGTGTGCGCTGCTGAACCGCAAGCTTCCGATCGGATGCTCCGCGACGTCCTCGAGTGCCGCGACCAGGGTCTGGGTGACCTGCTCGGGGGGGGACTCCCAATGGGCGTGCGTCCAGCTGGCTTCGGCGTGAACGACCCACCCCGCGGTCGCGTCCCGTCCGGGCTTGGCGGCCTGCGCCACGGCACGAGACAAGGGGCCCTCATCGAACTGCGCGGCGTCAAACCCCGGATCCCAGGGTTGTTCGGGAACGATCATGACCGCCCAACACGGGTTCATCTCCACCGCAGCGGCGGCGTCTCGCAGGCGGGGCACCGCGGCGAGCAGGGGCGAAGCCTGACCGGCGGGCGTGTTGACCAGGACCGTGCCGAACGTTCCAAGGCCAACGCCATGCTCATCCTCGAGCGTCCATGCACCCTCCTGCGACACCACCGAACCCACACGAACCTGGGTTCGGACGTCGAGCCCTTCGACCAGTGCTGCAGGGATCGCACTCATCGACGGCGTGCCCACCCAGGCCGACGACAGCCACGGCGCCCGCGTGCCGTTGGACCGCAGCTCCGTGAACCGGCCGTCCCAGGCTCCGACGATGCCGCGCTCGGCCCAGCCCTGGACCTCCGTGACAAAGGCCGACGAACGGGCGGTGAACAGCGGTGCCCCGTGGTCGAACCGAGTGGGCTCAGCCCGCCGGGTCGACAACCGCCCGCCAGCCTTGCGCCCCTTGTCGAACAAGACGACCGAGCGTCCAGCCTCCACCAACCGCCGCGCGCAGACGATGCCCGCCAATCCCGCACCTACGATGGCAACGTCGGCCTTCACGGAAGGGACCTAACCGTCGCCTACCCCGTTTGCAAGCCACCGCACGGTCTCGCCACGCCCCGACAGGTACCATCGAGTCGCCATGGCCCCCACCGCGACGCTCGGAGACCGCAGCCTTTTCCCGGATCTCAGTCCCAAGGCGTACCTCAACCACGCCGCGATCTCGCCGCCCTCGGCCCCGGTTCAGGCCGCCGTCGCGCAGTGTCTGTCGCAGTACACCCAGCAGGGGATGGGCGCGTTCATGACCTATCTCGAGCAACGCGAGGTGTTGCGCGCCTCGCTGGCCACGTTGGTGAACGTCCAGCCGGGCGAGATCGGCTTCGTCCCGAACACCTCTTGGGGTGTGGTCTTCGCCGCGATGAGCTACCCGTGGGAGACCGGCGATGGCGTCGTGTTGTTGGACGGAGAGTTCCCGACCAACGTCACCCCTTGGCAACAAGCCGCGTCGCTGTACGGTCTCGACATCCATCGCATCAACGCCGCGGACTTCGGCAGCCCCGACCCCGGCAACGGCCTGGCCCAGCTCGATGTCGCGCTGCGGGCCGGTGCCAAGGTCGTCGCAGTTTCAGCGGTGCAGTTCCAGACCGGCATGCGGATGCCGCTGATGGCCATCTCGGCGCTTGCTCACCGCCACGGAGCGTCCGTGTTCGTGGACGCGATCCAGGGCTGCGGCGTCGTGCCGCTGGACTTCGAGAAGCTCGGGGTCGACATGGCCAGCTGCGGCGGACACAAGTGGATGATGGGGCTGGAGGGCAGCGGATTCATCTATGTCCGAGAGAGCCTCGGCCCGCGGCTTCGACCGCGACTCTCCGCGTGGCTCAGCCACCAAGACGGCCTCGGCTTCTTGTTCGATGGGCCGGGCCACCTTCGCTATGATCGACCGATCAAAACCGACGCGAGCATGGTCGAAGGCGGCGCGTACAACACCCTGGGATTCGTCGCGATGCACACCGCTTTGGACCTGATCCAGAGCATCGGTGTGCAGGACATCTTCGCGCACGTGCAGCGCTATCACGACGCGCTCGAGCCCAAGCTCACCGCGCTCGGCCTCACCTCCCTGCGTTCGCCCTCTCCAGGGGAACGCTCCGGCGTCCTTGCCTTCGACGTCCCCGAGGCGTTCGAGCCCACCAAGCTCCCCGAACGGCTCGCAGCCCGGGGCGTGTCGGCGTCGATTCCCGATGGACGCCTTCGCTTCGCCCCGCACTGGCCCAACGCGCTCGAGGAGGTTGACGTTGTCGCCGCCGCTGTCGCGGACGCCATCGCCGAGGCCAACAAGTAGTCGAACGACCGACTCGCCGCCCGATGAACGACCTAGACGCTACCCTTGCACCGGAGGACGAAGCCCCCGCAGCGGACGCGGAGCTTGGACCCTCGGCATTGCAGGGCCGCTACATCAGACTCTCCGAGCTCGGCCGCGGCTCGATGGGGGTCGTTCTGCTCACCTACGACAAGCGACTTGACCGCAAGGTCGCAATCAAGCTCCTGCCGCCGGGGATCAGCACCGACGGGATGCTCGAAGAAGCCCGCGCGTTGGCGAGGGTGTCGCACCCGAACGTTGTGACCGTCTACGACGCCGATCACTTCGGGGAGCAGGCGTTCATTGCGATGGAGTTCATCCAGGGACAGACGTTGCGGACCTGGCAGCGCACCGGCACCCGGTCCCTGGATGAAACCCTCGAGCAGTATCGTAAGGTCGCGGCGGGCCTGAGCGCAGTGCATGCCGCAGGTCTGATCCACCGCGACATCAAACCGGAGAACGCCATGGTCGCGGACGACGGACGTGTCCTCGTGATGGACTTCGGCGTCGCCGGAAGGGCCAAGACTGCGGCGACCCAAGATCCGGGCGTCGGTGAGACGGCTGAATCCGTGCCCATGGTCGGTACGCCCGCGTACATGGCTCCCGAGGAGTTTGAGGGACATGGTTCCACCGCCAAGAGCGACCAGTTCAGTTTTTGCGTTGCTCTCTACGAGGCCCTGACCCAGACACGCCCCTTCGAAGGCAGCAACGTCTGGGAGCTCAGTGTCAGTGTCAGCCAGGGGCGACGGACAATGGCACAACCAGATCACCGGCTGCCCAGGGCGGTCCTGTCCGTCTTGGACCGAGGCCTCAGCGTCGACCCTGACGCGCGCTTTCCATCCATGCAAGCCCTCGCGTCAGCACTGGAGGGGGCGATGCGACGTTGGCCACTTCGACTGGGTATTGCCGTCGCCGCTGCGGGAACCATCGTGGGCGCGGCAGTGCTCGCCGGACCTCCAAGTCTCTGCGATGTCCAGCAGGCACACGTTGATACGAGCTGGTCCCGCGAGGTCCGAAACGGCCTGCACCAAGGGTTCGTCGGCAGTGGCCATCCCGACGCGGACGAGATCGCTGCAGCGTACGAGGCACGGGTCGATAGCTTCGTGGAAGCATGGCGAGCGGAGGCCGGGTCGCTGTGTGAGGGCGGACGGACACCGGAGACCGTCAGACCACAGCGCGCATGCCTCGAACTACAACGGACCCAGCTGGACACGCTCAACGGAGCGCTTCAAAGCATCGATCGTCCTACCGCTGCACTCGCCATGGAAGCGGCCTCCAGTTTGCCGAGGCCCACCTGGTGTACCGGCGAGCGACCGGAGCTCGACATTGCCGAGAACTACGCCGACGCACTGATCCCGGTCGAGAGGACCCTCGCAGGTGCAAGCGCGATGTTGAGCCTCGGCCGACTTGACGACGCCCAGTCGCACGCAGAGGACGCACTGCACACCGCCGAAGAGTCCGGCCTGCCCCGCGGCGCCGCCCGGGCCAAGGCCGCGCTGTTTCGCGTCAGCCAGAGCCAGGGCGAGTTCGAGGCCGCCGAGCGCTGGATGGCCGGGGCACTCCGCGATGGAAGCGTGGCCGAGGACGACGGACTCGTCGCTTCGTTGTGGATCTCCCGGGTGTGGCTGGCCCTCGAGTCCAAGCGAGACACCGATGCCGCCAGTGCGTGGCTGGAAGTTGGCGAAGTCATGCTCGCCCGGATTGGCGACCCACCCCGCGACCGCGCTCGCCTCCTGAACGCGCACGGCCAGCTCATGGACGCACGCGGGAAGACCGAGGAAGCACGTGTGCTGTTCGGGGAGGCGGTCTTACTGGCCCGTGCCGAAGGCCTCAAGGGCTCAACTCTGTCGTCGTACATCAACAATCAGGCGACCATGCTCGCCAAGCTCGGGAAAGCGGCCGAGTCGCGCCGCCTCTTCCTCGAAGCCGTCGCGATCGCAACGACGGACCTGGGCGCGGGCAACCGGACCCTGGTTACGTATCGAAACAACGCAGCGAACGCATGCATGCAGTTGCGTAGGTGGAACTGTGCGCTGCGGGAGTTCGAGGAGATCCAGCGCGTCCTCGATGGCCTCGGCGACACCTCGTCCCCCGTACGAGCCCGCATGCACGCAGGGTTCTCCCAAGCGGCCTACTTCGACGACAAGCTCGAACTCGCCACAACGCATGCACGCGCATCTCTGGGGATCTACACGGAGCACGGGCTCGACAGCCACCCGAGAACCGCCGCCCCGCTCGCCACGCTTGCGCGGGTAGGGTTGAAACTCGGGGACTTCGAGGATGCTCTGCGCTCGGCGGACCGATTGATCGTTCTCGACGCGAAGCTCCGACCGCCCGGAGACCCGGGGGCACACACAGCCCTGATTCTCCGCGCGAGAGCACTCATCGGCTTGGACCGCGCAGCCGATGCCCTGAACATGCTTCAGTCAGCCCGAACTGGCCCTGAAGTCGACCCCGAGAATCCGCAGCTCGCCGGCCTTCTCTTGGCAGAGTCCGAGGTTCTCGACGCCCTCGGGCAACGTCGCGACGCAATCCAGAGAGCCGAGCAAAGCCTCGCTCTGCTCTCAGCCGCAGAGTCCGTCGAGTCCGTCGAGTCCGTCGAGTCCGTCAAGGAACAGCTCCAGAAGCTACGGGGCGAGCCATAGCTCCGCCCCTTCGGGCGAGGCCAAGCGCACCTAGCGTTGGGTCAACCGAAGCTGCAGTCGGGAAGACTCAGGTTCTTCCAGCTCACGTTGTTGCCTTCGTCCAACTCGTCGACCGAGGTCACGGTATCCAGGATCACGTCGAACCATCCGCTCGTGAATCCATTGTCGATCTCGACGTAGATGGTCTTGATCTCCGCTGGAGCCACCCAACCGGTATGCGTGTAGATCGAGGACAACTGGCCCACCGACGGCGCAGCGGAGAGGCCCGTGAACACGTCGACCCACACCCCCTTGGAAACCACACCAGCGTTCTCCACGGTCACCGCGAGTTGGGGGTTTCCGCCCGATCCGGTGCAGCCGCCCGGTGCGATGTTCAGGATGTGGAAGTCGGACTTCTGGGTGGGGAGCTTCCCGGTCAGCCACGCTCGGATGGGCGACCTGTCGCCCGTCGTTCCGACCGCAAACGTGGCGATTCCCGTCGGCGCCCAGTGGCTCAACACCCCAAAGACGTATCCTTCTTCGCCGCCGAGGAGCATCGGGCCGCCCGAATCGCCGCCTTCGATATTCGTGCCGCGATCGCCGATGCCCGGGCCCGCCTCATCTGCGTCGTACGTGAACGCGGTGTGTTGTCGACCGGGGACCGACTCCCAGTCTAGGTAGTCACTGCCGGTCATCATGCGGCGATCTCGTCCGCCTCCGTAACCGACCTGAAAGATTGTCTCGGGAGTCATGGTGGAGTAGCGCTCCAACGGCGCGGGTCGATCGAGGTAGACCGGACGGGGCACGGCAACGCTGGCGGGAACCGACGCGTTGAGCCGCAGCAACACCATGTCGTCCGTCCAAGAAGGCCCCCCGGTGTGAAGAGTCGGGGCGCTCACGGCGATCGCAGTCCGGGAGGTCGAAAGCGGTGCGTCCCGGTCCGGCCCGAACGAGACCGGGACCGGCGAGGGCAGCGTGGTCCATCCGCCGTTGAAGTAGGCGGTGTTGCCGTAGCCGCAGTGCGCTGCGGTCAGGAGCATGTCTGGTGCGACCAGCGTGCCGGTACACCCGCCGACTCGGACCACGGCGTTGCGAACGGCATTGCTGGTATCGATCGGCGCAAGCGCGTCCTCGATACGCTCTTGCGCGTCTTCTTCGTCGAACCCCAGTTCGTCCTCGTCGAGCAAGAGGTCCGACTCGGCCTCGGGGTCGCAGCCTCCGAGCACGCCGGCGCACAGAAGGAGAATAGGAAGCGGAGCACGAGTGGCAGAAAAGAACATCGCCACCGGTGGTACCGACGCGCGGGATCATGTTCCCGAAGTCGTGTCGATTTCGCGCGGCCCCGCGGTCGGCCCCACTGGCTCGTCCGGCCGGACCGGTGTCTAGACGTTGGCCGCCGGCTATGGAAGGACGAAGTCGGCGAACACCGAGAGGTGATCGGAGGCGATCTGCGACGAGTAACACGCGAGCGGCTGGCCCTCCTTGGGCAGCCATCCTCCCGGCGGGTCGTCGTCGCCACCGTTGTCGGAGCAGGCGTTGTAGACCTCGGCACCTTCGAACAGCGCCTGTCCGTAGATCACGTAGTCGAGCCGGGAACTGAAGTTGCCTCCGATGAACGTGCCGTCGTTTGCCGAGTCTTCATGGAACGCCGGAGCGATCTGAAAGCCCTGGGTCGTGAGCACGTCGAAGGGGTGGTAGCGCAGCGGCACGTCAATGTCGCTGCCAAGCTCGTACGACGCTGGCAACGGCGGGACCTCATCGAGCGAAGTCCCCAGGTCATCGTCGTCGAGTTGTTCGTTGAAGTCGCCGAGCACGATCAGCCCATCGGCTGGCCGGTTCTCGCGATACAGCCGGACGCCTCGAGCCAAGCGCTCGGCCTCGACCTGTCGACGGAACAGGTCCTCGTAGTCACCACCGGACTTCAGGTGCACGGTAAACAGCGCGGCGTAGCAGCCCGGCTCCGGCTGGACTCTGACTGCGAGAATGTCGCGGCCCACGTCGTTGGCGCCCGGATCACTGCTCAGCGAGCTGCCTCCATAGCTGGCGATCAGCTCCATCGGGATGCGAGAGATGCAGGCGTTGAAGATATCGCCTCCGATCGCCGGCGACGGGTCAGCCAGGGCGACCACCGAGTACCCCGCGGCCTGGGCCAGATCGGACACCCACCCTTCTTCGCCCTCGTTGACCTCCTGCATGCACACGACGTCTGCGCCGATGCGCGCGATGGAGGCCGCGAGCCCGACGAACGGGTCACTCCCAGGGCTGGAGACGGCCTCAATGTTGAAGGTCGCCACCCTCAGCGGGGTCGCGTCGCACACGCTCTCCTCCCCCGTGGTCGGGTCAACCGTCGTCGTGACGCCGCCGCTCTCAGAGCCGGACGACGTACTCGAGGAGTCCGGCCCGGAGGACGCTTCCTCGACACCGGTGCTCGGCTCCGACGTCCCGGCGTCGGTGTCGTCATCCGACAACGACACGTCCGGGCTCAAGCAACCCGTGACGATCCAAGCGGAGACGAAAGCAGCCGAGCCGATCCGACGCATCGGCGGATGATGACACGAAAGCTGCCGGCCGGCTCATCGCGCCGCTGCCGCCCACGCCCACTCTCCGTGCCTGCCGACCCAGGCCCTTGCGAGACCCGGCCCACGGCGGTCAGATCCCCAGGGGCCCAGTCCCGTCGTCGCCGAAGCTGTTCGTGTCCGTGCCGAGCTTCTGCAGCATGTCGACGAACAGGTTGGCCAAGGGGTCCCCGTCGAACTGCAGGTGCTGCCCAACCGGCATGGTTCCACCGCCGTGACCACCCACGAGGACCGGCATGTTGTTGTGGCTGTGGCTGTTGCCGTCCTCGATCTCCGAGGAGAAGAAGACCATGCTGTTTTCGAGCACGTTGCTTCCCGCGCCTTCGGGAGACTCCTTGAGACCTCGAAGCAGGTAGGTGAGCTTTTCGATCTCCCACCGGTCGATGATCGTGAGCATGTCCTGCGTCGGCTGCGAGCCGCCGTGGTGCGACAGGTTGTGGTGCCCACCGGGCGCGCCAATGAAGCCGTAGTCGCGACCCGAGGCCCCGTTGGCCAACATGAACGAGACCACGCGAGTCCGGTCGCACTGGAAGGACTTGATGATGATGTCGAGCATCACCGCAACCCGCGAGTCGATGTCCCCCCCGGCCTCGCCAGGAAAGTCCGGCTCGAGTTCGCACGCGGGCGCATCGGGCTCGGCCTGAACGCGAAGTTCGAGGTCTCGGACCGAGTCGAGGTACTGCTCCATCTTGACCCGATCGGTCGCGCCAAGCTTGGCCTGCAACGCCGCCGCATCGTCGAGCGCGTGGTCGAGCACGCTCAGACGCTTCGCCTTGATGCGCTGCAACTCCGCGGCCGAGGCCCCGGGATCAAAGCCGGAGAACAACAGGTCGAAGGCGGTCTGCGGCTCGGTGAGCTTGGGCAGCGGAGTGTTGCCCTGCCAGGAGATGTTGCGGACGTACGCACACCCGTATCCGCTATCGCAGTTGCCGACGTTGCCGCCGCCATCCATGCCCAGCTGCATGGACCGCACCGGGGTCTGCTTCCCGATGAACTCCGCGTAGGCCTGATCCAGCGAAGTGCCGTTGGTGATCTCCGTCTCGGACTTGTTGACGTGCACCGCCGTCGCGAACGAGCCCGTCCCCGCCGCGTGGTCGCCCGCCCCATCGGATTGACCAGGCGCGTTGTCGAGTCCGCTCAGCACGGTGATGTCGCCCAGGAGGTCGGCGTCGGCCAAGGGTTGAAGGATCGGCGTGACGGACCAGCCAGCGCCCTGTCTCTTATACACATCTCCGAGCCCACGAGACCTCTCT